>JBBQQL010000005.1:0-63185 GCA_038215995.1 Lysobacterales bacterium
GCCGTGATTGCCGGAATGCGCGCCCGCGGCGACAAGGTCTGAGGATTGAGCCATGGCTAACAAGACACAAGACAAGATCCGCATGATCTCTTCGGCCGGCACCGGCCACTTCTACACCACGCAGAAGAACAAGAAGAACACGCCGGAAAAGTTCGAGTTCAAGAAGTACGATCCGGTCGTGCGCAAGCATGTGATGTACAAGGAAGGCAAGATCAAGTGACGTGACGGTCCGCTCGCGCGCGGCGCGGGCGGCACGGCCTGAACGTCATCCCGGACGGCGCGCAGCGACGATCCGGGATCCAGTGACCTACGCTGTCCTGGTACCAGAGAGAACCCGCCCCATGTGGCGGGTTTTCTTTTGCCGGGGTGCTTGCGTCACTCAGCAGCACGCCACATCATCCGCGGATGAATTCGACCGCGCTGTTCCCCAAGCTGCTGGGCGACCAGGCCTGGCAGCAGCTGCCGCTGGCGGTTCAAGCGATGCACGGCCCCCCACCCCGTCGGCTGCGCGCGAGCGGCATGGCGGACGTCAGTGGCGCCAGCCACCTGCCGGCACGCTGGCTGCGGCGACTGCTGGGACTGCCGCCACCCGGCCCGCAGCAGGCACTGGCGCTGACGATCGAGCGCCATGACGCGCATGAAATCTGGACCCGCCGCTTCACCGGCCAGCCGATGCAGTCGAAGCTCACCCGATCTGACGGTTCACCGCTGCTGGTCGAACGGCTGGGACCGGCAACGCTTGGCTTTGCACTGAGCCGCGATGCCGACGGCATCGACTGGGCATTGTGCAGCCTGCACCTGTTTGGCCTGCCGGTGCCGCGCGCGCTGTGCGGCGACGTGCTCTCGCACAGCGGAACGCGCGACGGCCGCTATCATTTCAGCGTGGACGTGAAACTGCCTCTGCTCGGTCAGCTGATTGCCTATCACGGCTGGCTGGAGCCGCTGATCGATGAACCCTGAGCGCGCGTCCTCGGTCATCGTATTCGACGGCGTCTGCCTGCTGTGCAGTCGCTGGGTGCGCTTTCTGCTCAGGTACGACCACGCCGCGCGTTATCACTTCGCCGCGATGCAATCGCACAGCGGACGCGCGCTGCTGCAGGCGTACGGACTGGACCCGGATTCGCCGCTGTCCTTCCTGCTGGTGCAGGATGGCCACGGCTATACCGACAGCGCAGCGATCGCACGGGTGCTGGGCAGCCTCGAACAGCGTCGCTGGCGCTGGCTGGGACGAAGCATCCTGTGTGTTCCTCCGTGGCTGCGCGACCCGACCTATCGCTTTGTGGCCCGCCATCGCTATCGCATCTTTGGACAGAGTCGCAGCTGCTACCTGCCCGCGCCGGCACAGCGCGAGCGATTCATGCCGTAGTATTTTCGAGCTGCGTGTCAATGGCGAAACCGGCAAGTGCCGCCAGCGCCTCGTCCAGCGTCAACAGCCCCATGCACGGCATCGCCCCGAGCTGCGGCAACTGGCCAGCGGCCAGCTTGCGCGCCAACACCACAGCGGGAGTAGCGGGAATCTGCGGACCATCGCCCGCAGCCGCACTCAGCGACCAACGCAACCGCAAAGGCTGCCCGAGCACGTCGCAGCCACTCAGTTCGACCACCATGCCGCCAATATCACTGCCCGCGCGCAGAAACACCTCACTGAGCCGACGCAAACGTCGGGCATGGCGAGACAGGTCACGAATCAGGCCACACCGCACCAACCAGGCGGCGACAAGGGTGCCAAAGTGCAGCAGCTTGAGTTCCAGACCGGCGCGGAATACCACTTGCTGCACACCGCGATAACGCGCAGGAAACAAGGTCAGGTCAGGCACGTCACATACGCCGACCCAGCGTCGTCCAAAAGGGAACATCTGGTGGCGGCTCGACATCCAGCCGTAACCGGTTTGCCAGCAGCCATCACGCCAGACCCGTACGGGGTGTCCGCAATAGCCGAGGATCGCCGCCACGGTCGCGTCACCACGCGGCGCCCGATTACCCGGGCTGATCGCGTGCTCGATCCGCTGCAGCACGCTGAAGCGTGGCAGCAGCGCATCCACCACCGCGCTGCTCAAGGCCGGCACGGTCGATGCTCCACTGACCAGCAATCGCCCCGCGGCACTGGCACGATCATGCAGGCCGCCGATGCCGCACACGAAATCGCGGCCATCGGCGAGGTCGATGTAGTCGCTGCCGCAGGCCAGACAAGCCTCGGCCACACGGTAGTCCTGTGACTGGAAGGGGCCCGCCGCATGGATCACCAGCTGCGGCTGCAACGTCGCGATAGACGCGGCAAGATCCGGCGCGTCCACATCGAGTACGACAAGTCGCACCGAGGGATCGTCCAGCAGCTCCTGCAGGGCGGTCAGACTCGCCATTTGGCGGCCTGCGATGATCAGCCGAAAGCGCGGATCGTTCGCCAACTCGCGAGCGATCCGCGAACCAAACACTCCACTGGCGCCGATCAACAAGACTCGCAAAGTCATCCTCGCCGCCACCGTCATCCGCCCTCAAAAACAAAACCCGCCAGGCGGCGGGTTTGTCGAAACGTCTGTCAGCAGGAACCTGCCGCCAGCTCAGGCCGTGGCGACCGAGTAACCCTTCAGCCGCGCTGCAAACTCCTGCAGGACGCGAATACCGCTCTGCTCAGCCTCGTGAATCCACTGCTGCAGGCCCTTCAGCGCCTGCTCGGCACCACGCTGTTCCATCAAGGCGACCAGACGACTGCGGAACTCGACCACGGTCTTAAGCGTCGGGCGCTTGGCCAGTACGGCCTGCAACTTGGCGTGGTTCTCGCCATCGAGCCAGCGTCCGCCATCAGCCAGCGCCAGCCGCATGCGCTTCGGCACCGCCTTGATGCTCTCGCCTGCATGCGCCGCCTCGTCACGCAGGGTCGGCACGATCACGCCACGATAGAAATCGGTCATCGCCTGGAAACGGTGGGTCAGCACCGCCTTCAGCGTTTCCGCATCGGGCAGATGCACATTGGGACGCACGTCCAGCGACGGCGCCACGCGCAGCACCTTGGCCAGGCCGATCGCGCGCAAGCCGCAGATCGCCGCCCAGCCGATATCGAACTCCCACTTGCGCAGGGCGAACTTGGCCGAGCTGGGGAAGGCATGGTGATTGTTGTGCAGCTCTTCACCGCCGATCCAGAAACCCCAGGGAATCAGGTTGCGGGCGGTGTCGGCACTCTCGAAATTGCGGTAGCCGGCCCAGTGGCCGATACCGTTGACGAAACCGGCGGCCCAGAACGGGATCCAGACCATTTGCAGCGCCCAGATGGCCGCACCGATCACGCCGAACAAGGCCAGGCTGATCAGCAGCATCAGGGTCGGGCCCCAGTAGGGGTGCGCACCGTAGACGTTGCGCTCGACCCAGTCATCGGGGGTGCCGCGACCATACTGCTCCATGTCCTGGCGGTTCTCGCAGGCATCGCGGTACAGCGAGACGCCGTCCCAGAACACCTTCTTGATGCCGTAGATCATCGGGCTGTGCGGGTCCTCCTCGGTCTCGACCTTGGCGTGGTGCTTGCGATGCACCGCCACCCATTCACGGGTGACCATGCCGGTGGTCAGCCAGCCCCAGAAACGGAAGAAATGCGCCAGCACCGGGTGGAAATCCACGCCACGGTGGGTCTGACTGCGATGCAGATAAAGCGTCACAGTGAAGATGGTGAGCTGGGTCACGATCAACACGTAAACCAGGATCTCGCGCCAGCTCGCGCCGGTGAGACCGTCATTCAGGAAGTTGAGCACCGCATTCAGCATGGGAATCACCGGGTAGGGAACAGATCCAGTCTAGTCGAGGGGTTTCCATACCCGCCAGCATGGCTGGCCCATAATTGTAGCATTTCGTCAAGAAGCAGGCGCCAATTGAGCCACATGTCGCACTATCGGCCTCGTGCCTGTTGTCTTGATGGTGGGGGCGCCACGACAATCAGGCAATGACCTTGCCAACTGATTCATCCGTCACACCGATCCTGCGTCTGGATCACGTCAGTCGCCGTCGGGCCGGGCGCCCCGCCGTTCAGGATCTGACACTCCGCCTCGAGCGTGGCCAGGTATTGGGCCTGCTCGGCGTCAATGGCGCCGGAAAATCGACCACCTTGTCGATGATCGCCGGTGCCATGCGCCCGGACAGCGGCAGCATCCAACTTGATGGCCGCGACTTCCTGGAGCAGCCTGAACTGTCGCGCCGACTGGTCGGCTGGCTGCCCGAACGTGCCCCGATGTGGCCGGAACTGACCGTCAGCGAACACCTGGACGCCCACGGTCATCTGCGCGACATGCGCGGTTCCGCGCTGAAGCAGGCACGCGAAGCGATCATCGAGCGCCTTGAGTTGCAGCCACTGGCCAGACGCCTGGCTGGCGTGCTGTCGCAAGGCCAGCGCCAACGCCTGGGCCTGGCCTGCGCCCTGCTGCATCGACCCTCCCTGCTGGTGCTGGACGAACCGGCCAACGCGCTCGATCCGGTCCAGGTCGCCGCACTGCGCGTACTGATCCGCGAGCAGGCCGCCGCCGGCACCGCGGTGATCCTGTCCACCCATCTGCTGGCCGAGGTCACCGCCGTATGCGACCGCGTGGCGATCCTGCATGACGGCAGCCTGCGTCATGAGGGTCTGGTGCATGCCGACGACCATGCCGCGCTGGAACGAAGCTTTTTCGAGATTGCGATGAACCACCCGACGGCGAACGCCGCATGAGTCTGTTTGCGGTGATACGCCTGGAGTGGCGTCGTTTGCTGGTGCGACCACTCGCCTGGGTGCTGGCGGCGCTTACCCAGGCCTGGCTGGCATGGACCTTCACCCTGCTGCTCGGTGGCTTTCTCGCCTCCCAGATCCAGCGCGCTGCGCTGCCTGATGGTCCCGGCCTGACCGATCTGGTCGCCGTACCTTTGCTCGGTCAACTGGCCCAACTGGCCTTTCTGGTGGTGCCGCTGCTGAGCATGTCCCTGATTGCCGGGGAACGCCGCAACGGCACCTTGCCGCTGATGCTGGCCGCCGGCGTGCCTGCCTCACGCATCGTGCTGGGCAAGTATCTGGCCCTGCTGGGCTGGCTGCTGCTGTGGTTGCTGCTGACCCTGGCGATGCCGCTGGCACTGTCCCACGCCACCCATCTGGACTGGGGCAAGCTGGCGGCGGCTTCGTTGGGTGTGGCCTTGATGCTGGCAGCCCTCACCGCGCTGGGCGTGGCCTGCTCGAGCTTTGCCTCGCACCCGGCGATCGCCGCCGCTGCAGCGCTGATTCTGGCGCTGGCGCTGTGGAGCGTGAACCTTGGCGCCCAGATGGCCGGCATCAACGGCGGCACCATCAACTGGCTGGCGATGAGTACCCACGTGCAACCGCTGTTACGCGGACTGTTCTCCACTGCCGATGTGCTGTGGTTCGTGTTATTGATCGTACTGGCCCTGGCGCTGGCTACGCGACGGCTCAATGCCGACAGGGAGCGTGGCTGATGCGCCATCTTTTCAGACGTCTGGACGGCTGGCTGTTCGCCCTTCTGCTGCTGCTTGCCGTCGGTGCGATCGGGTACCTCGGCACGCGCTACGACTATCAAGCCGACTGGACCGCCAACGGCCGCACCAGCCTTTCGCCCGAAAGCCGCGCGGTGCTGGCCCAGCTCGACGGGCCGGTGGAAATCATCAGTTACGCCAACCCACAGAGCGACCTGCGCGAGACCATCGCCGGCTTTCTGCAGCGCTATCAGGCAACCAAACCCGACCTCAGCCTGCGCTTCGTCGACCCGCAGCTCGACCCGGCGAAGATGCGCGAGCTTGGCGTCACCGTCGATGGCGCACTGATCCTTCACTACAAGGGTCACGAGCAGCGGCTGGATGAGTTATCCGAGCGCAGCCTGACCAACGCACTGGAGCGGCTGGTACGTGGCAGCGACCGCATCATTGCCTTTGTCACGGGCGACGACGAGCGCCGCGCCGACGGCAAGGGCAATGCGGACGTGAGCACCTTCATGTCGCAACTGGAAAGCCGCGGCATGCGTGCTGTGCCACTGAACTTCTCGCAGGTCACCGCCGTACCCGAACACACCGACCTGGTGGTGCTGGCCAGCCCCGGCATGCCGCTGGCGCCGGCCGCGGTGAAAGCCCTGGTCGACTATGTGAACAACGGCGGCAACCTGCTGTGGCTGACCGAACCGGACAACGCGGATCTGGGGCTCAAGCCGCTGGCCGATGCACTGGGTG
Source organism: Lysobacterales bacterium (assembly GCA_038215995.1). Taxonomy (GTDB): domain Bacteria; phylum Pseudomonadota; class Gammaproteobacteria; order Xanthomonadales; family Rhodanobacteraceae; genus Rhodanobacter. The sequence continues at coordinate 6,184 of JBBQQL010000005.1, forward strand.
TCCGCGTGCTGCCCGGCGTGCTGGTCGACGGTTCCGGCGCGGCGCTGGGTTTGCATGATCCGCGCATGATCACGCTCGGCGATTATCTGCCGCAGGCAATCACGCGTGGTTTGGCGCTGACCACGCTGTTCCCGCAGGTATCGGCGCTGGCGCAGGTGGCGCAAACGGACTGGAAGGTAGAGCCGTTTCTGCGCTCGGGGCCGCAGAGCTGGACCGAATTCAAGGCGATCGACAACAGCAAGCCCTCGGACATCCGCTTCGACCCCGATGCCGGCGAATTGAAGGGGCCGCTGGATTTCGGCTTCGCATTGAGCCGGCTGTCGCCCAGCCCGGACAAGAGCGAGCAACGCGTGGTGGTGATCGGCGACGGCGATTTCCTCTCCAACACCTTCCTCGGCAATGGCGGCAACCGCGCGTTGGGCGAGCGCATCTTCGACTGGTTGCTGGGCGACGACAAACTGGTGAATCTGCCACCGCGCGGCGCGCCGGATCGGCTGCTGGAAATCTCCCAGGCCCAGTTGAACGGCCTGAGTTTCGGCTTCCTGATCGGCCTGCCGTTGCTGCTGTTGCTGAGCGGCGGCCTGATCGTGTGGCGCCGGCGCCGGCGCTGATCGATGAAACGCGCCACCCGCCAGCGCCTCTTCCTTTTTCTCGCCGTGCTGGGCCTGCTCGCGCTGGCCAGCTGGCAGTGGCAGCACGATGTCGGGAAGGAAACCGGCACGCTGACCTCACTCGATCCGGCGACGATCAGCCATATCACGCTGACCCTGCCTGGCGCCGCGCCTCTGAAATATGAAAAGCGTTCCGATGGACACTGGTGGCGCCTGGACGGAACGCCGACCCAGGTTCCCGATGACTCCCGTCTGCGTGACATGGCCGATATCGCCGCGGCGCACGTGCTCAGTTGGCGCCAGGCCACTGATTTCGACCTGGCCAAAATCGGCCTGGCGCCACCACGCGCCATTCTGGAACTGGACGGCCAGTTGCTGGCGTTCGGGGTAAGCGCGGTCACCGGCCCGCAGCACTATGTGCATGTAGGCCAGCGCATCGCCCTGGTGTCGTCGCGCTACATGCCACGCTCACCTGCCATCAAGACCACGAAACTGAACTGATTCGCGGGAGCGCGCCATGCCCGAGCTACCCGAAGTCGAAACCACCCGCCGTGGCATCGCGCCGCATGTGATCGGTCGTCGCGTGCTGGGTGTGATCTTGCGCCGCGCCGACCTGCGCTGGCCCATACCGGCCGAAATCGGCGAACTGCTGCCCGGTCAGCGCATCGACGCGGTGGAGCGTCGCGCGAAATATCTGCTGTTGCACACCGCCGCAGGCAGCGCGCTGCTGCATCTGGGCATGTCTGGCGTGCTGCGCGTGCTGCCGCCGGACGCGCCCATCGGCCGCCACGATCATGTCGATATCGCACTCGAACGCACGCCGACACAGCAGCCGCGCATCCTGCGTTTTACCGATCCACGCCGCTTCGGCTGCCTGCTATGGCAAGCGCCCGGCGAAACCCACGAACTGCTGGCGAAGCTCGGCCCGGAACCACTCACCGATGCGTTTGACGGTGACCTGCTGTGGCAACGCTCGCGCGGCCGCACCGCGGCCGTGAAGCTGTTTCTGATGGACAACGCAATCGTCGTGGGCGTAGGCAACATCTACGCCAGCGAAGCCTTGTTCGCGGCCGGCATCGACCCCCGACGCGCGGCCGGTGCGGTGTCGCGCGTTCGCTACGCACGACTGGCCGCTGAGGTGAAACGGATTCTGGCCTGGGCGATCGAACGCGGCGGCACCACCTTGCGCGACTTTCTGAACCCCGATGGCGCGCCCGGGTACTTCTTCCGCGAGCTGTATGTCTATGGCCGCACCGGCGAACCCTGCCGCGTATGCAGCACCCTGATCAGGCAAGTGACCCTGGGCCAGCGCTCGACCTTCTGGTGCCCGCACTGCCAGCGCTAAACACTTCGCGGGAGCCCGCTCACGGGCGATGCTCTCCTTTCATTCATCATCAAGGCAAAAGCATCGCCCGCGAGCGGGCTCCTACGGGATCCAGGGCGTCAATCAGGCCAGTGCAACTCGACGAAGCTGTTGTTGAAATCGGGGTCGCTCAGCCCGCCTCCCAGCTTTACCTGCACGCCCTCGGGCATACCCTCGATCTCCAGTCGCTGGCCATCGACGAAATGCGCGCCCAGCGCCTGCATCTGCACCAGCGTTTCGCAGAGCAGGCCGGCCCGATCGAGTGCGGCATCGGGCACCTGGTGGATGCTGATGTCCGGGCGACCAAACTTGCGCATGCCGCGGGTATGGATCCACGAACGCCCCGGCTCGGGTTCACCATCACGCAGGATCAGCAGATGATTGCGGATCGGCGCACCTTCAGCCACCAGATACTGACGACGCCAGTCGGCGGCGCTGAACAGGCTGAGCGTCTGCGGGTCGAGAATGGCCACGCCGCCAATATCCAGCAAACCGGCCAGCACACCCAGTGTGTCGCGCAGATAGCCGGTTTCCTTGCTGTCCTTCAGCGTACCGCGCACCACCATCACCTCGGGGGCATCGAACGCCTGCTGCCACGCCTGCGCTGCATCGGCCTTGAACATGCGGCCCATCGCGCCCTTCAACGGATAACCGTCCCAGCTGCGCAGTTCGCCGTGGTGATGATTGGTCGCCGTGATGCCTTCGGGCAGACCGTCGCTGCCGTAGGCGAGCGAGGGCACGCGCACGGCATCGAATTTTCCGAAGACGTAAAACTGCAGCAGGATCTCCTCGTCACTGGCTTGCCAGTGCGGGCGCTGCCAGGCGGGAATGGTGATCGGGTGGCTCATGGAATTCCTTGTTGGTTGCCGCTCAGCGCTTTTCGCCCAGCGGCAGCACGGATTGCTGCAATTCGATCTGGCCGCTGCCTTCGCTGATCTTTTTGAACTCGGCGCGGCTCACCGAGACATAGCGGTCGTTGCCGCCGATCTCAACCTGTGGGCCTTCGGTCACGGCGCGACCGCTTTCATCCACGCGCACCACCATGGTTGCCTTGCGGCCGCTGTGGCAGATCGTCTTGATCTCCTCCAGGTTGTCCGCCCAGGCCAGCAGATAGCGGCTGCCCTCGAACAGCTCGCCACGAAAATCGGTGCGCAACCCGTAGGCCAGCACCGGGATATTGAGCCGATCGACCACGTCGCTGATCTGCCACACCTGCGATTTGCCCAGGAACTGGGCTTCATCGACGAAAACACAGTGCAGTGGGCCACGCGCGGCGATGTCGGCCTCGACCATGGCGAACAGGTTTTCGTCGCTGGCAAACCGGTGCGCATCGGCTTTCAGCCCGATCCGAGACGCCACCACACCCTCACCGTAGCGGTTGTCCAGCGCGGGCGTGAGAATCAACGTGCGCATACCGCGCTCGTGATAGTTGTACGCGCTCTGCAGCAGCGTGGTGGTCTTGCCGGCATTCATTGCCGAGTAGTAGAAATAGAGCTTGGCCATGGGCATGCGTTCGGGTCGTGACCACGCATGGTAGCGCGCGCGAACGGCGACGGCATGAGCGACTTGTGGGAGCGGCTTCAGCCGCGATGCTCCTGCTCTGCTCCCCGGCCACCCAAGGCATCGCGGCTGAAGCCGCTCCCACAAGTCGCCGCCATTCTCAGGCCTTGTCCAGCGGGGTAGTGCCACCACTGAACGAAGCCCGCGCCTAGGCCAGTCGGTAGCGGCGCTCGGCACGGCTGCGACGCCAGTCGCGCAGCGTGCAGATCGCATATACCAGCTTGAACAGGCGCAGTTTGCGCAGAACTTTCGGCGTATCGAACAGGTCGCCGGCCAGCATCGAAATCACGCCCTGCTCCAGCTGCCAGGTGTTGCTGGGCTGGCGGAACATCTGCTGCATCACCGGCCCGTTGAAGCGGTAGATGAAGAACGAGAATCGCGACATCGCCGCGCGCTGGCGCTTCTCCAGCTTGCGCAACAGCGCAGCCTCCTCTCGAGGCTCACGCAGGGCCTGATCCACCACCTCTGCCGCCTGCTCCGCGCCGCTCATCGCCAGGTAGACGCCGGATGAAAACACCGGATCGAGAAAGGCAAACGCATCACCCACCAGGATCCAGCCCGGCCCACCCATGCGGCTCGCATCGTAGGAATAGTTGCCGGTGACGCGCACCTCGTCGTCGATCAGCTTGGCGCCCTCGAGGCGCTGCCACAGCGCCGGATTCTGTTTCAACGTCTCAACGAAGAACGCGTCGGTGCCGCCCCTGCGCTGTTTCAGGTATTCCGGGCGGCACACGGCGCCCACGCTCATCACGCCATCGGGCAGCGGAATCATCCACATCCAGCCGTGCGCGAAACTGTAGATGCTGATGTTCCCGGCATCCTCGCCAGCACGACGAGCGGCGCCACGATAGTGGCCGAAGATCGCCGCGCTCTGGTGCTGGTCATTGCGCCGCCGCAGCTTTTTCCGCGACGACAGCAAGGCATCACGGCCAGTGGCATCGACGACGTAGCGAGCCTGGATGGTGTAGCTCTGACCATCGTCGCAACGCACCTCAAGCAGGGTCTGGCGGGGATCGAGCTGATCAACGCCCACGACTTCCTGCCCTTCGCGCGCATCCGCGCCGCAATCACGGGCATGTTCGTACAGCATACGGTCGAAATCCTGGCGCCAGACCTGATAGGCATGCGGCGGACTCGAACCGATCGCCCGTGCGAAGGCATAGGTGTTGTAGCCACGCTCGTTGTCCGCCTCGAAGTCCGCACCGGGCTTGAACACACCCAACTGGCGCACCTTCTCCAGCACACCGAGCCGATCGAGGATCGGCAGGTTCATCGGCAACAGCGACTCGCCGATATGGAAACGCGGGTGGCGCGCCTTTTCCAGCGCGATCACGCGGTAGCCCCGCCGTGCCAGCAGCGTGGCGGCCGTGCTGCCGGCCGGCCCACCGCCGATAACCACCACGTCGCAGCACTCGGCTGGGCCCGTCGTCTGTTCCGTCATGCGTTTCCCATTTGATGTCATCACCCCGGCGATAGCCGCGAGCACGGATTATGACGCAGAGCTGGCCGGGTTCCGCAGGCGCTCTGTTACCATCGTGCGCCGCTTCCCGTATCGCTGCGACCCATGCTCAATCCACAACAACTGGCCGCCGTAGAACACTGCGACAGCCCGTTGCTGGTGCTCGCCGGCGCCGGCTCCGGCAAGACCAGCGTAATCACCCAGAAGATCGCGCACCTGATTTCGCAGCGGAAGCTGGCGCCAGCAAAAATCGCGGCGATCACCTTTACCAACAAGGCGGCGCGCGAGATGCGCGAGCGCGTGGCCAAACTGATCAGCAGCGAGGATGCGTCCGCGCTCACGGTCTGTACCTTTCATGCGCTGGGCCTGAGGTTTCTGCAGATCGAGCATGCCCGCGCCGGCCTGCGCCGCGGCTTTTCGGTATTGGACGCCGACGACAGCAACGCCATCGTCAAGGAGCTGGCGCCGAAGGGCGCGAAGAACGATGTGCTGTTCGGCATCCGCAACCTGCTGGGCCGCGCCAAGAACAGCGGCCTTTCGCCCGAACAGGCGCTGGCCGCCGCGCGCAGCCCGCGCGAGCTGGAAGCAGCGACCATTTACGACCTCTACCAGCAGCGTCTGGCCGCCTTCAACGCGGTCGATTTCGACGACCTGATCCGGCTGCCGCTGAACATTCTCGAAAGCGATGCCGAGTGCCGCGAGAGCTGGCGCGAGCGTTTTCGTTATCTGCTGGTGGACGAATACCAGGACACCAATGACGCCCAGTATCGTCTGCTCAAGGCGCTGACCAGCGAGCGCGGCGGCATCACCTGCGTGGGCGACGATGACCAGTCGATCTACGCCTGGCGCGGCGCCAATCCGGAGAACATCGACCAGCTCGGTCGCGACTGGCCCAACCTGCGCGTGATCAAGCTGGAACAGAACTACCGCTGCGGCAAGCGCATCCTGCGCGCGGCCAATGAGCTGATCGGCAACAACCCGCACCTGCACGTAAAAAAGCTGTGGAGCGACCTGCCTGAGGGCGCACCCATCCGCGTGCTGGAGTGCAAGGAGGCCGAGCATGAAGCCGAGCGCGTAGCGGCGATCGCCACCGCGCTGGCTGAAAAGCACAAGGCGCGCTGGCACGAAATCGCCATCCTGTACCGCGGCAACTTCCAGGCGCGGCCGCTGGAAAAGGCCCTGCGTCTTGCGCGCATCCCCTACCACCTCACCGGCGCACTGAGCTTTCTCGATCGGGCCGAGGTGAAGGATCTGCTGTGCTATCTGCGTCTGCTGACCAACCCCAGCGACGACGCGGCCTTCCTGCGCGTGGTGAACGTTCCCAAGCGCGAGATCGGCTCCACCACACTGGAAAAGCTGGGCCAGTTCGCGCAATCGCGGCACAGCTCGCTGCTGGATGCCACCCGCAGCGACAGCGTGCTGCGCCAGCTCACGCCACGCCCGGCCGCCGCGCTGGCGTCGTTCGCCAACCTCCTCGATGAACTGCGCAGCGCCTCGCTGCACCAGAACGCGGCGGACCTGGTCGAGTTGATCCTGCAACGCACCGGCTACGCGGCGCAAATTGCAGCGAGTACACCGGATGCCAGCACACGCGAGCGCAAGCTCGGCAACCTGAAGGAATTGGCTGACTGGTTTCGCGCCATGCAGAAAGGCGGCAACAGCGCCGGCGACCTCGCTTCGCAACTGGCCCTGCTCAGCCACGCCGATCGCGACGAACCGGGCAACGCGGTACGCATGATGACCATGCATGCCGCCAAAGGACTGGAGTTTCGCTTCGTCTTCATCGTCGGCTGCGAGGACGGCACCCTGCCGCATGAAGGCGCCATCGACGAAGGCCGCATCGACGAAGAGCGGCGCCTGATGTACGTCGGCATCACCCGCGCCAAGGAACTGCTGACCCTGTCCTGGTCAGCGATGACCAAGCGCTACGGCGAGGTCAACCGCAACCAGCCCAGCCGTTTCCTGCACGAACTGCCACAGGCCGACCTGCACTGGCAAGGCAAGGATCCCGAAGCAGACAAGGAGGTCACCCGCGAAACAGCGCAATCGCACATGGCGAAGATTGCCGCGATGCTGGCGGGGGGATGATCCTGGTGGTTCAGCAGGGCCTGGGAGCCCTCGGCTTCAACCCTGTCGGACTGTTTGCGTTTGGTTACTCATGATCGATCCCAATCAGCTCCATGCTCGACTGGCCGGCATGCCCAACCGCGTCCACTGGAGAGTCGGGTCTGATGATTGCATCAAATGGACTCCGGATTACCGAGGTCCGCACTGCTCGCTTGCACAGCTGCGCCGACAGGCCTAACCAGCAATCACCTCGATCGATTGCACTCAATGTTGGCGCGGCACCGCGATGACATCGACGCACGCACCCACGTGAACATGACGCTGGCCAACGAACATGAAAATCTTGGAGAGTATCAGGGGGCATTCGGGCATCTCGTACAGGAAAAATTCGCTGATCGAAACAGAGTTCACCAGTCGATCCAGCACGGTGAAGAGCTGATCAAGATATTGACCCGCGCCTTCCTGGAACTGCAGCCCACCCCGGCCAGCGATGCCAGCGGGGAACCCATCTTCGTGATCGGCATGCCGCCTACCGGCGCGACGATGGCCGGACGTATCCTGTCCAGTCACCTGGATGTACATGGCACCATGTGAACTGCAGAATTTCGCAGTTGCGCTTCAGCGCATTTCAGGCAGCCAGACGCCCTTCCTTCTCGATGCCGCAGCGATGGCTGGGGTTCATGGCCTTGACTGGAAGCAGCTTGACCCCGGCCACCTCGCCAGTACACAGCCGGTCACCGGCCACACGCCTCGCTTCGTCGACAAGCTGCCGCACAACTTTCTCCATGTGGGCTTTATTGCCCACGCGCTACCTCGCGCATGGATCAGCTGCCTGCGCCGCGACCCGGTCGACTCGTGCCTCAACAATTTCTCAAAAAAATTCGACCTGTTGTTTGATCAGGAATCCCCAAATTCTCGCTATCCCCCGGACCTGCTCGATACCGGCAGGTATTGCCTGCGGTTCGACCGCGTGATGGCGCTTTGGCAGCGCGCCTTTCGAAGGTGAATCCTGGCGCTGGAGTTAGGGAGTGGTGAATGCACATGATGCCGCCACTCGACAGTGGCCGGGATCTTGCGGCCAGCCCTGGCATGACGGCTGCCATCCCTGCCCTGCGGCAGCCACCCTGACAGTGCGACCCAGGTGGGCGCGTCACCCAATCGTTCCGCAATCGGCACTGGAAAAGCTATCAGTCGCAGTTGGCTGGATTGCTTGCCCTGATGAGCGCAGCCGGCATCGATTTCGGCAACCACGTCTAGTAGCGCTTCCGCCCGACCAACCACTGATGCGCATTTCCTATCGGAATGGCTTGCCGGGTCGGGTATTGTTTCGTCTAGCGCGGCCGAGTCGCCGAACCCACGAGTAGCTGACGGCGTATACGATCTATCGACCAGAACGGTGGCCGCATAGTCCTCACCATCACCCGGAATTCCATGACCGATCCCGCCAAACTCTATGCCCAACTGACCCAGGCATTCGCCCAGCGCGCTTGGCCCCTCGCCAAGGAGTTGGCCTCGCGCCTGTTGCCATCGGCTCCGCGCCACCCGCTGGTCAACTACATCGCCGGCATCGCCTGCCTGGAGATGCAGCAGCTGACCCCAGCGCTGGAATACCTGCATCGCGCCACAGTGATTGAACCTGCGCGCGCTGATTTTTCGGTGCAGTTTGCGAAGGCTCTGGTTATCGCACGCAAGAACGGCGATGCGAAGGTCATCGCAGATCGGACGTGGGCACTGTCATCCAAAGATGCGGCAACGCTGGACACACTGGGCGTGATCTATAACCAGCTAGGCGACTATGTGATGGCCGTCCAAGCCTTCCGAAAGGCCATTGAGTTTTCGCCGCAGCACGCTCCATTCCGCTTCAACATGGCGACCCTGCTCGTTGCGTCGGGGGATATCGATGCTGCGGAGGCCGAACTGGAGACTTGTCTGGCGCTGGACCCTTGTTGCTGGCGGGCTCATCTGACACTTGCACAACTGCGCAGGCAGACGCCGACCACCCACCACGTGAAGCGACTGGAGTCACTGCTCTCCCAATCTGGCGGCGCCAACGATGTCTCGGCTCAGATATGCCTGAACATGGCACTGGCCAAAGAGTATGAAGATCTTTCCGAGTACCCGAAGTCATTCGATCATCTTCTGCGCGGCAAGTCGGCGGCGTCGACCGGCCATGGCTACTCCATCGAGCGCGATGAAGCCTTGTTTGCAGCACTGACGGCCGCTTTTCCCGGGCCTCGCGCCATCACGTCGGGCCACCCATCCGATGAACCTATTTTCATCATCGGCATGCCGCGCTCGGGAACGACTTTGGTGGAACGCATTGTTTCCAGCCATTCGGATGTTCATTCGGCCGGCGAGCTGCTCAATTTCGCGATGTCGGTGAAGCAAGTGTCCGGCAATCAATCCGCAACCCTGGCCGACGCTGACACCATAGAACGAGCGCGCAATCCCGACTGGTATCGGCTCGGCGAAATCTATCTCTCCAGCGCACGCCCAACCAGCAGCAACAAGCGACGCTTCATCGACAAGTTGCCACACAACTTCCTGTACGCCGGGTTCATCGCTCAAGCCCTGCCCAACGCCAAAATCATTTGTTTGCGACGCAATCCGATGGACACCTGCCTCAGCAATTTCCGCCAGCTTTTCGCACTGAACTCGCCCTTCTTTGACTACTCGTTTGACCTGCTCGACACAGGAAGGTACTTCATCCTGTTTGATCGCCTGATGGCACATTGGCGACGCGTATTGCCGGGGCGCATTCTTGAAGTCGACTACGAGACCCTGGTGGACTCCCAGGAAGCAAGCTCGCGACAACTGATAGATTTCTGTGGATTATCTTGGGATGACGCATGCCTTCGTTTCGAGGACAATCCCGTGCCTGTCGCGACAGCTAGCGCAGTCCAGGTCCGGGCGCCCATCTATCGCAGCGCGGTTCACCGATGGAAGCGGTATGGATCAAAGCTGGAATCACTGCATGAACTCCTGACTGCAGCCGGCATCAGACTCGACTAGCTGACGAATTCGCGGACTGGTCGAGCGCTGTTGAAGGCTGATTTTTTTGTGCGGTCAAGGCCCCTCCCCCGACCCACACGAGAGCAGAGACTTTACTTACTGCCTTTTCCGTTTGAACTCCATCGCAGGCGGCGACCGAAGGCGCTGGGGGCTCGCTCTGGACAGGACCCTGCTTCTTCGCTCACGGCGCGAGCTTGTTCGAGACTCTCGAGTCTGATGGCCGAGGCGCGCGCTTCGATTAAAGCTCACGCAGGCGTTGCATACGTGCGGTAAGGAGTCTGCGCCGCGGCGAAGGAATGTTGCAGGCAGGGTTCAACTTGTCACACGATGGCAAGCTGCGCAAAAAGAACGGCCCCGCCGAAGCGGAGCCGCTTTTTACCTAGATCACACGGTGATGATCAGTTCGCAGCAAACTTGTACTTGGCCTCGATATACATGGCACGGCCATACACGTTGTAGTTGGAGCTGTTGTAGGGTGAGCTTGACGTACCAGGGTAGCTACGATCCAGCGGCGGCATCTTGTTGAACACGTTGTTGACCGCCAACGACAGCCCCAAGCTCTTCACCGGGTTATAAGTGATACTTGCGTTGTACAGCGTCCATGCAGGCAACTTGCCCGCACCCGGATAGGTGTAGCCGTCGGTGGCATTGGCCAGGTAGTTCGGCGTGCGACCGTAGCGGTTGAAATACGCCGTCGCCGACCATTGCTCGCTCGCTGTCCAGGTGATCGAACCGTTGACCTTGCTCTTGAAGTCAGTGCTGTAGTTAGGATGACGTAACACGTCAACTGCCGCGTCACCCGGATAAGCCTGATAGGAGTGCTTCAATAGATCACTGTAAGACGCGGCGAACGTCAACCTGCCCCAGCTACCAATGTCCTGAACATAGCTGGCCCCAGCGCTGATCGCGTTCACCTCCTCTTTCGACACGTTGACCTTCGGTGTATAGACCTGCTGAATGACGCCAAGCAATCCACCACCGCCTGCCGGCCCGCGGGTGATCTTGCTGAAAGCGTTTGTGCAGGTCGGCGAGCTCGCATCGAATGTACCGATATCGCAGAGGTATTCGTCCAGCGACAGTCCGTCAGCGCTCTCCTGGTTTACCTCGTTGCTGATGTTCCAGTGCAGGTAATCCACGTTCACAGACAGGTTGGATAGCGGTGCCCATACGAAGCCATAACTCCAAACCTTGGCGGTGATCGGCTTCAAGCCGGTATTGCCAGACTGCTGTCCGAAGTACTGGGTGTTGTTATAGGGAGACGGGCAGGCCGAGATGTCGCCCGGGCCATTACCCAACCGACCGCAATTCAGGTAGTCGGTTACGGTGCTGTAGTAGCCGCTCAGGCCCTGGAACTCATCGGCCAGAGTCGGCACCTTGAACGCGGACCCATAACGGCCGCGCAACAGCAGCGACTCGAACGGACGATACTCCAGGCCGATGTTGTAGGTGCCGTGACTGACTGTCTGGTTAAGCACCTTGTAGCTGTCGTAGCGCCCGGAAAGATCTACCGTCACCTGACTCAGCACCGGCAGCTTCAGCTCGGTGGTGGCTGCATAGCGCGAGCGGTGACCACCGCCCTGCACATCGGTCTGACCCCAGATCTCGCCGTCGAGCAGGCGCGGATCGGGCACGTATGACCAGCCCTGGTTACCGCCCTCCAGCACGACCGCGATGCCGGCGTCGCCGCCCGGCAACGAGAACAGCGAGGCGTTGGTGACCTGACCGCGCAACATGTTGTCCCAGGTCTTGCCGAAGGTATCGGCGTAACCGGTAAACGTACTCATGTCAGCTTGCGAGATGGGTTGATAGAAAGCGGCGTAATCCGGAGTAAAGACCGGGTAGTACTGATAGATCGGATCAAGCCCGTTGCCGGCGGGACCAGGCTGTACCGGCCCAAGAACATGCGACTGGAAGTAGGCATCAATCGGGCCGGCGAACCGCACCCAGTTGCGCGAGCGCAACTTGTCATCCGAGTGGGTGAACCCAAGATCGTAATCCCAGTTGGACTGGCCGAAAGTACCCTTGCCACCCAGGGTCAGCATGTATGAAGTCTCGTACTGCTTGTTCATATTGTGCTGGTAGCCACCGAGGTCCTCCGGCGCGAATGCTCGCTGCAACCCCACCAGACGATTAAGGTTGGGATCATAGAAGGCACCGTAGTCGGCAGTGCTCCAGAACGCGTAGTTGGAGCCCGCCGAGTACTTCTGCTCTTCGTAGTTGTAGAGCAGGTCACCATAAAGCTGCAGGTTGTCGCTCACGTCAAATGTCGTGTGGGTATAGACGTTGGCAGTCTTGTCCGAGTTTGTAATGGTCTTGTAGCCGGGCGTGTAGAACGAACCGCAGTAGGTTCCCGAGCCAGGCCGCGTGCGCAAACCTTCTGTCCCGTTGAAGAGGCTGGTGGTGTTCGCGCAGTTATTTGGATCCTGGAAGAAATAGCCTGTGCCGCCATAGGCGCTTCGGAACGGTGCATAGACCAGGAATTCACGCGATGCTACCGGCGCACTGGTGCCGTTCTGATTGAACTGCCTTGTCAGACTGCGGTCGAAACCCCAAATGGGCTGGGTGGACTCGAACTGCGCACCGACCAGCATATTGAATTTGCCAGTACCAAAACTGTCCGCAAAGCTGATACGGCGATCTGCACCGCCGCCGTCCTTGTGCCAGCCGAAGCGAGCGTCAACCACTGGAGCGTCGATATGCTTCTTCAGTACGATATTGATCACGCCGGCGATGGCGTCCGAACCGTACAGCGAAGACTGGCCACCCGGCAGGATGTCGATATGGTCAACCATATCCATCGGGATGCCGCTGAGGTTGTTGAAGGCATCGCTGCCGTTGTACAGGCCCGGGAAGTTACCCATCGGGCGGCCATCGATCAGGTACTTGACGAAACCGACCGGCAAACCGAACAAGCTGAGCGTCTGCGCACCTTGGGTGAACGAAGCGGACGTTTGTGAACCCTGTACGCTGCCGGTGGCGAAAGAAGATTGCTGCAATGCTTCTGCGATGGTGTTAAAGCCACGCGCCTTCATTTCCTGCGCGGTGATCGTCGTGATCGGCGTCGCCGTTTCGATCTGGGTCTGCGGAATCAGCGAGCCGGTCACCGTCACGGCCTGAAGCTTCTTCGCTTTGGCGGCATCAGGTGCCTGGGTCGAGCTCTGCTGCGACGCGTCATCCGGAACCGATTGAGCATGCACCGAGCCATAGCCAAGGGCCAATGCGGTGACAATGGCGGCCGCCATTTTTGACTTCATCATTTCGTAAGTACTCCCCTCAGAGTTCTTGAGATAAAAATTGCAGGCATTTGATAGTCAATCAACAAATACTCTTCGTCACCACCATGAGCTGAACACTGGCACCTTCCCTGCCGGACGAATTTGTTCATGACTTGTTAAGTTCTAGCATTTGCACCAGCGCCACGCAAGAATCTTTTCATAATCAATATTTAACGCAATATATTGCGCCTGGAGTCTGGGAGGTTCAGGCACCGCAGGCCGGTTGGCAACGGCTGTCCTGACGACATTTAGCGCTACAACCGACGTACTTGCGTGCTGCCTTCGCAAATTAATTCGCCACATGCCGCTGTCGTCGAACACGCAGGCGCGCACGCTTCTTTCGCCGTGTAGACCGGCGCGTGATCCGTCAGCGTTTGAACGAGGCGAAGAGGCTTTCCAAGTGCGCGTCATCTGGGCATTTGCCGCGTCGGCTCATGCTGGACGCCAGGCATGGGCCCGCAGGAAACCCTGCCAGCCGGGAATGGGTCGACCGATTCCCGGCCGAATGAATCCATGCGCCTTGCGCGGACTTACGCCGCCAGCTCGCGGAGGACAACACCGCCAGACCAGAGCGTTCTCACGCACTGCGGCGAGGCGTCGTACCCAGACGCGCCCAGTCGTGAAAAAAAGAGGCGACCAAAGTCGCCTCTTTTTGGTGCCGCGTTAGTACTTCAATCAGAACTTGTAGTTCATCCGCGCGAAGATCGTTCGGCCATACCAGTCGTACTGCGATGCATACAGCGGTGTATTGCCGGTAACCGTGCCTGCGCTGGGAGAGATCAGGTTCGGTGTGGAGTCAAAAAGATTCCGCACACCAAGCATGACGCCCCAATGGTCTTGGTTATAGGCAACCGACACACTGTTGAGGAACTGCCAGCCCGCCTTGATATCCCGGGTTGCGCCAGTGTATCCCTGATAGGTAAACACCGGACTCAGGTCCCTGTTTTTTGTGGTGCCGACAAACTGACCCTGCCAGCTGTAGGTCCAGTCACCCCGCTTGAGGCTCAAGTGTGTAATGCCGACGGTTTTGGGACGACCGATGTAGCCGATCTGGTTCGAGGTGGTGAACCCGCTCGCCGCGGCCGAATCGAACAACTGCGACACATCTTCCATCGTGTAGGTCACTTGCGCATCCGCGGACAACTTGCCGAACGAAAAATCGTTGTCATAGTTGATCTGCAAGTCATAGCCACGGGTACGCTCACGATTGATATTCACATAGGTGCTGTAGATATCCGTGATCATGTTCGGCTGCGCTGCGGCAGTCGGGCTATTGCGAACGAGCTGCTTGCAGAAGTCATTCGGGTAAACCGCCGAACCATAGCAGCCGAAAACGATGTCGCTGGCGTTCAGCTGGGTGATCTCTCCCCTCACGTCATAGTCGAAGTAATCCAGCGCCACGTTCACGTTGGCGAAGGTGGGGGTCCAGACCAGGCCCACCGACTTGGCCCTGGACGTCTCAGGTTTCAGGTAGCCTTTGCCACCGCCTGAAAACACCGTCGCCGACGAAGATCCCGATGCCGCGTAATCGGCAGGAATGCCGGCCGCCGCACAGTTGGCCCGCAGGAAGGTGTTGTCGCTGTCGCCCCACAGGATGCACGGGTCGACCGCGAGCTGACCCTGGAATCCGGTCTGGTTGCCCAGGTACAGCTCGTACAGCCCAGGTGCACGATAAGAGGTGCCGATCGTGCCGCGCAAACGGAAGGTCGGGGTAACCTGCCAGTTAAGACCGGTCTTCCAGACATTGTCGCTGCCAGGGATGCTGGCGTACTGGAAGATTCGACCGGACACGTTGACCGAGAGCGATTCAACACCCGGCAATGCCTTCAGCAGCGGGATGTCGATCTCGCTGAAGGCTTCCTTCACGTGATCGCTGCCGCGGGTAACTTGCGCCGAGCTCGAACCCCACAGCCAGCCGTTTTTTGAGGCTTCGGAGGGCTGATCGTCAATCGAGTAACGACGATATTCCGCGCCAAACGCAGCCCCGACATCGCCAGCGGGGAGAGTAAACAGGTTACCCGTAACCACGGCACTGACCGTGCCCTGTGTATAGACCGTATTGCCCTTGTTGGGGAGCCCGACCGCATTGACCAGGGCGCCCATGTTCTTCCCGCTCAGGATGCCCGGGTCGAAGTAATCGACTGGCGGCGTGTCCAGCTCGTTGACGGCGAGGGTCAGATCGCCGCTCTTCCTGGCATCGATACCCACCCCACTGTAGTCACCGCTGGAGCGGCTGTAGCCAGCATTGACTTCCCACGACCAGCTATCGGTGAAATTGAACAGACCTTCGAGCTTGGTGGTGCCATACACGTAATCAACCGTTTCCTTGCTATCCGACGGAAACGGCATGATCGGCTGGTAGTAATCGTCATCTGTCGGGTTATAAACGACAGGGAAGAACTGCCGATATCCGTGTGACTTGCTTTCGCGACGGTTGTACAGCCACTGGGTCTTCCAGTTCACGTCGCCGAAAGTGAAGGCGCTCGCACCGTACAAACTGGCACGCTGGCGTTGGTCGATGGCGTAGGAACTACCGTAGAACGGGTAGTTCAGCTGGTCTTCGTAGTAGGCCTGCGGCGAATTGGCGTAGGTCTTGGTCGGATACGGACGCGGATGATAGCCAGGGAACGGACCGATGGTGCTGCCGTCCTTTGATGGCACATAGCGGACTCTTGAATTGAAATAGTTGATGATCGAGTTGGCATACAGGTTATTGCAGCCTGCGAGGCTGGTACCTTGCAGGACGGACTGATCGGCCCGATCAATGCGCTTGCCGTCAGTGCCCCAGACCCGGTCCCGACTGCAGTTCAGAAAGTCGCGATCGCCGACCTGGAGCGCTTCGAGCTTGTCGATTTGCGCGGCGGCCACGATGCTGCCCTTGGCGAAGTTCCAGCCAGTACCGAAGGAAGCCGAATACTGCTCGCCACCACCATGCTCCGGCACGCTTGCCGAGAAGGTCATTTCCGGACGATCCATGCGTTGGCGCGTCATCAGGTTGATCACGCCCGCCAGCGCGTCGGAACCATAGAGCGAGGATGAGCCGTCCTTGACTATCTCAATGCGTTGCAGGATCACCTGCGGAATGACGTTGAGGTCGAAAGCACCGACCTGGCCGCGGGTACCCGCTGGACCGGGTCTCTGGTTGTCGAGCAGAACCAGCGTGCGGTTGGCACCCAATCCACGCAGCGAAACCGACTGCACGCCGGTGCCCCCCTCGACGATGAAACCGCCGAACTGCCCGTTGATCTGCGTCGTACCGGCGGCAACGGAAGTCGTATTCAGGAAGTCGGCCGTGTCGAACTGACCGGCAGCGAGGCTATCCTTGATATTGATCACCTGGACTGGCGACGTCGTCTGGTATTCCGGCCGCTTCAGCAACGAGCCTGTGACTGATACTGCTTCGAGCTGCTGAATTTTTTTCTCATCGGCTTTTGGCAGGTCCTTGGTGTTCGCTGTATTGCTGGTCGCCTGACCGGCAGAGCCGGCAGCAGTCGACTGATCCTGCGCGAAAGCCGGCGTGATCTGCAATGCAGCAACCACGGCGATAGCCAATGGCAGACGTTGAAGCGTTCGTTGCGCTAACTTGGTCATAAGTTCCCCTTCCCCTTCCCCTGAATCGAAATAATTTGCTGTAACCGCGTTATCTTGCGGTTAAACGACGTTAACTCAACAACTGTCTCGAACGCAAATTGTTACGAAAAGACTGCTCGGACCAAGGGATCTGACAAGATTCTGCGCAGGCAGAGGTAGACCATATGACCCGGCGCTTGGCGATTCAGCCCCGCACGGCACGTGCACCTGGGGATCTTGAAGTCGTGGCCGTCAAACGTGACGGTGCCTTGCGGAGCGCGGTGTCCAGCGTGTCCTGAGGGGCATGGTCGATGGCTGACGACGCGTCGAGAAAGGGGAGCGGCGCGGTCAAGGGGGGTGCTGCCTCGCCGAGGGTCTCATGAGACCCTACCGCGTTGTGGATCTCGCCCCCTGCATCGAGCGTCTGCAGCCCGCTGATGTGATCGATACACACCCGACCAACAAGGGCTTCGACTTTGAAGCGGCGGTGAGAGCGCTGTTCCCTTCGATTCGTCTGCTGACAAGAGTCCGGGCTTTGCGCCAACGCGGATGCCCATTCGAGCGCACCGGCTCAGCGCTGAGAGGCCACACGGGTGCGGCCACAGGGGAAATCCGGACCCAGTGAGGCGTCTCAAACGGGTCGCTGGCGGCGTGACGATGAGCATCATCCACGTCGTCTTGTGATCCATGCCAAAGCGCGTGGTCAGCTCGGCCTCGCCAGTCCACGGTCCCTGATCGGAACCGGAAATTCAATACTCAGGGAGATAGTCGTGGTTGCCTTCCAAAGCATGAAATTGCACCTCGAGTCGGCCATGAACCGACATCGAGGTGCAATCCATGCCACGGCACAGCTGTTTCCAATATCGCGGGGTTGAGCACCGATATATAGAGAAATAGCTGTCCTAGTGCCGCGCGGATCCGCAATTATTTTCCAGGTAGCCCAGAATCAGACTGAGGGTCTCCCGCTGCTGACTCGGGTACCAGGGCATGCTGTGCGGCATGTCAGCGATCCAGTGAAATTGAGCCGGAACCCTGTTTTTGACGGCCTCGTAGAACGGACGGGCGTGGATGGCCGGCGGGGTGCGCACGTCCCGGGTGCCATCGAACAGCATGATGGGAAGGTGCGCCTTGTCGGCGTTTGTCATCGGATCCATGCCCTTCACCGTCTGTCCCTGCAAGATGCGCTGCAGGCGGTTATCACTCCATGACGTGCCCAACCGGCCCAGGTTCGCCACCGGTGCACCAGCGATCGCGCACTGATAAGGCGATGGCGAGCGGACAGTTGCCGCCACAGCAGCAAAACCTCCGTACGAGTACCCGAAGATGGCGATACGATCCTTGGCCGCAATATGCTGCGAGACCAGCCACGCGGCACCATCGTCAAGATCATCGGACATCTTGAGGCCCCACTCCTTGTCGCCGGCCATCCACAAGTCGCGTCCAAGCCCTTCCGTGCCACGATACTGAGGCCGCAGCACGGCATAGCCGCGCGAAGTAAGCATGGGCACCCAACCGGGGGCGTCCCAACCCTCATAGTCACGTGTCCAAGGGCCGCCATGGGGCATGATGATGGCCGGAGCCGCTGAATCTCCCTGCTTCCAGCCTGCTGGCAGATCCAGGATCGCCGGAATCTCGCGTCCATCGCGTGCCTTGTAGGTAACCCAGCTTTCCGTGCCTGCCATATCCTTGCCGATCCCCGGGCGCGAGCTGCCCAGGTTGACTACCTGCTTTTTGTCCAGCAACAGGTGATAGGCCAGCGGATCGCTGGAACTCTCGGTGGTGAAAAGCACCTTGGAGAGATCATCGGTGTAGCTCGACATGCCGATTTGCTGGCCCGCGAACGCCTGCTTGATCGACCCCTGAATCGCCTTGAGTTCGGGATCGACGTAGACAAGCTGACGATGCGGACCATCGACAACGAAGCCAACGATCTGATTGAAGTTGCTGGCTCGCGTGCTGAAGAGCAGACCACCAATGGAGTAATTATCGTCCGCGACAACAACTTCAGCGTCGTATTTTTTGGCGACCGGGTCATACATGCGCGCTTGCATCTTGTCCGAGAACTGGTCGGTCAGGATGTAGAACTTGCCGGTGGCATCGTCGACGCCTGCCACGGTGACCGTGTAGCGGTCGGAGAGCTTGGTCGTCAATGCCGGCTGCAGGTCGAACTCGCCGGTTTTGCGATTCAGCAGCAATATCTGCTGCTCATAGTCACCATTCACGGGTTCGACCTGCGATTTGGCCAGCACCTTGCCAGTGCGCGAGTCGAACACGGTTGGCTGGGTACGCGTGCTGCCCTTGAACAGCAGCTCCCGCTCCTTGGTTTTCAGGTTGTATGAGTAGTAATTGGCGGTGAAGGTGAGCTGGCTCAATTGGCTGATGATGACCCGATCCGGATCCAGCGGAAGCATGTCCACCAGCGATGAGGTGCCAGCCAGCTCAAAGCAGCGCTCCATACTCTTCGTGACGCCGAGTTTGCGCGTGTCATCGGCAAAGGCCTCGCCAAAATCCTTCTGGTCATCACTGGTCAGATAGGTCTTTGTCACAAACGTCTCGGTCGCGCCCATGCTCTTGCCTTCGCCACAGCCGCCGAGGTCGCCGGTCCACTCCTGCCGCGCTATCGCAAGGATCTTGCCTGCTTTCAGGGCATAGGCTGCGATGAATTTCATGTGCTCACCCGACGGGGTGACCACCTTCGGGCCGGTTGACAGAGAGTCCGTGTCCCAGGTGGCCAACGCCGTCTCGTCTTTATTCATGGGCGAAGGAATCAGCCCGACCAAGTGCTTGCCATCCGGACTCATGGAGACCGATTGCAGTGCCGGCAGGCTTGCCAATGCCTCCACCGGAATAGGCTGGGAGGCGTGTGCAACGCCCTGCATCAAGACGGCGCTCAGCACGCCGACAAACAACATCCGCAAAAACTTGTAACGCATAAATTTACTCCCCCTGCATTCGTTGGCGACCCATGGCGAGCGTCAGGCTGATGCCGTGGCGCAAGACTTTGCGAATATAGCAGTAGCCGCAGAGTCGCCGAAGTTGCACCGGATCAGCGTCGTTCTGGCTGCCTCTCCGCCGTTTCCCAGGCGAACGCAAAGCCCGTACCTCAACGGGCACGGGAGTTATCCCCAGAAAAATAACGGCGCTTGGAATCAGATCAAGCTTTCCGCTTCCAGTTCGTGCTTCAGGTAGGCGTAGTAAATCGGCGCGGCGATCACGCCTGGCAGGCCGAAGGCCGCCTCCATCAGGAGCATCGCAATCAACAGCTCCCAGGCCTTGGCGCGTATCTGCGAACCGACGATACGTGCGTTGAGGAAGTATTCCAGTTTGTGGATGACGATCAGGAAGGCCAGTGCGGCGATACCGACGCCCAGCGACACCGACAACCCTGCGACCGCAATGGCGGTATTCGAGATCAGGTTGCCTACCACCGGCAGCAGGCCGACGATGAAGGTCAGCACTACCAGGGTCTTGGCCAGCGGCACGTGGATGCCCAGCAACGGCAGCACGCCGAGCAGGAACAGCGCGGTAAAGGCGGTGTTGATCAGCGAAATCTTGATCTGTGCGAACACGATGTTGTGAAACGCTTCGGCCAGACGCTGACAGCGCAGGCTCAGCATGGCCGCCAACGGGCCCATCTGGTTGGCTGGGCGCGCTCGGCTCAGCGCGATGATCGCGCCCAGCACCAGGCCAATGATGATGTGCACAAAGGCACGCATTGCACCCTTGCCAGCAACCTGCAGGGTCACTGCGTGCTTGCGGATCAGATCCATCGCGCCAACGCGCAGGTCATCGACGCTGTCGGGTAGGTTGTCGACCAGGATCGGTGGCAGTTGCTGCCGGGCCTTTTCAACCAGCGGCATCAACTGTTGCTGCCACAGCAGTTGCGGGTTGCCGATTTCATTGTGAAACAGGCTGATGGCGCCAAGAATCAGCAAAATCAGCAGCCCCACCAGGATGGCGCCGAGCACGGCCACCACCACCACCCGGGCGCCATCACCGGAGATGCGTCGGCCCAGCAGGGGACTCATCGACTGCACCAGCTCAAATACCAGCAACCCCGCCAACAGGGCAGGCAGCAGGTGAATTTCGATCACCAGCAACAGGGCCAGGGCAGTCAGTACATAGCTCGCATAGCGTATGGCGGGCGCGATTTCAGACGAGGCGAGCAAGCGGGATTCCATCGAGGAGGGCCTTGATCCTGGGGCGGTCAGTCTGTCAGCACCGTGCCATGGCTGCCAGCAAGGACGGAACTGCCATACGGCTGTCGTAAACTGACGCCATCGTTCCGGTCTTCAATTTTGCAAGGATTTTGGCATGTCACTCCGCTTTTTCACGCCCCTGTTCGCACTGGCACTGATGGCAGGTTGCGCCGCCGCGCCACCTCATGTCGCCCCGCCCGCTGCCACGCCGGCGGTAGCGGCGGTGGCCGTCGAAGTACCTGCCAATGACAATCTGAACGCGGTGGCCTGGAGCCAGACCGCGATCGAGCACGATCTGATTTTCGTGCAGACCTATCGCGACGCCGAATCGCGCCTGCTGGCAGCGCTGAAGAATTCACACTGGGATGCCCTTCCCAAGGACGACCGCATTGCGCCCATCAAGGGCTTGCAGCCAGCAGTGGTGCTGGATATCGATGAAACCGTGCTGGACAACTCGCCGTATCAGGCACGGCTGATCAAGCATGGCGGCGAATTCAACGAAGCGGACTGGGCCGCCTGGTGCAAGGAGGAAATCGCACGCCCGCTGCCGGGTGTGGTCGAGTTCACCCAATTCGCGGCAAAACATGGCATTGCGGTGATCTATGTCTCCAATCGCGCCAAGGATCTGGATCAGGTGACGCTGGAAAATCTGCGCAAAGTCGGCCTGCCCGTTTCGGGCCCGCAGGCGTTTCTCGGCTTGGGGACGTTCGTCGAGGGCTGTGAGCAGATCGGCAGCGAGAAGGGCTGCCGCCGCCAGCTTCTAAGCCGAAAATATCGTGTTTTGATGCAATTTGGCGACCAGATCGGCGATTTTGTTACCGTTCTTGCCAATAACGACGCTGGCCGCCGTCGCGCGATGTCCCCCTATATGAGCTGGATCGGCACGCGCTGGTTTGTGCTGCCCAACCCGACCTACGGCGCCTGGGAGCCCGCTCTGTTCAACAACGATTGGACCGCTCCGCTGGAAAAGCGCCGCCAGCAGAAGATCGATGCACTGCGCTACGAATGACTTATTAAAACGATAATATAAACAATAACTTGTGAAGTAAAACAAAAGTGTTGCCTTAAGTGTTCGCGATCAGTAACATCTGCCCTGCCAACCCTGCTGACCAAAAATTTTGCGGGCAAGGCCATTTCCCTTCCGGCTCTGCCGGATTTCCCCGTGAGGCTTCAGGCCCGCGGGGTTTTCTTTTTGTGACCTCAGAAAGTTCGGCCACTGCGGAACTTGTGTCACCAGGGTCGGGCCGCTTACCCTGCGCGAGCACGCGCCCCGCAGCGCTTCTGGCCGCCATTCATCCCCAGCGAGAGCACGCCGATGCGTCCCCGTTTCCTGCGCCACGCCTTCCTGTTCGCCGCCACCGCACTGATTCTATGTGCCTGCGATGGCAAGGACGATGCATCCCGGACCGGTGGCAATACGCCCGAAGCCGCGCTGCAGCGCTCGATTGACCTGTTCAAGGCGGGCGATTTCCAGGGCATGTGGAAGCAGTCACTGCCGCCAGCAGACTACGCCAACATGCGCGCCGACTGGAGTCACCAGCAACAGCAGGCACCTGCTATCAGCAACGAAGATCGCGCCAAGTTCACCGAGGCGATGCAACAGCTCACCGGCAAGGATGCCGAGAAAACCATGTTTGCCGCGCTGCAGCCCCGCATGGCCACCATAGAACAGCAGTACCGCGACCAGTTGCCGGTACTGATCAGTGTGGGTGGCGCCATGGCCAAGGCCCAGGTGACGCAGAACCAGACCCTCAGCAGCGGCCAGAAAACCCAGATCAACAGTGTGCTCGATGCGCTCGCACCGTGGGTGCAGCAGACCCCATGGTTCGATCAGGCCAGGGCGAAGCAGGCGGTTGAGGTGGTGGTGACCACGGCGCGAAAGCTGGACCTGAAGAGCCCCGAACAACTGCACACGATGGATTTCGACAGCACCATGGGCAAGTACGCCATCGGTTACACCGGCCTCAAGCAGTTGCTGGCCATCTACGGCTTGTCGGTGGACGACACCCTCAATTCGATCAAGCTCACCCCCGTCTCCAGCAGCAACGGTCACGCCGTGGTGAAGATCGGCTACACCTTGCTGGGCAAGCCGCTCTCCACCGAATCGAACCTGGTGGAGCAGGACGGCCGCTGGTACAGCGAGGACGTGCTCAAGCAGGCGCGTACCTCTCATCAGCGCATGATCCAGTCGATCGCCAAGCCGCCAGCAGGCAGCAGCAGCATGCCGACGGCTGCGACAACACCCGCCGCAGCCGCCAGCAGCGCCCCCGGCAAAGCCTGACCAGCACAACCTATTAGAATAGTCCGATGCAGAATTTCTCAAGCGTCGACTCAAGCGGCCGCCAGCGCGCGCCTTGGTGGTTCAATCTGGCTGGCCAGTTGCTGCAACCGTGGGTGCGCATCCGGCGCGACCCGGCTGAGCCAACGGCCTTGCTGGAAGCCGGCTCGCCGGTTTGCTACGTGATCGAGCGCGACGGTTTTTCCGACGCGCTGATCCTGCAGCGTGCCTGCCGCGAGGCCGGCCTGCCCAGTCCGATGCAGGCCTTGCCCGGCACCCGCCGCCGACGCTCGGTGTTTGCGCTGGCCCGGCGCGACGGCTGGGTCTTCGGACGCAATCGCAAGCGCGCACCCAATGAACAGTTGCGCCAACTGGTGCGCTCGCTCGAAGGCATGCCTGAGCGTGACATCCAGATCGTGCCGGTGTCGATCTACGTGGGCCGGGCGCCTACCCGCGATAGCGGCTGGTTCAGTGTGCTGTTCTCGGAAAACTGGGTGATGGTGGGCCGCTTCCGGCGACTGCTGGCGGTGCTGTTGAACGGACGCGACACGGTGGTGCATTTTTCGGCGCCGGTATCCCTGCGCAGCGTGCTGGCCGAGTCCGGCGAAATCAGCCCGGAGCGGTTTACGCGCAAGATCGCGCGGGTGCTGCGTACCCATTTCCACCGCATTCGCGCCGCGGTGATCGGGCCGGATCTGTCGCATCGGCGTACCGTGGTTGACGCCGTGTTGAGTGCCGAGCCGGTGCGTGCCGCGATCGCCAGCACCGCCGCCAAGGAAAAAATCAGCCAGGCCAAGGCCTGGCGCAAGGCGCACAAATTGATGATGGAGATCGCCGCCGACTACTCGCACCCGGTGGTGCGGTCGGTGTCTTTTCTGCTCTCCAACTTCTGGAACAAGCTGTACGACGGCATCGCCATGCACCACTTCGACAAGGCCCGCGCCGCCGCACCGGGTTACGAAGTGGTTTATGTACCCAGTCATCGCAGCCATGCCGACTACCTGCTGATGAGCTATCAGCTGCATGCCTCCGGCGTGGTGGTGCCACATATTGCTGCTGGCGTGAACCTCAACCTGCCCGGCATCGGACCGATCCTGCGCCGGGGTGGTGCGTTTTTCATGCGCCGCAGCTTTACCGGCAACCCGCTGTACTCGGTGGTGTTCAAGGAATACATGGCGCAGTTGATCGACCGTGGTGTGCCGATCGAATACTTCACCGAAGGCACCCGCTCGCGCACCGGCCGTCTGCTCACCCCGCGTGGCGGCCTGCTGTCGATGACGGTGCGGGCCTTCCTGCGTGCGCCGCGCCGACCGGTGCTGTTCCAGCCGGTCTACATCGGCTACGAAAAGCTGATGGAGGGCAAGAGCTATATCGGCGAACTGAGCGGCAAGCCGAAAGAGAAGGAATCCCTGCTCGGCCTGCTGCGCGGGTTGAAGGTGCTGCGTCAGCGCTATGGGCACGTCGCGCTGAACTTCGGCGAGGCGATCGAGTTGACGCCGCTGCTCGACGCGGCCAGCAGTGACTGGCGCGCAGCCAGCAACGACCCTGACGCCAAGCCGGAATGGCTCAATGGCGTGGTCAGCCAGCTCGCCGAGCAGATCCAGATCAATATCAACCGCGCCGCCGACGTCAATCCGATCAACCTGCTGGCATTGGCCTTGCTGGCCACACCCAAGCATGCAATGGCCGAGGGTGATCTGCTGACCCAGCTCGAGCTCAACAAGGCTTTGCTCGAGGAACTGCCCTACTCCGATCGCATAACGCTTACGCCGATGAACCCCGCCGCCATCATCGCGTATGGCGAGCAGATGGGCTGGATCGAACGGGTCAAACATCCGCTGGGGGACGTCCTGACGGTCGACGGCGAGCAGGCAGTGCTGCTGAGCTACTTCCGCAACAACGTGCTGCACCTCATGACCCCAGCAGCATGGGTCGCTTGCTGCTTCCTCAACAACCGGCGCATGTCGCGTGCCGCCGTGCTGCGGCTGGGCATGATCATCTATCCGTTCATTCAGGGCGAGCTGTTCCTGCCGTGGGACAGCGATGGCTTCTGCCAGCAATTGCAGGACACCATCGACTTCTTCGTGCGCCGAGGCCTGCTGGAGTCGAACAACGATGGCCGCTCGCTGGAACGCAGCCCCGGTCAGGAGGACGGCGCCTTCCAGCTCAAGGTGATCGCGCGCAGCCTGATCCAGGCCTTCGAGCGCTACTACATCGCCATTGCGGCGCTGGCCAAGAACGGGCCGCATACGATGACCGGCGCCGAGCTGGAAAATGCCTGCACGCTGACCGCACAACGACTGAGCCTGCTCAACGAGTTGTCCGCACCGGAGTTTTTCGACAAGGCGTTGTTCCGCGGTTTCATCCTCAAGCTGCGCGAGCGCAAGGTGGTGTGGACTGACGACGAGGGCAAGCTGGACTACGACAGCGCGCTGGAGGACATGGTGCGCGATGCGCGCGTGATCCTGTCGCGCGAGATGCGTCATTCGATCCTCAAGATCACCCCGGGCGGCAACGAAAGGGAT
This sequence comes from Lysobacterales bacterium, assembly GCA_038215995.1. Classification (GTDB taxonomy): domain Bacteria; phylum Pseudomonadota; class Gammaproteobacteria; order Xanthomonadales; family Rhodanobacteraceae; genus Rhodanobacter. The sequence goes on from JBBQQL010000005.1 coordinate 32,103, forward strand.
CCTGCCACGGGCGAGACTATTCAGGCAGCAGATGCAGCTGCGCCAACCGGCGGCGATCCACAAGTGACAGCCAGCCAGTCCGCAGAGGCGGCCCCGACCGATATCGCCAGTGAGGATCTGCATAAGCGCCATGTCGACGCAGAGAAGCGCACTCATACGCACGATGCGGCGAGCCCCGCCAGATACGACGGCACCTCGCCTCCCGAATAACCCCCCCTCGAAACCGCAAGGACGGCGAGGCACCCTCCAGGTCATCGCCTGCCGTCATGCGGCCGTGCCAAACGTCACAGTGACGCTGGCGGACCGTCGTGCCTATCATGGCCACTTCATCTGCCGGACGATCCCACATGACTGAACGCCGCGCGCTCATCCTCGCCGTCCTCGCCCTGTCGCTGCCCGCTGCCGCCCAGGCTGCCGACAAGCCTGCCAACCATGACGTCAGCGTGCTGCATTGCGCACGACTGCTCGATCCGGCCGCCGGCAAGATGCTGGGCGAAACCAGCGTGGTTGTCGCCGACGGCCGCATCCGGGAACTGCATGCCGGCACGGTGGATCTCCCGGCCTACCGCGAAGCGGCCGCCAAGGCCGGGGAAACACTGCAGTATGTCGACCTGCCCGATGCCACCTGCCTGCCCGGCCTGATCGACTCGCATACGCACCTCAGCTTTGAGACCAGTCCCACCGGCTACACCGACCAGTTCCGCTGGAACATCGCCGACTACGCCATCCGCTCCACCGTGTACGCCCGCCGCACCCTGCTGGCCGGCTTCACCGCCGTGCGCAACGTCGGCGACGGCGACAACGAAACGGTAGCCCTGCGCAACGCAATCAACGCCGGGATCGTGCCGGGACCGCGCATCTTCACCGCGGGCGTGCCGATCGGCAGCACCGGCGGCCACGCCGACTCCACCGACGGCTACCGCCAGGACCTCGCCGGCGACCCGGGCCCGAAGAACGGCATCATCAACAGCCCGGCCGATGCCTGGAAAGCGGTGCGCCAGCATTACAAGGACGGCGACGACCTGATCAAGATCATGCCCTCCGGCGGCGTACTGGATGAGAGCGCCAGCGCCGACAACCCGCAGATGACGATCGAGGAGATCAAGGCCGTGGTGGCCGCTGCGCATGACTACGGCTTCACCGTGGCCGCCCATGCGCACGGTGCCGAGGCGATCCGGCGCGCGGTACTGGGCGGGGTCGACTCGATCGAGCACGGGACCTTCATGAACGCGGAGGACATGAAGCTGATGAAGGAACACGGCACCTGGTATGTGCCCACCATCATCGCCGGCAAGTACGTCGAGGAAATGGCACAGAAGCCCGGCTACTATCCGGCGCAGGTCGCGGCCAAGGCGAAGCTGGTCGGCCCGATCATTCAGGCCACCGCCGGACGGGCGTACAAGGCGGGTGTGAAAATCGCCTTCGGCACCGACGCCGCAGTCTATCCGCACGGCCAGAACGCAAAAGAGTTCAAGTACATGGTGGATGCCGGCATGCCGCCCATGTTTGTGCTTCAGGCTGCCACCACCCACGCCGCCGAGCTGCTGCACAAGCAGGACCAGCTCGGCCAGATCGCTGTCGGCCGCGGCGCCGACGTGATCGCCGTACCGGGCAATCCGCTGGATGACATCACCGTGATGCAGCACGTCAGCTTCGTGATGAAAGGCGGCGTGATCTACAAGGAAGGCGGCAAGCCCGCGCTTCAATAAGGCATGGCGCTGCCTGCCTTCGCTCACTCTCCTCGAACGGGGAAAGGGTTGGGGTGAGGAGACAATCTTGCCAGGTACTCCAGCGGAGCGGTCCTTGATCGGCATTTCGGCGAGCACCAGCCTCGGACCTCACCCCACTCCCCTGCGGGGGGAGGAGGCGAACGCAACAAGCCAGGTATCTGATTGAAACGACCATTCCTGTAGCATTGCGCCCATGAACGAACAGCCCAAATCCCCCCCGGAATCGACTACTCACTTCGGCTTCCGCGACGTACCGGTCGGCGATAAGCAGAAACTGGTCGGCCAGGTGTTCACCTCGGTCGCGCGCAGCTACGACCTGATGAACGACTTGATGTCGTTCGGCGTGCATCGGCTGTGGAAGCGTCACTTCGTCGCCATCAGCGGCGTACGCCGCGGCGACCGCGTGCTGGATCTGGCCGGGGGCACTGGCGATATCGCTGCGCTGCTGAAACCCGTTGTCGGCGACGAGGGCGAGGTGGTGGTCGGCGATATCAACGCCGCGATGCTGGGCGTGGGCCGCGACCGCCTGACCGACCGCGGCCTGGTCTCGGGCCTGCGCTGGGCCCAGCTCAATGCCGAGGCGCTGCCGTTTCCGGACAACAGCTTCGACGCCGTGACCATGGCCTTCGGCCTGCGCAACGTCACCGACAAGGACAAGGCGCTGGCCGATATCTGCCGCGTACTGAAGCCCGGCGGTCGGCTGCTGGTGCTGGAGTTCTCGCGAGTGCAGAACGAGCTGTTCGGCAAGCTCTACGATTTCCACTCGTTCAAGGTGCTGCCGAAACTCGGCCAACTGTTTGCCGGCGACGCCGACAGCTACCAGTACCTGGCCGAATCAATCCGCAAGCACCCCGACCAGCAAACCCTGAAAGGCATGATGGAACGCGCCGACTTCGGCAAGGTCGAGGTGCGCAACCTCAGCGGCGGCATCGTGGCGATCCATCGCGCCTACAAACTTTGACCAAACCTCCCACCCACGCCCCGCGCCGGGGGTGAGTCCGGATCAACGCAGAGCCAAGGGCCATGCCGAACCGCTATCGCCACTTTGCCGCCTTCGGCGCCCTGCTCGGCTGGCTGGCGCTGGCCCTGCAACTGCTGCTGTCGATCCAGCTGACGATCGCGAACGGGCAAGGCGCGATGGCGGGCGTCTGGATCTACCTGGGCTTTTTCACTGTACTTACCAATGCACTGGTAGCGATGGCACTAACCGCTGCGGCAGGCCATGGCTCAGGCTTGGTCGGGCGATTCTTCCGCCGCGCGGACGTGCATACCGCGCTGGCCATGAGCATCATCATCGTCTGCGCCATCTACAATCTGATGCTGCGCCAACTGTGGCATCCGCAAGGCTGGCAGATCGTCGCCGACGAGGCACTGCACGTGGTGATGCCACTGCTGTTCATGCTGCACTGGTGGCTGGCGGTGCCCAAGGCCGCCCTCCGCTGGGTCCAGATCGCCTGGTGGCAGGCCTACCCGGCAGCGTACTTTGCGTATGCCCTGGCGCGTGGCGCGGTGACGCACTGGTACCCCTACCCGTTCCTCGACGTCACTGCATTCGGCTACGTGCAGGTTCTGCTCAATGCCTGTGCCGTGCTGCTGGTCTTCGTGGCGGTGGCCGCCTTGCTGCTCGCGCTGGCCCGCTGGCAGTTGCGCCGCACGGCGAGGGCGACCACATTCACGGCCCCATTCTGAGCGGCGCCATCAACCCGCCGCTGTGCGAAGGTCCTGAAGAAGTTCGCCGGAGCGCAATACGTCGTCCTCATGCCCGGCATCGCGCCAGCTTTCCTGCAGGGCGTCGGCATACCAGCGCTTCATCGCTGGCAGGTCGAGCAACCGCTGCGCGTAGGCAGCAGCTTTGTCGCCCAGCTGGATGCCGTAAGTCTGGACACGGAACGCCACCGGCGCGAAAAACGCGTCGACGGCAGTGAATCCGGCACCCGCCAGAAACGGGCCACCGAAGCGGCGCAGCCCTTCGCTCCAAAGCTCGTCGACGCGCGCGATATCCGCCTCCAGCGCAGCGGACAGATCCGGGCGCAGGCGCACGCGTACGCCACAGTTCATGCCGCACTGCTGGCGCAGCACGGAAAAGCCCGAATGCATCTCGGCCGCGGCGCATCGCGCCCACGTCCGCGCCACGGGATCGGACGGCCAGACGTCCGCATGACGCTCGGCCAGATACTCGGCAATGGACAGGGAATCCCACACCACGGTGGTGCCGTCATGCAGGCATGGCACCTTGCCGTTCGGCGAAAACTCACGAAACGCCTGCCAGTTCGCCGCACTGTCCGAGGTGAACGGCACCAGCCGTTCGTCGAACGGAATGCCCAGCGCGCTGAGCAACGACCATGGACGCAGCGACCACGACGAGTAATTCTTGTTGGCGATGTATAGCTGGTACATGACGCGGATCTCCTGCAGGAATCAGTCGGCCTCGCTGGCCGCCACGGTCGGCGGCATGCTGGGCAGGGTTCGCCGTCGCACGTTCGCCAGCGCCACGCCTGCCACCGTGATCACGCCACCGACCAGGGTCAGCAAGCCGGGACGCTCGCCCAGCCACAACCAGCCGATCAGCACCGCGATCGGCGGCGAAAAGTAGATGAAGCTGGAGACTTGTGATGCCGAGGTACGGTGCAGTGCCGCGTTCCAGGCCATGTAGCCGATGAAGGTTGGCGCAACGCCCAGCCACAGCAGGGCGGCCATGTGCGACCAGGGGGCCACCTGCAAGGCGGCACCGATGCCGGCAGTGAAAGGCAATGCGCCCAGCGCACCGGCGAACAAGGTGAAGGCGGTCACCCCCATGGTGCTGCTGCGTGCGAAGAACGGCTTCAGGCCCACGAAAAAGATCGCCGAGGCGAGTACGCTGACCAGCACCAGCGCCGCCATCGGCTCGAAGCGCACCTGCTTGCCGCTGGCCAGCACGACCATCACCACCCCGACCAGGGCCACGCCCAGGCCGGTCAGGGTGCGTGCGGACAGGCGCTCATGCAGCCAGATGGCGGAAACCGCCGCCGTGGCGGCCGGCGCCAGCGAGATCAGGATCGAGGCCGTGCCACTGGCAATCCGCGTCTCGGCGTAGTTGAGGCACAGGTGATAGACGGTCAGCCCGATCACGCCCAGCACCGCCAGTGGCAACCAGTCCCGCCGCGGCGGCATCGGCACCCGTTTAACCAGCACCAGCGCAGCAAAGCACAGCGAACCAACCGCCAGCCGGGAAAAGGCGACTTCGCCCGGCGTGAACGAGGCCAGCGCATAGGCGATCGCCGCATACGCCGACGACCAGGTCAGCAAGGCCGCGCCAATGTAGATGAGGGTGCGCCCGTCGAGGCGCTGCGAGCTATCCATGGGGACCGATTCAATACAAGGGGAGTGCGCATGCTACCTGCTACCGGGGAGCGGTTCCCGGACGACGCGAAGCGGCTCACGCTCGCACACCGACCAGTACTTTTGTCACGGTCGCGCGCAGGCCGGCCCACGCATACTCAAGCACTGGTTCGTTGCATACATACAGGGGTTGCCATGCGTCATTTTCTCTTCCTGCTACTGGCAGGCGCGCTTGTTGTCGCGCCGGTGTCCAGCGGCTACGCCGGCACGGAGCCCGCCGCCGTGCACCGCAGCGCCGACAAGCCCGCCGACGACAGCGCAACGCCCGCCACCGAGACGGCCACGCCGAGCCACCACAGCATCACCATCAACGGTCGCACGCTGAAGTACACCGCTACCGCCGGCTTCCTGATCATCCGCGACGACAAGAACCAGCCCCAGGCCAGCGTGTTCTATGTCGCCTACACGCTCGATGGCGCCAAGGCGGCGCAGCGACCGCTGACCTTCCTCTACAACGGCGGCCCCGGCTCCTCCAGCATGTGGCTGCACATGGGCTCGTTCGGCCCGGTGCGGATCGAAACCGCCAGCCCCGACGCCACCGCGCCGGCGCCGTACAAGCTGGTGACCAACCAGGACAGCCTGCTGGACAGCACCGATCTGGTCTTCATCGACGCGGTGGGCACCGGCTACTCGCGCCCACTGGGCAAGGCCACCGGCAAGGATTTCTGGGGCGTCGACCAGGACATTTCGGCGTTCACCCGTGCGATCCAGCGCTATGTCACCGCCAACCGGCGCTGGAACTCGCCGAAATTCCTCTACGGTGAGAGTTACGGCACCACCCGCTCGGCGGCGCTGGTCGACGCGCTGCAGGACAAGGGCATGGCCTTCAACGGCGTGATCCTGATGTCGTCGATCCTCAACTACGGCGTGCGCCTGCCCGGCTACGACGAGGTCTATATCGGCTACCTGCCCAGCTATGCCGCGGCTGCCTGGTATCACGACAAGCTGGCGAACAAGCCGGCCGATCTGAAGACGTATCTGGATCAGGTGCGCGCCTGGGCGCAGGGCCCGTATGCGGCGGCGCTGGCGCAGGGGCAAAACCTGCCCGCCGATCAGCTTGATGCCGTGGCTCGTCAGTTCGCGGCCTACACCGGTCTGTCGATGCAGTTCGTCAAGGACGCCAACCTGCGCGTCGATCTGGGCCGCTTCCGCAAGGAGCTGCTGCGCGACCAGCGCCTCACCCTGGGCCGCTTCGACAGCCGCTTTACCGGTACCGATCCTGACGCCGCTGGCGAAACCCCCGACTACGACGCCTCGGACGCCGGCATCAGCGGCGCCTTCGTGGCGGCCTTCCACATCTACCTCGACACCGAGCTGGGCTACCACAGCGATCTCGACTACCGCCCCACCTTTGGCGAGATCAACAAGGACTGGGACTGGAAACACCAGGCCGCCGACATCCGTCGGCCGCTGCCGGTCGCCTACGTGGCCGGTGACCTCGCCCACGCGATGCGCACCAACCCCAATCTCAAGGTGCTGTCGGTCAATGGCTACTACGATTTCGCCACGCCGTTCTTCATCACCGAATACGATCTTGCGCACATGAATCTGGACCCGTCGCTGCGCGGCAATCTGCAGTTCCTGTACTACCCGTCGGGTCACATGATCTATCTCGACACCCAGTCGCTGCACCAGCTCAAGGGCGACCTGGCCCACTTCTACGATCACGCCGCGCCATCGCACTGAGGGGTCCACCACCATGCGCAAATTACTGTTCGCCCCGCTCGCACTCGTCCTGCTGATGGGCCCGGGCCACCCGCTGCACGCCGCTGATGCGCCCAAGGATACCGACAAGGCGCAATCGGACAAGGACAGCAAGAAAGACCAGCTGCCGATACCGCCCGAACGCAAGGTGGTCACCTCGCACAGCGTGCAGATCGACGGCCGCAGCATCAGCTACAAGGCTACCGCCGGCACCCTGCTGATCAAGGATGACAAGGACAAACCCACGGTCAGCGTGTTCTATGTGGCGTACACGGTGGACGATGGCAAGCCGACCAGGCGCCCGGTCACCTTCATGTTCAACGGCGGGCCCGGCTCGTCCAGCATGTGGCTGCACATGGGCTCGTTCGGGCCGGTGCGAGTGGCCAACAAGGGGGATCAGCCGATCCCGCCACCGCCTTACCAGACCGTGCCGAACCAGTACAGCCTGCTCGACAAGACCGACCTGGTGTTCATCGACGCCCCCGGCACCGGCTACTCGCAACTGGTCGGCGCCGCCGAGGGCAAGAACTTCTACGGCGTGGACCAGGACGCCGCCGCGTTCGCCCAATTCATCAGCCGCTACGTGAGCAGCAACCACCGCTGGAATTCGCCGAAATTCCTGTTTGGCGAAAGCTATGGCACCACCCGTTCGGCAGTGCTGGCCAAGGTGCTGCAGGCGCAGGGCATGGAGCTCAACGGCATCGTGCTGATGTCCTCGATCCTGGATTTCAGCGTGTGGTCCAATACCGGCGTCGATCACGCCTATATCGTGAATCTGCCGACCGAAGCTGCGATCGCCTGGTATCACGACAAGGTCCCGAACAAGCCGGCCGAGCTGGCCAGCTTTCTGGCCCAGGTGCGCCAGTTCGCCAGCGGTGACTACACCCTGGCGCTGGCCAAGGGCGATGCGATCACGCCGACCGAAGCCGATCGCATCGCCAGCCAGCTGAGCCAGTACACCGGCCTGTCGACCAGCTACATCAAGCAGGCCAACCTGCGCATCGATCCCAGCCGCTTCCGCAAGGAGCTGCTGCGCGACCAGCGTCGCACGGTCGGCCGTCTGGACGGCCGTTTCGAAGGCATCGATCCGGATGCCGCTGGCGAGACACCGGACGGCGATGCAGCCAGCGACGCCGCTACCGGCGCCTACCTGGCCGCGTTCAACCAGTACGCCGAGTCGGACCTGAAATTCACCGACGATCGCGCCTACCTGCCCAACAACTACAGCGTGATCAACCGCGGCTGGGACTGGAAGCACAAGGACGGTCGCGGCTTCGGCTTCACCCAGGCGCCGTATGTCGGCAGCGACCTGGCTGAGGCGATGCGGCGCAACCCGCACCTGAAGGTGTTCTCGGCCAACGGCTACTACGATCTTGCGACGCCTTTTTACGCGACCGAGTTCGATCTGGGCCATCTCGGTCTCGACCCGGCGATTCGCAAGAACATCGAGTTCGGCTTCTATCCCTCCGGCCACATGATCTATTTCGACGTCGATGCGTTGAAGCAGGTGAAGGCGGACCTTGCCCGCTTCTATGATGAGGCCGCGCCGCACTCCTGAGCCTCACTGGAATACCCGATGACCCGCAAGCCCCCCGAACAACCACCGGTTGCCGACGACCCGACCCCGGCCAACCCGCAGCGGCGACGACTGCTGGGTGGTCTGGTACTGGGCGGCGCGGCACTCGGTATCGCCGGTTGCCAATCGCCCGGCGAACCACGCGCCGCCGGCAGCGCGGAGCTGCCCGCCGAGGCGATCGATGCGCTGCTGCAGACCCACATCCAGCAGGTGGTGGTGCTGTATGCGGAGAACCGCAGCTTCAACAACCTGTTTGCCGGCTTTCCGGGACTGCAGCAACCGCTGGAGTCGGTGCCGCCGGAGCGCTATCACCAGCGCGACCGCAACGGCGAGTTGCTCACTACCCTGCCGCCGATCTGGCACGGTCTGGTGCCGCACAAGCAGGTAGTCAATCACCGCGGCTACAAGATCGGCGAGCACGACATCAGCGGCCTGCCGAATGCCCCGTTCGCGCTGCGCACGCAGGAAGGCGAGCCGCTGCCACACGGCGTGGTGACGCGCGACCTGGTGCATGCGTTCTATCAGAACCAGCTTCAGATCAATGGCGGGCGCAACGACGGCTTCGTCGCCTGGGGCGACAGCGGTGCCCTGGTGATGGGCCACTACGCCGACAGCGCAGTGAACCTGCGGCTGTGGCGGCTGGCCGAGCAGTACACCTTGTGCGACAACTATTTCATGGGCGCGTTTGGCGGCTCGTTCCTCAACCACCAGTACCTGGTCGCGGCGCAGCCACCGTTCTATCCGCACGCCGATCAAAGCCCGGCGAAGTTCGGCATCGCCACCACGCTCAGCGGCGAGGTCACCGATGTCCATCTGAAACTGGCCGACGACTCCCCCGCCAGCGCGATGCAGGGCAAGGCGAAGTTCGCCACGCCGAATACGCTGACGCCGGATTTCCTCGCGGTCAACACGATGGGCCCGCCGTACGCGCCCGGCTTCAGCCAGGACCCGAACAACCCGGCACTGGCCGATGCCGGCAACCCCAACACCTGTCCGCCGCAAACCCATCAGCACATCGGCGACCTGCTCTCCGCCAAGGGCATCGACTGGGCCTGGTACAGCGGCGGCTGGCAGGCGGCGCTGGAAGGCCACGGCGATGGCGTGGCCGGAGAATTTCCCGAGCAGCCCAACTTCCAGCCGCATCACCAGCCGCTGAACTATTTCGTCAGCCTCGCCCCCGGTACCGCCGCGCGGCAGCAGCACCTGCGCGACGGCGGCCTGGGCGAGACGGCGAGCAGCAATCATTTCCTGGCCGATGTGGCCGCCGGCAAGCTGCCACCGGTGACGTTCTACAAGCCACAAGGCAACCTCAACATGCATGCCGGCTATTCCGATGTAGAGGCAGGTGACCGCCACCTTGCCAGCGTGGTGCATACGCTGCAGAACAGCCCGCAGTGGTCGCAGATGCTGGTGGTGATCACGGTCGACGAAAACGGTGGCTGGTGGGACCACGTGGCGCCGCCCAAGGGCGACCGCTGGGGGCCGGGCACGCGGGTGCCGGCGATCATCGTGTCACCCTTCGCCAAACGCGGTCATGTCGATCACACGATCTACGACACCGGTTCGATCGCCCGCTTCATCACCCGTCGCTTCGGGCTGGCCAGGCTGCCCGGCCTGAAGCTGCGCGAGGAGGCCATGATCGCCGCTGGCGGGCCACCGCCCGGCGATCTCACCGCCGCACTGCAGTTCAACGCCAGCTGATCACCCGCCCTACCGGAGCCACCTCATGCGCGAGCTGTATCCCCAGATCGAGCCGTACCAGACCCATCGCCTCGCAGTCGACGCGCTGCACACCTTGTACGTGGAGGAATGCGGCAACCCGGACGGCTTGCCCGTGATTTTTCTGCACGGCGGCCCCGGCGCTGGCGTGTCGACTTACCATCGTCGCTTTTTCGATCCGGCGCGCTATCGCATCGTGCTGTTCGACCAGCGCGGTGCCGGCCAGTCCACCCCGTTCGCCGAACTGACCGACAACACCACCGCCCATCTGATAGCCGACATCGAGGCGATCCGCGAACGGCTGGACATCGAACGCTGGGTTGTCTTCGGCGGCTCGTGGGGTTCGACCCTGGCGCTGGCCTACGCGCAGGCGCATCCCGAACGCGCACTCGGCCTGGTCTTGCGCGGCATCTTTCTGGGGCGGCTGGAGGAAATGCGCTGGTTCAATGAAGTTGGCGGCGGGGCCGCGCAGATCTTTCCCGAGCGCTGGGCGCGCTTCGTCGATTTCATTCCGGCAGCGGAACGCGGCTCCCTGCTCGACGCTTACTGGCAACGACTCACCGGCAGCGACGAGGCCCTCCGTCTGGCCGCAGCAAAAGCATGGAGCGCATGGGAAGGCGGCAGCACCACCCTCGTTCACGACCCCGATGCCACCGGCATTTTCGAGGATCCGCATCACGCGGTCAGCCTGGCACTGATGGAAGCGCACTATTTCCGCCACGCGCTGTTCCTGGAACCCAACCAGCTGCTGCGCGACATCGGGCGCATCCGGCATATTCCCGCCACCATCGTGCAGGGCCGCTACGACATCATCTGTCCCACCAAGAGTGCCTGGGAGCTGAGCCAGGCCTGGCCCGAAGCCACCTTGCACATCGTGCTGGCCGGCCACAGCGCGGCCGACCCGGAGATCGTCGATCAGCTGGTGCAGGCGACGGATCGGCTGGCCGATCGATTCGGCTGATTTCCAGCGCGCAAGAAACGGATATTCGATGGCCACGCAGGCTGTCAGCATGCGGCCTCTCCTCCCGCCGGACGGCCCGCATGCTGACCCTGTTCGACTACCTGCCCTCGCAGAATGCCTGGAAAGTGCGCCTGCTGCTCAATCACCTCGGCCAGCCGTATCGCACGGTCCCGATCAGTATTTTCGAGGGTGAGGGGCAGAGTAATGCCTACCTGCGCATCAGCCCCACCGGCACCGTGCCGGCGATCCAGCTCGGGGATGGTCGGGTGCTGGCCGAATCGAATGCGATCCTGATGTTTCTGGCCGAGGGCACGCCCTACCTTCCCAACGAACCGTTCCTGCGGGCAAAGGTGCAGCAATGGCTGCACTTCGAGCAGGAGCGGGTGGAGTCGGTGATCGGCGCGCTGCGCCACTGGACGATGACCGGCAAGCTGGCCCGGCGTTCGCCCGTGATCATCGAGATGAAACAACGCGGCGCGCGGCGCTCACTGGCGATACTCGAGCGCGAACTTGCCACCCGCGCCTTCATTGCCGGCGATGCCTATTCCATCGCCGACATGTCGCTGTTCGCCTATGCCAGCCGTGCCGGCGAAGCCGGTTTGTCATCGGACGAATATCCGCATCTGCGCGAATGGATCACGCGGGTAGAGTCGCAACCCGGGTTTCTGGCGAGCATGCACGCCTATTCGATCGACCCGCATTCGTCCAGTGAGCTGCCCTGACCCCGGCTTCCAGCACAGGCGGTGCAAGCGGGGCCGATGGCATACTTGGCGTTCGCCCGCTCCGAGAATTGCCCATGCGTGTCCTGCCTGCCATCGCCCTTGGCGTCCTGCTGCTGCCGCTGACCGTGCTTGCCAGCGAACCGAACTCGTATGCCCAGCCAGCGCAGGTGCGGGTGACCCATCTGGATCTCGATCTGCGTATCGACTTTCCGCAGCGGCAGCTCGATGGCCAGGCCACGCTGACGCTGGACTGGAAGAACCCGAAGGCGAGCTCGCTGGTACTGGACACGCGTGACCTGAAAATCGTCCGGGTCGAGACGGTCGAGGCCAATGGCGGCATGCGGCCACTGAAATATGTCTTGGCACCGCGCGACAAGGTGCTGGGCAGCAAGCTGACCATCAGCGCGCCCATGCATCCAGCAACGGTGCGTATCGTCTACGCCACCTCGCCCGATGCCTCGGGCCTGCAATGGCTGAGCCCGGCGCAGACTGCCGACAAGAAACAACCCTTCATGTTCTCGCAGTCGGAGTCGATTCACGCCCGTTCGTGGGTGCCGCTGCAGGACTCGCCGGCGATCCGCTTCAGCTACGACGCGCATATCACCGCGCCGAAGAACATCCGCGTGGTGATGAGCGCGCTCAATGACGCGAACCATCCACTCGACGGCGATTTCCACTTCGACCAGCCGCATCCGATTCCCTCCTACCTGCTGGCGATCGCCGCCGGCGACATCGCGGTCAAGGCGACCGGGCCCCGTTCGGCGGTCTACGCCGAGCCCTCGGTGGTGGCCAGGGCGGCGCATGAATTCGAGGACACCGAGAAGCTGATCGCCGCCACCGAGAAGCTGTATGGCCCGTATGCCTGGGGCCGCTACGACATCCTGGTGCTGCCGCCGTCGTTCCCTTACGGCGGCATGGAAAACCCGAACATGACCTTCGCCACGCCGACCGTGCTGGTCGGCGACAAGAGCCTGGTTTCGCTGGTCTCGCACGAGCTGGCACATTCATGGTCGGGCAACCTAGTGACCGCAGCGACCTGGCGCGACATCTGGCTCAACGAGGGTTTCACTACCTACGTGCAGGGCCGTATCACCGAAGCGGTCTACGGCAAGACGCTGGCCGACGAGGAAGCCCTGCTCTCGGCTCGCGCGCTGGAGAAGGACATCGGCCAGATGCCGGCCAACGCGCAGAAACTGGCGCCCGATCCGCGCGGTGTCGGTGCCGATGATGCGCTTTCCGATGTGGCCTACGACAAGGGCTCGTGGTTCCTGCGCACGCTGGAGCAGCGCTTTGGTCGTGACCCGTTCGACGCGTACATCAAGGCCTACTTCCACCACTTCGCGTTCCAGAGCATCACCACCGAGCAGATGCTCGACTACATGAAACCGAATCTGATCGACAAGTATCCCGGCAAGATGAGCCTGGATGAGGTCAAGACCTGGGTCTACGGCGCGGGCATTCCGAAGAACGCACCGCTGCCCGCTTCGCCCCGCTTCAACGCGATCGACCAGGAGCGCAGTGCCTTCCTCGCCGGCAGCCTCGCCGCCGACAAACTCGATGCGAAGGGCTGGAATACGCAGGAGTGGATGTACTTCCTCGACCGCCTGCCCGACGTTGCCCCGCTGGACCAACTGGAGCAGCTCGACGCCGCCTGGCGCCTCACCGGCACGCCCAACGCCGAGATCGGCATGCGCTGGTACAGCCACGCCATCGCCGCCGGTGACAAGGCGGTGTGGCCCGCCGCGGCGGAGCACATGACCCGGATCGGCCGGCTCTACCTGACCCTGCCGCTGTACAAGGCTTTCGTCAGGACGCCGGAAGGCCTCGCCTATGCCGAAGCGGTCTACGCCAAGGCCAGGGCGGGTTATCACCCGCTGACGCAGCAGGCCGTGGAAGGCGTTTTCGCCGCGGCAAAAGCCCCGAAGCATTAACTCCGCCACCTACGGAAAACGTAACCATGTCGTCACTCACCACCGCCTCCGGCACGCCGCTGTGGAAGCGCATGCTGTATCGCCGCCTGAAATTCCTGGCCTGGCTGGTCGCCTTGCTGGTGATCGTGCTGGGCGGCAGCTATCTGTTCGCGCCGCAGTGGCTGATGCGGGCGAACACCATGCGCGAGGCAATGGCGGCGCACCTGGAAAAGCACTCAGTGCAGGTGGGCGATACGCGCTGGGTCTATTACGAGGGCGGCGAAGGCCCGACCATCGTGCTGCTGCACGGTTTCGCCAGCAACAAGGAAGTCTGGCTGGAGACGGCCAAGGTGCTGACGCCGCATTTCCACCTGGTCATTCCCGACCTGCCCGGTTGGGGAGCGTCCTCGCGCAATGCCGGGGCCAGCTACAACATTGACGCCCAGGCCACGCGTCTGAATCAGTTTGTCGAGGCACTTCGCCTGCAGCGTTTCGTGCTGGTCGGGCATTCGATGGGCGGCGCCATTGCCGGGGTCTATGCCGCCGAGCACCCCGACCACGTGGCTGAGCTGGCACTGGTCGATGCGATGGGCCTGAAAGGTACCCCCACCGCGCTTGAGCGGGAAGTGATGGCAGGCAAGGATCCGTTCCTGTTCACCGACCGCGCCAGCTTCGCGCATGCCAGCGGACAGGCGTTCGCCCACCCGCTCGACCTGCCAGGCCGGTTTGTCGATGTGCTGGTCGAGCGCAACCAGCGCGACAGCGCCTTCATCGATCACACGCTGAACGAACTGCGCCAGCCTTCGCAATATCTTGCTGTGCAGAACCGGCTGGACCAGTTGAGCATGCCGGTACTGGGCCTGTGGTGCCATGACGACAAGATCGTCGACATCTCGGCGCTGGACAGCCTGCGCGGTGGCCTGACCAAGGCCAGCGCGATCAGCACCAGTGTGATCAACGGCTGCAACCACATGCCGATGCTGGAGCGCCCGGCGGAGACCGCGCAGATCCTCACCGGCTTCGCGCTCTCGCATTGACAGACCCGGCCCGGCACCATACGGTCATGTACGGGTCAGCGAGCGCATGCACATCATTGTTAATTGACGATGACAACATGGGACAATGGCGGCACAACCCCACGTGGCGCGCCGCCATTGCATGAAAACGGAATGATGCAGCCAACGATGAAGCAAAGCCTATTGCGCTCAGGTGTCGATGCGATTGTTCGCATGTCGTCCACCCGCGCCAACTACTGGGCCGAAGTGGTGGTGGACTCCGCACTGAGCCTGCTCCTGCTGGGAGAAGGTTGGCTGCATCACGACGGCGGCGTGCTCAGCGCGCTGCTGATCTGTGCGCTGGGTCTGTTCGCCTTCAGCTTCATCGAGTATTTCTTCCACCGCTGGATGTTCCATACGCGTATCCCGCTGTTCGCGCAGGGACACCAGATGCATCACGAGCGTCCGCTGGGCTATGACTCGCTGCCGTTCTTTCTGCCCGGTGTGGTGCTGTTGCTGTTGACCGGCGCGTTCATGGCGATCATGCCCGACGGCACAGCACTGCTGCTGGCCGGTTCGATAACCATGGGCTATATCGCCTACGGCTTGAGCCACTTCATCATCCACCACGTGCGCTTCAAGCATCCGCTGCTGCGCCGCTGGGCTGGCTCGCACCACGTGCACCACTACCATCCGGAAACCAACTACGGCCTGACCACACCGCTGTGGGACATCGTGCTCGGCACCCGTTACGTCAGGCAGCCGCGCAAGCTCTGAGCCGCGCTCAGAGAATCCACGGGATCAGCGCTTTCACCCGCCGCATGTAGTCCGCGTAGGCGGCACCGAACTGCTCGCCCAGCCAGCGCTCCTCCAGCCGCAGCTTGCGCCAGAACGACAGCGCGACAATCGCCGCCCCCAGCAGGCCGCGCCACTCACCCAGCGCCAGCGCCGTGCCGAGGAAAGCCAGCAGCAGGCCGGTGTAGATCGGATGGCGCACGAAGCGATACGGGCCACGTTCGATCAACTCATGATCCTGCTTCAGCTGCACCACCGCGCTCCAGTTGTTGCCCAGCACCACCCGCGCCCAGCAGGCAAACAACAGGCCCGCGATGGTCAGCGCCAGGCCGAGCAGCGCAGTACCGTGCAGATCGGGCACGAAGCGTGCGCCCAGCAGGCTGTTTCGGATCCAGGGCGTCGGCTCCATCAACACGAAGGCCAGCCCCAGCGGAAGCCAGTATTTCAGCAGGCGCGACCCCGCGGATTCGGTGCGCAGCGTGCTCTTGACCTGGCGAGCGCTCCAGATCCAGTACAGCACGAACAGAATCCAGCACGCATTGAGCAAGGTGGTCAGGGAAAGTGGCATGTTCTCGGGTCTGGACGCGGCGGAGCCGGGAAGCCTAGGCGGGCGACCCACACAAAGGCAAGCGGCGCAACGGATGGCTCCCGGCCACGTGCCACAGCCGACGTGCACAGGTACGATCCAGCGAGGCGGCACTTCCGCTGCTGCCGCAGGAGACTTTCTTGAGCACGATCGACCGCTTGCGCTTTCTGTCCGATGGCGGGGAAATGGGCGCGCGCATGCGCCAGCATGACTTCTCGACGTCGCCACTGGGCGAGCCCGGACTGTGGCCGGACTCGCTGAAGTCCGTGGTATCGCTGATGCTGGCCTCGAAATTCCCGATGTTTCTGCTCTGGGGCGACCAGCACTGCTGTCTCTACAACGATGGCTACATACCCTTGCTGGGTCGGCGCCACCCGGCCGCACTGGGCCGCCCCTTCAACGAGACCTGGCCAGAGATCTGGTCGGCCATCCATCCGATGATCGAGCGCGCCGGTGCCGGTGAATCGCTGTACTTCGAACGGTTGCCGTTGCGACTGGAGCGCAACGAGTTCGAAGAGGAGGCCAGCTTCACGTTCTCCTATTCGCCCTTGCGCGATGCGGCAGGCGAAATCCGGGGCATTTTCTGCGCCTGCATGGAAACCACCGAGCAGTTGCGTGCAGAGACCAGCCTGCGCGAAAGCGAGGCGCGCTGGCGTGGGCTGTTCAACAACATGCAGGAGGGATTCTTCCTGGCCCAGGCGCTGCGTGACGACGCCGGTCGAATGACCAATTTCCGCTTTCTCGAGATCAATCCCGGTTTCGAGATTCAAAGCGGCATCCGCGCCGACGAGGCCATTGGCAGACCCGTGCGCGACGTGCTGCCAGGTCTGCAGGACGAGCTGATGCGCAAGTATGCGCAGGTCGTGGACAGCGGCGAGCCGAGTCATTTCGAGATTCACATTCCGGTGGTCGGCGACCGCTGGTTCGAGGTGCGGGCGCGCAAGACCGACACGGAACAGTTCGCCGTGCTGTTCCTGGACATCACCGCACGCAAGCTTGCCGAGGCTGCCCTGCGCAAGAGTGAGGCCACCTTCAGAGGCCTGGCACAGTCGATTCCCAATCAGGTCTGGACCGCCGCACCGGACGGCATGCTGGACTGGTTCAATGACCGCGCCTACGACTACACCGGCGCCAGCTTCGAGGAGATGGCCGGCACCGCGTGGGCCAGCGTGTTGCATGGGGATGATCTCGCTGCGGTTGGTGAACGTTGGGCGCAATCGATACGGCAGCAGATTCCCTACGAGGCCGAGTTGAGACTGCGACGCTTCGATGGCTCCTATCGCTGGCACATCGCGCGCGCGGCCCCGGTCTACGCCGACAACGGCATGCTCGAACGATGGATCGGCACCAACACCGATATCGAGGACCAGAAGCATATCGAGCAGGAGCTGGCGCGTCTCAACGACACCCTGGAGAGTCGCGTCGCCGAGCGCAGCGCCGAACTGGAGGTCGCCAATGAAGCGCTGCGGCAGGCCCAGAAGATGGAAGCCGTCGGCCAGCTCACGGGCGGTATCGCGCACGACTTCAACAACCTGCTCACCGGCGTCATCGGCGGCCTGGACATGTTGCGCGCGCGCCTGGCACAGGGTCGCCACGACGACGTCGAACGCTACGTTGAGGCGGTGGCCAGTTCGGCCCAGCGCGCCGCCGCGCTGACCCATCGTCTGCTGGCCTTTTCCCGCCGGCAGCCACTCAAGCCCGAGGTAGTCGACGCCAATGCGCTGGTGCGGGCGATGCTGGATCTGTTCGAGCGTACGCTCGGCTCCCATATTGAGCTGGAAGTGGTCGAGTGCGCCGAGCTGTGGCCGACCCTGTGCGATGCCAATCAGTTGGAGAGCGCCCTGCTCAACCTGGTCATCAATGCGCGCGATGCGATACCGTACGAGGGACGGCTCACCATCGAGACCGGCAACCTCACCGTCTCGACCAGCACCGCGTCCCGTCACCCCGGCCTCGGTCCTGGGGACTACATCAGCCTTGCCGTCGCGGACACGGGGCGCGGCATGCCGAGCGGCGTGATCAACAAGGCTTTCGAGCCAATCTTCACGACCAAGCCGGCCGGCGAAGGCACCGGGCTGGGGCTGTCGATGACCTATGGTTTCGTCAAGCAGTCACACGGCCATATCGAGATTCGCAGCGAAATTGACAAAGGCACTCGAATCACGCTGTATCTGCCGCGTTACAACGGCAGCCAGCGCAGCGGGGAACGTCAGCGCTCGCACGACGCGGAACTCGCGCTGGTCACGTCCAACCCGCATTCGGTGCTGGTGGTGGAGGACGAACCGGTGATCCGCGCGCTGATCCTGGAAGTGCTCAACGAGCTTGGCTACCACTGCCAGCAAGCCGGCAACGGGCTGGCCGCACTCGAGTTGCTCCAGTCCGGCACATCGATTGACCTGCTGATCACCGACGTGGGTCTGCCGGGGCTCAATGGCCGCCTGCTGGCGACCCAGGCCCGGCAACTGCAGCCGCGGCTGAAAATCCTCTTCATTACCGGTTATGCCGAAGACGCCACCTTTGACCGCGCCAGCAGCGAGGGCCGCATGGAAATGCTGACCAAGCCGTTTGGCGTGAAAGAGCTGGTCAGCACCATCCAGACCCTGCTTCGCGCCTGAAACCCGACTCCCGCGCCGCTGGCGGCCCGACCCGGCGAATGACAGAATATCCGCCATTCCGGATAGAGCCCCAGCAGGACGCGCAGCACATGACCCAGGCAAGCCCAAGCTCCGTGCTGGTCGTCGAAGACGATGCCATTGTCGCGATGATCGTCGAGGAAATTCTGCTCGACATGGGGCTGCAGGTGCTGACCAGCTCGACCCTGGACTCGGCCCTGGCCGACATCGAGATGGGCGCCTTCGATGCCGCCATCATCGACATGCACCTGCGCGGCGACAGTGCCTATCCCGTGGCCGAGGCCCTGCTGCAGGGAAAAATCCCGTTCATCGTGCTGTCCGGCGCGGATCAGTCGGACTTCAGCGCCGCCCATCCGCAGATCAAGGTACTCGGCAAGCCGTTCGACAAGGCCGACCTCGAAACGCATGTGCGCGAGATGCTGGGCCGCTGAGGCAGCACCGGCTCAGTCGGCGACGTCGGCCACCAGCCGATCCAGCTCGGCCTTCAGGATCGCACCGTTCTGGCGCAGCCAGTCGCGCTGCTCGCGCCAGTCGGGAAACAGGTTTTCCACCTGGGTCCAGAAGCGTGGCGAATGATTGCGTACCTTGAGGTGACACAGCTCGTGCGCCAGCACGTAGCGCAAGGCCGCGGGCGGCGCCAGCGCCAGCGCCAGATCCAGATTGATGCGATCACGCGTATCCAGACTGCCCCACAGGCTCTTCATCGGCCGGATCCGCAGTGACGTAGGCGCCAGGCCCAGTTGTGGCACGTAGCTGGTGAGCCAGCGCGACACGTCGCGACGAATCAGCGCCTCCAGATGCGAGGCGATCAGGCCACGGGCCACCGGCAGCGCCCGCGTGTGCGGGCGCGGAATCACCAGGGTGAGTCCACCGGCCGCTGTTTCGATGCGTGGATACGGGCCTTCGGCCCAGTCCAGCGTGGCGCTCTCGCCACGCAGGGGGAAATCGGTGGCGTAGCCGACCCGCAAGGGTGGTAGCGGCTTGGCGGTCAGGTTCAGCTCGTCGAGCTTCTGCTCCAGCCAGTCGGCATGACTGCGCAGGAACGCGCTGACCTGGGCCGGATGGGTGCCGTGCGGATACGACACGCGCGCGCCCTTGGGGGTTACCGTAAGGCGTAGCCGACGCGCACGCGGATGCGCGGCCTTTTGCACGCGGATGGTGTGTCCGCCCGACATTGCCAGTTCCAGCCAGTCGCCTTCCAGATGCTGCGTCATGTACCTACCCGTCGCCCGCGACCACGCAGCCATCATCGCCGCGTGTCGAAGGAGTATGTGGGTAAAGCGGCGCCCCGGTGCAAGGGCTTTTTGTCACCGCCGGCGCAAAGGCCGGCGGAACAGGCGTCTCAACTGTCCTTGGGACGAGGGACGACGAACCATTCCTCCAGTTTGCCCAGCAACCGCTCCAGTTCCAGAGTGAGCAAGGCGAAGCTCGCATCCATTTCGGCGTAGGCATCCTGCTGGCTGTCGCCCAGTTCGTCCATCACCACATCGAGGAACTTCAGCTTGCGGATCACCAGATCCTCGCCCAGCACGAAGCTGATCCGGTCGTCGAAGGTGAGCCCGAGCAGGAATACCTGCTTGCCGTTGCGCAGGTGCTCCTTCACTTCCTCGGCATCGAGATCCTGCCGACGACAGCGGGCAATCGCGCCGGTGGCCGTGGCCGGGTCGCGCAGCTCGCATTCGTCACCCAGGGTCAGCCCGGCGGGCAGGTTGCCGTTGGCCAGCCAGTCGGTCATCAGCACGCGCGGCGCCTCCTCCGGCGCCAGCGGCACGGCGGGAAAACTGCCGAGCGCCTCGCGCACCTGGGTCAACGCGTTTTCGGCGGATTTGCGACTCGAGGTATCGAGCACCAGCCAGCCGTTTTTCTTGTCGACATAGGCGGACATCCGCGAGTTGCGCACGAAGGCACGCGGCAACAGCTCGTTCAGCAGATCCTCCTTGATCCGCTTGCGCTCGCGGCCGCCGACCTTGCGCCCCTCTTCCTCGGCAATCTTCTGCACCTTGCGATGCAACTCGTCGTTGATCACCGCGGCCGGCAGGATCTTGTCCTCGCCGCCCACGGTGAGCAGGGTGGACTGCTTGATGCTGCGCGTCAGCGGCTCGTCTTCGCCACGTCCGACCGGCGCCACGAAGCCCTTGGTGAACAACTCCATCGGGCCACACGGGCGCAGCCGGTGTTCGGCCAGCGCGTCGTCCAGCCGTTCCAGATCGGCGGCCACGGCGGGGGAAAAACGAAACAGGGTGAGATTGCGAAAAAACATTCAGGATCCGGATTTGATGATGGCCTTCAGGCAAAGGCTTTCGCCGTCATCCCCGCTCGCCTCGGAGGGGGCAAGCCAGAACGAAGGCATGAGGTTGTCAGCGGATGACGGCAGCCACCGCCGCGGCCACGGTATCAAGGTTGCCGTGATTCAGCGCAGCCACACAAATGCGGCCGCTGTCGAGCGCGTAGATCGCGTGTTCGTCGCGCAGACGCAGCACCTGCGCCTTGCTCAGGCCGGAGTAAGAGAACATGCCGGCCTGGCGGTTGATGAAGTCGAAGCTCGTCGCACCATGGGCGGCCAGACGCTGCACCAGCCCCGCGCGCATGGTGTGGATGCGCGAGCGCATTTCACCCAGCTCCTGCTCCCAGCGCGGGCGCAGCTCGGCGCTGCCGAGCACGCCGGCGACCAGCTTGGCGCCGTGTGATGACGGGCTGGAGTAGATCGTGCGAATGGTCTGCTTGACCTTCGACAGCACCCGCGCCGCCTCGTTGCGATCGGCGCCGACCATCGACAACGCGCCCACCCGCTCGCCGTACAGCGAGAACGACTTGGAGTACGAATTGGCCACCACGAACGCCTCGATGCCCGAGTCCGCCAGCAGGCGAATGGCGGTGGCGTCGGCATCGGTGCCCTGGTCGAAACCCTGATAGGCGATGTCGATGAAGGGCAACAACTTGCGCTCGCGCAGCAGCGCGATGGTCTGCTTCCACTGCTCCGCCGTCAGGTCGACGCCGGTCGGGTTGTGGCAGCACGCATGCAGCAAGACCACCGTGCCCGGCTCCAGCCTGGCCAGATCCTCCAGCATGCCGGCGAAATCGAGGCCGTGGCTGGCGGGGTCGTAGTAGCGGTACTCCAGCAACTCGAAGCCGGCGGTGCGGAACACCACGTGATGGTTGCCCCAGCTCGGATTGCTGATGGCGATCTTCGCACCGGCACCGGCCACCTGCTTGAGCACGTCGGCGCCCACCCGCAGCGCGGCACTGCCGCCGATCGTCTGCGCGGTGACCACGCGACCGGCCTCCAGCAGCGCCGAATCGGCACCGAACAGCAGTTGCTGGGTCAGCTTGTTGTACGCCGGCAAACCATCGATCGGCAGGTAGCCACGCGGCGTTGCCGCTACCGCCAGCGCCTGCTCCACTTCGCGCACCGTATCCAGCAGCGGAATGCGGCCCTGCTCATCCACATAGATGCCCACGCCGAGGTTGATCTTTTCCGGGCGCTTGTCGGCGATGAAGGTTTCGGTGAGGCCGAGGATCGGATCGCCCGGGGCCATTTCAACGGAAGCAAAGAAGGACACGATGATTACTCAACTGGACAAGTAGGGAAGGATGGACGTCTAGGCGTCCGTATCAGGATAGCCGCAAGCACTGCCAGCTGCATTAGCGGGAATCTCGCCATCGGCAGTGACCGGCACAGAGAAATCGTACAACCGCCGATCAGCCAGGTGCGAGGGTGACACATTAGCAAGGGCGCGGAAGATGTTCTCGCTACGACCCGGCTGAACCCGCTCCCATTCAGCCAGCATGCGTTGTACCGCCTTGCGCTGCAGATTTTCCTGCGAGCCGCACAGGTTGCACGGGATGATCGGAAAGCGTTGCTGTGCGGCATAGTCGGCAATATCGCTCTCGCGGCAGTAAGCCAGCGGCCGGATCACCACGTGGCGACCGTCGTCCGAGCGCAGTTTCGGCGGCATCGCCTTCAATTGCGCCTGGTAGAACATGTTCAGGAAAAACGTGGCCAGAATATCGTCGCGATGATGGCCGAGCGCGATCTTGCTGATCCCGTTGGCCGCCGCCCACGTGTACAGGGCACCACGGCGCAACCGCGAACACAGGCTGCACATGGTCTTGCCGGCCGGAATCACCCGCGTCACCGTGCTGTAGGTGTCCTGCTCGATGACATGAAACGGCACGCCGCGGGCGCGCAGGTAGTCCGGCAGCACGTGTTCGGGGAAATCCGGCTGTTTCTGGTCCAGGTTCACCGCGATCAGCTCGAAGCGCACCGGCGCCTTCGCCTGCAACTGCAGCAGCATCTCCAGCAGGGTGTAGGAGTCCTTGCCGCCGGACAGGCACACCATCACCTTGTCGCCATCATCGATCATGCCGAAATCGACGACAGCCTGCCCCACCTGATGACGCAGGCGCCGGGCGAGCCTGTCGGCCTCGGCCTCGGCAGAACGGGGAATCTCGAGCGGAACGGGCATGCGCGGGGATCAGCGGAAAAAGTGGTCACCATTGTAGCGGGCTGGCCGGCTGCCTTCTGCGCACCCAAACAGCGTTAGACTACGTGATCGTCCACGCTGCCGCTTTCAACCATGCAGGTTCAGGATCACTCCGAAATCGTCCACCTTCTGGCGGAATTGCGCATCGAGCATCGCGATCTCGACGGGCTGGTCCAGCAATTGGGCCGGTCGATTGGCCGTGACGAACTGCAGCTGACCCGATTGAAGAAGCGCAAATTGCTGCTCAAGGACCAGATTGCGCGGTTGGAGAGCAAGCTGATTCCCGATCTCGACGCCTGAGCCCCGCCCGATGACGCCACTGAGCCCGATCACGCTGCGTGACGAGCACGTCTCGCTGGAACCGCTGCGACTGGGTCACGTCCCCGCGCTGGAAGCCGCCGCCGCCGACGGCGAGCTGTGGAATCTGTGGTTCACCAGTGCACCTGCCCCGGGCCAGGCGCTGGCCTATGTGGAAAAGGCGCTGCGTGGACAGGCCGAGGGCATCATGCTGCCGTTCGTGGTGCGCGAGGCCAGCAGCGGCGAAATCGTCGGCACCACGCGCTACTACGACTTCGCCGCCGAGCTGCCGCGGCTGGCGATCGGCTACACGTGGTACGCAAAACGCTGGCAGAAGAGTCACCTCAATACGGCGTGCAAGCGTCTGCTGCTGCGGCATGCGTTCGAGGCCCTTCAGTGCGTGGCGGTGGAGTTCCACACCGATCACCGCAACCTCGATTCGCAGCGCGCGATCGAGCGCCTCGGCGCCCAACGCGACGGCATCCTGCGCGCGCACAAGCGCCGCCCCGACGGCAGCCTGCGTGACACCTTCTGCTACAGCATTCTGGCCAGTGAATGGCCTGATGTGGATCGCTGGCTGGGCTTGCGCCTGTCACGGCTGCTGGCGCCACGCTGAGCCACTGCGCTCAGACCAGCACTCTCATCCATTTGCGCTGCGCTACCTCGGCCGGCAGCGCGCGATCGTAGAGAAAGCCCTGCGCATAATCGCAACCGATCTGCTCCAGAAGCTGTTGCTGCTCCAGCCCCTCGATGCCCTCCACCACCGTCTCCAGGTCGAGCGACTTGGCTAACGCCTGGATGCCTTGCACGATATTTCGCACCAGCGGCTTGCCGACCACGTCAGCGGTGAAAGATCGGTCGATCTTCAGCACATTCAACGGCAGCCGGTACAGATAACTGAGCGAGGAGTAGCCCGTGCCGAAGTCGTCCAGGATGATCGACATGCCCAGCCCGCTCAGTCGCTTGAGCAGTTGCACGCTGCGCTCGATATCACCGATCAGGTGGCTCTCCGTCACCTCCAGGGCGATGCGTACGCGCTGGCTGGCGGCGTAGTTGCCAGCCAGCACGGCGCCGACACGCTCGGCGAAGTCGAGGTCGCCCAGTTGCAGCGCCGAAACATTGAGCGAGATGAAGATCTCGCTCTCGGCCAGCGGACTCCACGCCGCAGCCTGCGCCACCACCTGCCGCACCACCCAGTCACCGAGGTCGTGGATGAGACCGCTGCTTTCGGCCAGCGGGATGAAGCGGTCCGGGGGAATCGGACCGAGTTCGGGATGGTGCCAGCGCAACAATGCCTCGAAGCCGTGCAGCGCCCCTGTCTTCAGCGAAACAATCGGCTGGTAGTGCAGGCTCATTTCGCTGCGCGCCAGCGCGCCATGCAGCAATTGCAGCAAATGGCGATTTTCCTGCAGCACCTGATTGGTCTGAGCGGAATAGAAACGAACCCCGCCACCATCCTCCTGCCCGGCCAGATCCAGCGCAGCCAGTGCCTTGTCAAACAGCTCATCGGCATCGTCGCCGTCATCCGGGAACACGGCGACGCCCACGCTGATTTTCTGGTGGAGTGTGCCGGCGGCGGTACCGGCGCTTATCTCCCGCAATGCCGCCACTTCGGCTGTCAGTCGGCTCGCCACTTCATCCAGACGACCCAGGTCACTGAGTACCAGTGAAAAGCGGCTCCCGGGCGAGATGCCCACGGTGTCGCCACGGCCCAGACGCGCTTCAAGCTCCTGCCCCATTTCGGTCAGCAGCAGGTTGCTCTGGCGCAGCCCCAGCTGATTGGAGATTTGCTGAATACCGACATCGATGACGCTGATGACGAGCTGCAGGCGATCCGCTCGCACCTCCTGCAGCAATTCGCGCATGCGATGCATCAGCAGCTGCGCGGTGGGCAGGCCGGTCACCGGATCGTGCGTGCTGGAGTGTGCCAGCTTGCTCTCGGTGTCGATCAGGCTGAGACCAAAAACGGCATCCTGGGCAACCTGTTCGATCAGCTGGGTCTCCCGGGCCGCGAAATAGTTCTCCGCGGCCGCGTGCAGGGCCAGCACGCGGGGACGGCCGTGTACCGTGAAGCCCAGTGGCACCACCAGCGAGGAGGCGATATCAAGCTCCTGCGCGCGCTCATGCCAGGGCTGGGTGCGCGGATCGGTGCGGAAGTGATTGCTTCCGGCCGGCTTGCCGCTGCGCACCGCTTCGGCGATATACCCCTCGTTTTGCGGGTTGCCGCTATCCAGCGACACCGAAAAGTCGACCCACACCCGGGTCGGTATCGCCGTCGCCCAACTGACCACATTCAGGCGGTCCGACGATGCGTCGACCTCGCCAACCCAGACATGGCTGAAGCCGCCGGTCGTACAGGTGATATCGCACAGGTCCTGGATCAGGCGCGAGGCACTGGTACGGCGAAGAATCGCCTCGTTGACCGACGCCAGCACTTCGTGCAGAGCATTGAGCCGCTCCATCTGCGACAGATGACGCGCCCGCTCCCCGGTGCGTTGCTGGATCTCCGCCGCCATCCCGTCAAACGCACGGGCCACGCGCGAAAACTCGTCACGCCCCGAGCCCAGGCCGGCACGCGCACCCAGATCGCCGCGCCCGAGCGCGTCCGCGGCATGCATCAGCGCGGCGGCTGGCGCAACGACCAGCCGCAGCGTGACCCAACGCAGCAACAGCAACAACAAGGCAAAACCGGCCAGCAGGATCAGTACGCTGACTCGCAGCGAGGTCCAGGCGTTGTGATACAGATCGCTGCGACGGATCACCAGCGCCACCGCGCCGGCCTCACCATGCTCGCCCAGCGGGGCCAGGGCGATCAGCTCGTTACCGACACGATGCAATGAGGGCTCACTCGATCGGGCGAGGTGTTGCAGCCCGGCAAGGTCAACGACGGTGGCCGCCTCAGCTCCGTTCCCGCTCAGCGGATACGCCCTGCCCTGGCTGTCCAACAGCATCAGCTGTGCTCCGCCTGGCATCGCTCCCGTGCGCAGTCCCAGCACAGACGCCAGATTGGAGGCTTCGTAGCTCACATAAGCCAGACGCCGTCCGCCATCGTCCTGCTCGATCGCCCGCAATAAGACCAGTCTTGGCAGCTTTTGACCCTGCATGCCGGGCAGCAGGGCGAGCACCCGCCCGTTCTTGCGCATGGCTCCCTGTACCCACGACGGCTCGATCGTGACGGGAACGGCCCCCGGCCGAATCAGCGTGCACAGTATTTTCCCTGCCGACGTGGCGACGCCGACCTGCGAATAGCTGGGGTCCTGCGCCAGCATGATGCCCAGGGCGGCGCGGCAGCCTTCCCCCTGATCCAGTGGCTTGCTCGCCGCCAGTTGCAGGTCCGGCCCGGTACGGTCCAGCTCCCTGGCGAAGGAATGCTGCATGCGCGAGAGCGAATCGACCAGGGTGCGCTGCGCCTCTTGTTCCGCCACATGCTCCGCGCGCCACGCACCGAACGCGATCAACACGACACCCGGCAACATGGCCAGGCTTACCAGCAGCAGCAATCGTCCGCGCAGCCCATGGAAGGAGTTCCAATGCATGCACAAAGCCCGCAAGAAAGTTTGATTCGCAACAAATAACGGCGCCTCGAGTGCGCAGCCTACGCCTCCCTGCACAAGGAATGCCAATGCCTTGAATGACCGCGTCGGCAAGCCGCGCCGCGTCAGCCTCGGCACGCTGGCCGCGGCGCTTCCGCGAGCCCGCTCAGAGCAAGCGGTTGAGTAGCCGGTCCAGCCGCACCCGGCTCAAACGCCGCAGCTGCTTGCGTACCACCGCCGGGTATTGGCGCAGGCTTTCCAGCTCCTGGTAGTTGCCCAGCCGGCAGGCATGCTGGCGCAGCGCGTCCCATTCGGCCTGATGCTGCCGCCAGCGCAGGCGCGCGGGATCGCGCAACAACAACGCGTTCTCCAGATCCAGCGACCAGGCTCGCGGATTCAGGTTGTGCCCGGTCAGCACGGCCACGTCGTCGTCGATGAACAGGCCTTTGAGGTGATAGCTGTTGTCGCCATCGCGCCACAGGTGCAGGTTGAGCTGGCCAGCGTCGATCTGGCGCTGATGCGCCCGCGCAAAACGGCGCAGGTTGTTCTCGTATAGATAGGGCAACAAGCCGATCGTCTTGAACGGCTGATCCGGCGGCATGTAAAAATCACTGGCGGTCTTGTCACCGACCATGATGTCGATCCGGCAGCCTCGCCGCAGCAGCTGCCCCAGCACCACGCGTACCGCACGCGGCAGGTTGAAGTACGGCGTCAACACGATCACCTGCTCGCGACTATCGCGCAGCAGCGCCAGCAGCACCTCGTTGAGCTCGTTGTCGGCGCGACCGAAACCGAGCAGTGGTGTTACCGCCACATCCGCCGGCCGCAACACCTCAGCGGTCACCTCATAGCGAGCGTGCTGCAGATCCTGGCGCAGGGTGCGGATCGCCGCCTGCAGGCTGCGCGTGGACGGTACCTCGGCCACATCCAGTCGCCGCACCGCGTCACTTCCCAGCAGATGCTTGTCCACGAAAGCCACCATCGAGTCGGCCAGCGCACGATGACGCAGCAACTGGTAGCGATCGAGCCGATAACGCTGATGCGTTGCCAGATAGACCTCGTTGAGGCTGGCGCCGCTGTACAGCACGGCGTCGTCAATCACCAACCCCTTCAGGTGCAGCACGCCAAACAGTTCGCGGTTCTGCACCGGCACGCCGTAGATCGCCACCCCGTCACCCAGACGCTCGGCATAGTCGCGATACATGCCGGCATTACCCGCGCATTTCTGCTTGCCGATCAGGCCGCGCTGGGCCCGATGCCAGTCGACAAACACCGAAATCTGCAGCTCCGGGTGACGTGCATGCGCCGCATATAGCGCATCGAGCACCTCGCGGCCGCCATCATCGTCCTGCAGATACAGGCTCACGATCATGATGCGTCGGCGCGCCCGGCCGATCATTTGCAGCAGCGTGCGCCGGAACGCCGCCGGGTCGGCCAGCGTCTCGATCGACTCGGCCGGCACCGCAAAAGCCGGCAACGCCTGCAGCAACGCGTGGCCCTGGCGCGAGCCCGGCAGCAAGCGCCGGGCGAGCCGGCGTGGCGCATTCAACAGGTTGTTCATCAGTGGGTTTGCGCAGTCATTGCCGTGCATCATCGCAAACCATGCCGCAGCCGCCTACCTGCCGTCTTCACGCACCCACTTGCAGCATGGCTTGCACCACCCGCTTGCCAGCACCCACGGCTGCCCGCATGCTCTGCATGGTGTAGCTGCCGCAGCGCCTGCGCGCGCCATGCTGGCGCCGCTCGTGCGGGAAGCTTTTTCATGACTACAGGATGGTTTGCCCATGAGTGTCACCACCCCGGCCGAGCGCGACGAGCTGAACCAGCTGCTGCAGCAGACCGGTCGCAATGACCAGAAGGCATTCGCCGAACTGTACAGGCGCACCTCGTCCAAGCTGTTTGGTGTCTGCCTGCGCATGTTGCGCGACCGCAGTGAAGCCGAGGACGTGCTGCAGGAAACCTACACCACGGTGTGGCGCCGCGCCGCCAGCTTCGATGCGGCCAAGGCCAGCGCCATCACCTGGCTGGTGACGCTGTCGCGCAACAAGGCGATCGACCGCCTGCGCCAGCATCGCGAGGAGCAACTCGACGATCCGCTCAAGCTCGACGCCATCGTCGACGAGCAACCCAGCCCCGCTGCCGGCGCCGAGACCAGCCAGGAGCACCAGCGGCTGGCGCACTGCCTCGACGAACTGGAGCCGCAACAACAGAGTTCCGTGCGTGAAGCCTTTTTCACTGGTGCGACGTATAACGAATTGGCGACGCGCTGCAAGGTGCCGCTCGGCACCATGAAAAGCTGGATCCGCCGCAGCCTGATGCAACTTCGTCTATGCCTGGACCAAACAGCGTGAATCCATGAACACACCAGTCGACGACGGCAACCACAACCTGCGCTACGCCGAGTACGTGCTCGGCGTGCTCGACGCCGACACGCGCGCCGAAGTAGCCCGCGAAATGATGACCTCGGACGAGGTCGCCACCGCCGTGGCCTTGTGGCAGAGCCGGCTGATACCGCTGGCCGATGTCATCGCCGACGTGACACCGGCCCCCTATGTGTGGGCGCGCATCCACGATGCCCTGCAACTCGACGCGCCCGCGCGCACGACGCCGACGCCGCGCAAGGGACTGTGGAACAACCTGGCGCTGTGGCACTGGGTTGGCATCGGCGCCAGCGCGCTGGCGGTCGCCCTGCTGGTGGTAGTCAACCTGCCGCGGCATGCGCCCACCCCGGTCGAGGCAGTCGCCAGCTATATGGCCGCGACCATCCAGCAGGACAACGGCAGTACCGGCTGGACCGCCACCCTCGATCCGCAGCGCGGTCGCATGGTCGTGGTGCCGGCCACACCCATCGCCTTCGCCACTGGCCGCGCACCCGAGTTGTGGCTGATCCCCGCCGGTGGCAAACCGATTTCGGTCGGCATGATCGCCCTCGACAAGCCGACCACGCTGACACTGGATCCGGCGCTGCTGGCCAAACTTGGCTCCAGCGCCCTGCTCGCCGTCTCGGTCGAGCCACTCGGCGGCTCGCCGACCGGCCAGCCGACCGGTGCAGTGATCGCCAAGGGTGCCATCGGCGTCGCCGCCGACCACAGCAAGAACAAGGTCGCCAGCCGCGACAGCGGAAGCACACAGCAAGGGGCGGTGTGACCGAACGATGAGTACGGCCCTGGTGCTATTCCGGCGCGATCTGCGTCTGGCCGACAACCCTGCGCTGGATGCAGCCTGCGCCGCTCATGCGCAGGTGCTGCCGGTCTACATTCACGCCCCGCTCGACGACGGCGCATGGCCGGCCGGTGCGGCCACGCGCTGGTGGCTGCATCAGTCGCTGGCGGCGCTGGACGGGCAATTGCGCGTACGGCAATCCGGCCTGCATCTGGCTCAGGGCGATACGCTTGAGGTACTGCGCACGCTGATCGCGCAGACCGGTGCCAGCGCGGTGTACTGGAATCGGCTTTACGAACCGGCCGCGATCGCCCGCGACACACTCATAAAGAGCGCGCTGCGCGAGCAAGGCATCGAAGTGCACAGCCACAACGGCGCGTTGTGGTGCGAGCCATGGCAGATCGCCACCCAGCAGGGTCAGCCGTACCGCGTGTTCACCCCGTACTGGCGCAACCTGCGTGCGCAGCTGCCAGCGCCCCAGCCACTGGCCGAGCCCACCCTGCCCGGCTGGCGCGCACCGGCCGATGGCGTAACGCTGTCGGCACTCGGCCTGCTGCCCCGCGTGCACTGGGATGCCGGCTTGGCGCAGCACTGGACACCGGGCGAAGCCGGCGCCGCCGAACTGCTGGATATTTTCGGCGACGACGCCATCAACGACTATGCGCACGGACGCGACCTGCCTGCCCGCCACGGCACGTCGCGGCTGTCACCGCATCTGCACTTCGGCGAGATCTCGCCCCGGCAGGCGTGGCGGGCGGTGCGCGACGCTGCGGGCGAGGCGGCCACGCCGTTCCTGCGCCAGCTGGCCTGGCGCGAGTTCGCCCACCATCTGCTCTACCACTTTCCCGCCACACCCTCGCAGCCGCTTCGTCCCGCCTACGCCGGCATGCCTTGGCGC
>JBBQQL010000006.1:0-53797 GCA_038215995.1 Lysobacterales bacterium
TCCCGAACCGCAAGTTGAATGACCACTTCGGGCCGCATGGCGACCACTGACGAATGGTCGCAGTTCGACCTGAAGAAACCCATCGCGACCGTCCGCTTTGCGACAGTTAGTTTCAAGGAACGTATGTCCGGAGTTGGCCGGTCAGCGACCGTCGGTCACCTGTTATTGTTTGGCGGTTGGCAGCTGTTGCTCGATGGTCGCTGCGCGGGAAGTGCTGTGGCTCCGTTTGCTGCTCACGGCCTTGACTCAGTTCGCCAACCGCGTAGAACCCCTTTGACACTTGGAGTTCTTGGTCGTCTTCAACTTCTCTACACACGACCGAGCGCAGCCTTGCGCCGTTGCGTCTGGCAACCTGATGTTGGAGATAGCTCATGACGATCATGTCCCGCAAATCGTTGGTTCCGCTGCTGGGTTCGTTTGCTCTGGCATTCGCTTTCGGCGGTACCGCTTGGGCTCAGGACACCATGCCGACTGGCAGTCCCCAAAACATGGACAAGATGGGCGCCATGCATTCAGACATGAATAGCATGCACAAGAACATGCACAAGAACATGATGGGCAGCATGCACATGATGCCGGCCACCGTGACCACGGTCGATACGACGACGGGCGTCGTCGATGTCATGAGCGGGGGCATGGCCTTGAAAGTCCATTTCCCGCCCAAATCCATGGCCAGCCTGAAAGCGGGTGACAAGATCACCCTGCACATGGGCTTCAGCAAACCCTGAGCCATCTGAACTGACGTCCAGAGTTGAGCATGCCGTAAACCACGGGTACTCTCCGCGTATGACCGCTTCCCTGCGCCCCTTCGCGCGATCTCGCTGCCTCCGGGTGATGGGCGTGCTGGCGTGGCTGATGCTGGTGACGACCTCGCTTGCTGCTGCCCCCATGGGAATGCAAGCGCAAAGTGCGCGGCCCATTCAAGCGGCCGCCTCGACCACTGTCGCTCACTGCCACGATGACGGACCCGCAAGCGAGTCGGCTGCGGGCGTTCACCGCCTGCCCGGCTGTTGTGGTGACTCGGCTGTGCCGGGCTGCCACTGCCCCGCGATGTGTGCCAGCGCGGTTCCGGCAACCCTGCCGATGATCATGGCCGTGCCTCAGTCCGCCAGCTATGACATGCCGCCGCGAATCATGGCTCCTTCGCCGAACACGGCGGTGCCGCTACGGCCACCATCAATCTGACTCTCCCTCGCTGACCAGGCGCGCAGCCCGCATCGGGCCGCCATGCGCGCCTGCCGAACCGTGATCGGTATCCGTCGCGATACCTACCGTTGTGGAGAGATTCAATGAAACCCCCAGTTCCCCCCGCCACCGTGCTGTCGCGGCGGCGTTTCGTCCAAGGCATCGTCTTGGGTGGAGCCGCCGCTGGCGTTGGACTATTGCGCGCGCCCAACGCCTGGGCCACCCCTCGTCCGGCAAGCCTCGTCGGTGCGAACCATCCGCACGCCTTGAGCGGCACCCACTTTGCCCTCGATATTGCCAACGCTCCGGTCAACTACACCGGCAGGGCTCGCACCGCCATCACCGTCAACGGCGGCATTCCCGGCCCGCTCCTGCGTTGGAAGGAGGGCACGACGGTCACCTTGCGCGTGACCAACCGCCTGAGCACTTTCACCTCGATCCACTGGCACGGCATCCTGTTGCCGTTCCAGATGGACGGCGTCCCGGGCATCAGCTATCCGGGCATCGCTGCGGGCGAAACCTTCGTCTACCGTTTTCCGATCAAGCAAAGCGGCACCTACTGGTACCACTCGCATACGCGCTTCCAAGAGCAGGACGCGCTATACGGCCCGATCGTGATCGAGCCGGCAGGTTCCGATCCCATCCAGGCCGAGCGCGACTACGTGGTGATGCTCAACGACTGGACCGACGAGGATCCGGAAACCGTCTACGCGCATCTGAAAAAGCAGGGCGACTACTACAATTTCGGCGAACCGACGGCGCGCGACTTTCTCGCAGACAGCTCCAAGATGGGCCTGCGCAAGGCGCTCGCGTCGCGCAAAATGTGGAACCAGATGCGCATGAGCCCGCGCGACCTCGTCGATGTCACCGGCTACACCTACACCTACCTGATGAACGGCAACGCGCCGGCCGGTAACTGGACCGGCTTGTTCAAACCCGGCGAGCGTGTGCGCCTGCGTTTCATCAACGGCTCGTCAAACAGTTTCTTCGACATACGTATTCCGGGTCTGAAACTCACCGTGGTCGCCGCTGACGGCCAGAGTGTCGAGCCGGTGGCGGTGGATGAATTCCGCATCGCCACGGCTGAGGTCTACGACGTCATCGTGCAGCCGACGGAGGATCGTGCCTACACGATCTTTGCGCAGTCGATGAGCCGCGACGGTTACGCGCGCGGCACGCTGGCACCGCGCGAGGGCATGCAGGCGGAGGTGCCGATGCTCGATCCGCTGCCGACCATCGCGATGGTCGACATGATGGGCGCGATGGCGCAGGGCGGCGGCATGGCGGCTATGTCAGGCATCGGCCGCATGCAAGGCATGGCGCATGACTCCACGCACGGCGGTTCGATGGCGGGCATGCAACATGGCGGCATGCAGGGAATGGCCATGGGCAGCATGCCCAAGGTGCATCATGCGCGCACCGAATACGGCCCCGGCGTCGACATGCATGTGGACATGCCGCGCACCAATATCGACGACCCGGGCATCGGCCTGCGCGACAACGGCCGCCATGTGTTGACTTACGCCGACCTGCACACGATCGGCGGCTCGCTCTACAAGGCGCCGCCGACCCGCGAGATCGAGTTGCACCTGACCGGCAACATGGAACGCTTCATGTGGTCGTTCGACGGGGTCAAGTTCTCCGACGCCAAGCCGGTGCATTTCCGCTACGGCGAGCGCCTGCGCCTGGTGCTGGTGAACGATTCGATGATGACCCACCCGATCCACCTGCATGGCATGTGGAGCGAACTGGAATCGCCCGATCAACAATTCCAAGTGCGCAAGCACACGATCAGCGTGCAGCCGGCGCAGCGCATCACCTATCTGGTGCAGGCCGATGCGCTCGGGCGCTGGGCCTACCACTGCCATCTGCTCTATCACATGGAAGCGGGCATGTTCCGCGAAATGGTGGTGTCATGAAAACGCATCCGCAAAAGACGCTCGTGTGGGTAGCGCTGTGCACCTTGTTCGCGGCTTCGCCGCTGCTCGCGCAGGACGCGATGCCTGGCATGGATATGTCGACGCCGCAGACCGCGCCCAAGGTCGCCACTGCGTCCGCAAAGCCGGCCAAACAAAAGCCGGCAACCAAGCCGCAACTGAGCGCGGAAGACATGACCGGCATGGACATGTCTTCGATGCCCGGCAAGAAACCGGATCCAAACCTGATTCCAGCGCACGGCGATTCCATGCAACACATGGATATGTCCAAGAGCGAATCACCGGGCGGGATGCCCGGCATGGACACGTCATCGATGCCGGGCATGGATCATGTCAAGCCGGCGGCCACCACTGGCGAACTGCAACGGCTGCATGTCGGCCAGCGGATCGGCGTGCGCCCGGTGGTGCACGGACTCGGCCTGAAGGCGATGAGCGGCGACGCGATGCAAGGCATGCCACCGATGCAGCGCGGCAGCGCGCCGCCGAACGCACGCAGTCCGGATTATTCGGAGGGTGTCGGCTACGGCGACATGACCGGCATGGACATGCACGACGACGCAGCGCAAACCATGCTGCTGATCGACCAACTGGAAGGTGCCCACGGCCGCGACGGCAATGGCGTGGCGCTGGATGCTCAGGCTTGGTACGGCAACGACTTCGACAAGCTTTGGTTGAAGGCCGAAGGCGAGTACAGCGGCGGAAGGTTGCAGGAACTGCGCACCGAAGCGCTATGGGATCACGCCATCGCCACGTACTGGGACACGCAACTGGGCGTGCGTCACGACTTCGGCACCGGCCCCGGCCGCAATTGGGCGGCGTTCGGCGTGCAAGGGCTGGCGCCGTACTGGTTCGATATCGAGGCCACCGCGTATGTCGGTCCGTCCGGCCGTACCGCGGCACGCTTCGAAGCGGAGTACGAACTGTTGCTGACCCAGCGGCTGATTTTCCAGCCGGATTTGGAGGTCAATCTGTACGGCTGCAACGACCCGCAACGGCGCATCGGTTCGGGCCTGTCGGACGTGAGTCTGGGCTTGCGCCTGCGCTACGAATTCCATCGGCAATTCGCGCCGTATATCGGCATCAACTGGGTAAGCCGGTTCGGCAACACCGCCGACTATGTCCGCGCCGCGGGCGAGCACGCACTGGACCGGCAGATCGTTGCCGGCGTCCGCATCTGGCTCTGATCGGGAGACAGCCATGAAAAAACACATCAAGCATCACAGCATCACCGTCGTGGTCACCCTGGGGGTACTGGCCCTGGGTGCCGGGATTTTCGTCTACTCCGGCCTCTACAACATCGGTGCCGACGACCATCACACCAAGCCTGTCTTCACGGTGCTGCAGACCTTGCGCGATCGGTCGATTCATCTGCGCTCGGAGGACATCAAGGTGCCGAATCTTGATGATCCCCAGCTCATCCTCAAGGGCGCCGGCCAGTACGCGGCGATGTGCACGGGCTGCCATCTCGCGCCGGGCATGAAGAATTCCGAGATCCGCCCGGGCCTGTATCCGCAACCCCCCAACCTCTCGCAAATGCACGTCGACCCCAAGGACGCCTTCTGGGTCATCAAGCACGGCATCAAGATGAGTGCGATGCCAGCATGGGGCTTCAGCCATGACGACCCGACCATCTGGAGCATGGTGGCGTTTCTGCAGAAGCTGCCTGGCATGACTCCGGCGCAGTACAAGGACATCGTGGCCAAGGCACCGCCGGATGAGGATATGGACATGGGCGAGGGAGGTCATAGCCACAGCCACGGCGGCGATGCGGACGAAGAAACCCACGGTGCCGCGGACATGAAGGGAATGGAGATGCCCAGCGAGGGCGACCACAGCCATGGTGCGGCGGCAGAGGAGGGTCATGAGCGTGCCGCAGTTGCGCCGATAGCGCCAAATGCAAAGGTGACGGCAGAATCGCCGCTGTCCTTGGCTGGACTGAAGCCAAAAGCCGTGCCCGAGGCCGAAGCCGTGGCGCGGGCGTTCCAGGCAGCATTGCAACGAGGTGATCGTGCTGCTGCGCTCGCGCTGCTCGCGCCCGAGGTCACGGTCAGCGAAGGCGGCCACACGCAATCGCACGAGGAGTACGCCAATGGCCACCTGGGCGAGGACATCGCGTTCCTGAAAGGTGCGACGGTCACGCCGATCTCGCTTGGCTCGATGCTGATGGATGACACCGCGACGGTCGGCAGCGAAAGCAGCATCAAGACGATAGCCAAAGGCAAGCCGGTCACCTTGCGCAGTCGCGAAATGCTCACGCTAAAGCAAATGGGCGGTGCTTGGAAAATTATCTCCATCCAGTGGCAATCCGCACCCTTGCCGGAGAGAACACCATGAAACATCTATTTGCGCGGTTTATCGGTGCTCTCGTGCTGGGTTTCGCCGTATCGCCCGCCGTGACGATGGCCGCTACTGCAGTGACGAACGCGATTGAGGTCTACCACGATCCGGCGTGCGGCTGCTGTATCGACTGGATCCGCTACATGCAGGCGCAGGGCTATACCGTAACGTCGCACGAGGACCAGGCGATGGCGGTGGTCAAGGCACGCCTGGGCGTGCCGGCAGCCGCGGCCTCATGTCATACCGCGCTAATCGGTGGCTACGTGATCGAGGGCCATGTACCGGCGCAGGATATCCGGCGCCTGCTGGCGGAACATCCCGATGCCCGCGGACTTGCCGCACCTGGTATGTCCATGGGTTCGCCCGGTATGGAGATGGGTGTCCCGGTGCATTACGACGTGTTGTTGATTGGCCGCGACGGATCTACCCGCGTCTTTGCCAGTCATGGCCTACGCGCTTGACCGCGTCGCTGTTCCCTTTCATGCAGAGGATTGGCAGATATGAAGTTTAAAGACGACATCGTGCTGGTCACTGGCTCCAATGGCCGGATCGGGGACGCCGTGATGCGGCGCCTGCGCCGACGCTTCGACAACGTCGTGGGCCTGGACCGCAAGGCACCATCTCCACCACCGCCGGATTGCGTTTCCATTCCGGTCGATGTCTCTTCCGATGAGAGCGTGCAGGAAGGGCTGCGCGTGTTGCGCGCGCATCACGGCGCACGTGTCGCCACGGTGGTGCACCTGGCTGCCTATTATGACTTTCTCGGCAAGCCAAGCCCTCTCTACGAACAGGTCACGGTCGAGGGCACGAGCCGCCTGCTGCGCGGACTGCACGAGGGGTTCGAGGTGGGACAGTTTATTTTTGCCAGCACGATGCTGGTGCACCGTCCGGGGGAACCGGGCCTGTTCATCAACGAGGAGTCCCCGCTGGGTCCGACCTGGGCCTACCCCGAATCGAAACTGCGCACCGAGGAGGTGATCCACACCGAGCGCGGCACCATTCCAACCGTCATCCTGCGTCTGGCCGGCGTGTATGACGATGACTGCCATTCGCCGCCACTCGCTCATCAGATCCAGCGCATCTACGAGCGCCAGTTGGAGGGACATCTGTATTCCGGCGAGACCTCGCACGGCGAGTCCTTCGTGCACATGGACGACGTGGTCGATGCCATTGAGCTGGCCGTGGATCGCCGTACCACGCTGCCGGCTGAGTCCGTCGTGCTCGTCGGCGAACCCGAAACGCTGAGCTACGACGAGCTGCAACATTCGTTCGCGCGCCTGATTCACGGCGAATCCTGGGAGACGCACAATGTGCCCGGACCGATCGCCAAAACCGGCGCCTGGCTTCAAGATCTGATTCCGGGCCAGGAGTCGTTTATCAAGCCCTGGATGATCGACCGCGCCAACGACCACTACGCGCTTGACATCACCCGCGCCGGCACGCTGCTCGGCTGGACACCGCAGCGTTCGCTGCGCGAGACCCTGCCCAAGATGGTGGCTGCGCTCAAGACCGACCCGATCGGCTGGTACCGCGAACAGGGGCTGGAACCGACCGCGGCAATGAAGCAGCAGGCGGAGCAGACCGAAACGCCGAGCGCCGACGCTCCTGCCGTGCAGGTCCATGCCACCCACACCTGCCCGATGCACCCGGAGGTTTCCCAGTCCTCATCGGGAAACTGTCCGCGCTGCGGACTGCCTCTGGAGTCCGCGGAATCGGCGCAGCCGGCCGAGTACACCTGTCCGATGCATCCGGAGGTAGTGCGCACTGAGCCGGGCAACTGTCCAAAGTGTGGCATGACCCTGGCTCCCCGCGTTTCGGCTGACGCCAGCAGCCACGAGCATGATGGACACAAGGAACACGGCGGCCATGCAGGACCCGGCATGATGGTCGAAGACCATCGCAAGATGCTGTGGCCGCACTATCTCATCATGATGCTGGGCGTGTGGCTGGTGACCAGCCCGTTCACGCTCGGCTACATGAGCGCTTTCGTGCCCGACGCCAACCAGTTGCGGGTCATGGCCGAGCGTGGGCTGCCGTCGTTCGAACTGCGCAATCTGCTGATGACCTGGAGCGACGTACTCAGCGGCGTCCTGGTGATTATTTTCGGTGCGCTATCCGCCAACATGTGGCGCCGTTATCCCTGGGCGCAGTGGGCCAACGCCGCGGTGGGTCTCTGGCTGCTGTTCGCGCCGCTGTTGTTCTGGACGCCGCTACCGGAAGCCTATGCCAACGGAACGCTGGTCGGCACCTTCGTGATCGCGCTGTCGGTGCTGATCCCGATGATGCCCGGCATGAGCATGGCCGGAATGATGGGCGGGCCGGACGTTCCACCCGGCTGGGCCTATACGCCGTCGAGCTGGCTGCAGCGCACGCCGATCGCGATACTCGCGCTGGTGGGATTTCTCATCGCACGCGCCTTGGGTGCTTACCAGCTGGGACACATTGATGCCGTCTGGGAACCCTTCTTCGCCGGCAACGACGCCATGAAGGGCGTGATGAACGGCACGGAGACGATCATTACTTCGGACATGTCCAAGGCCTGGCCGGTTCCCGATGGCGCTTTTGGCGGCATCGTTTACATGATCGAGTTGGTGATGATCTGGATGGGCACAAAAACCCGCTGGCGCACCATGCCGTGGATGGTGCTCGCGCTGGCCATCGAGATGTTGCCGCTGGGCCTGGTGAGCGTCTACTTCGTCATCATCCAGCCGATCGTGATCGGTACCTGGTGCACGCTGTGCCTGGTCGCCGCGCTCGCCATGGTCGTGATGATTCCCTACTCGCTGAATGAGTTCGTGGCGATGGGCCAGTTCATGGCCGACGCCCGCCGCAAAGGCAAACCGTTCTGGCGCACCTTCTGGACTGGCGACGCGATGGACGGCGGCAGCGCCGACACGGCCAAGGGACTGGTCGCCAGCGCGCGGGAGCAGTGGGCTCAAGCCACGCGCGGCGTCACCTATCCGTGGACGCTGACGCTCAGCATCGCGATTGGCGTGTGGCTCACCTTCACGCGTCTCAGTTTTGACAGTTCCGGCGCCATGGCAGATAGCGATCACCTGATCGGTCTGCTCGTCGTGACGTTCTCGATCATGGCCTGGGCCGAGGTCGGGCGCGCTCTGCGCTTCGTCAACATACCGTTGGGCCTTTGGTTGATCGCCGCGCCGTGGTTGCTCGACGGTGTCGCTTCGCCGCTGGCGATCTGGAACGGCGTGATCAGCGGTGCCGTGCTGATAGCACTGGCGGTGCCGCGCGGACGGATCAGGGATTCGTATGCGGGCTGGAACCGTTACATTGTCTGAGCGATGCCTCTGATTATCGAGGTGCGACCGAGCCCGCCACCGCTTTAGTTTCGTGGCGGACAAGCGCAATGTTCTTCCGTATTCAAGGCACCAGACCACCTCAGCACAGACAGAAAAGACGTGTTAGTCGAGCAGATGTTTCCGCAAGCGAGCTGGCGAGCGCGCCAATCTCCGCATCATCCGGAACACGAGCAGTTCGATGGCGTCATGCGCGCGAGCATCGCCACTGCAAAGCAGGGTGCGCATGTCGCTGGCGATGCCGCCGGATACGCCGAGCAACCCGGAACGCCGATAGAGCAGATCCGTGATCTGGATGGTCGGCCGGGCGGCAATCCTGCCGCTTGGGCCGGCCTGATTTCTGCCTATATTCTGTCTTCGGCAGTGGTAGCACTCGGACGCGTGCCGTATTTTTGGCCAATCCCACAGTGGTTGCGACACGTGTTGGTGCTGCCTCTTGCGGTCGGTCGGAGCGTTTCGCTTGACCGCACTATCCGTTCTACTGCGTCTCAGACTCCAAAGACTTCTCCCGACCCATTGTCGCTCGTGACTGGCCGCTTTGCGGCGATCTATTTGAAAGAGCGAGTGTCTGGAGTTGGCCGATCAGCGACGGTTGTTTGGTGGATGGTCGCTTGCCGACCCGGAGCTGCCCGTCAGGATGATCCGCTTTGGGAAAAGCTGTTGATGACCCACTTCTGTCGAGCGCTGCGCGAGAAGTCACCGTCAAAAAATGCGTGACTGCCAGCACACCTTCGATCTCGGGTCGGGCCAAAGAAGCACGATCTTCCAAATCAGACCAGCGCTTCCGACAGAGCGTCGCTTGCGCTCATGATGCATGTGCTACATGGCCTGGCGAACCATTGCACTGTCCACAAACTGCTCCATGCTGACGATCTTGCCATGCTTCAGCCGATAGAGATGAGCGAAGCTGGCGTGCATGGATTTTCCGGTGTCTCGATAGGTGCCGGAATACACGCCGAAGGCGGCAACGCGGTCGCCGTCTTCGAGGTAGGTGTGAACCCTGGCCGCATAGTCCACCCACTCGGTCGCCAATCTCTG
Source organism: Lysobacterales bacterium (assembly GCA_038215995.1). Classification (GTDB taxonomy): domain Bacteria; phylum Pseudomonadota; class Gammaproteobacteria; order Xanthomonadales; family Rhodanobacteraceae; genus Rhodanobacter. The sequence continues at coordinate 9,815 of JBBQQL010000006.1, forward strand.
GAATACCTGGGCGAAGATTTCCTCGTGCCCGGTGTAGGTCCCGGCGTAGGGGAAGCCGGCAGCCTCGGTCCAGGTGGCCTCCGGCGCCAGGGCATCCTTCAGATGCTTGCCGTTGTCTTCCGAGGTGCCTTCATAGGTGGCGCGGATGATGTCCAGATCGGTCGTCATCGCCTCAACCCCACTTCATCTCGCCCATCGCCACCTTGGCGCCGATCTGCAGGGCGATGGCCATGCCGGCGTTGGGATAGCGTTTGCTCATCGCTGTGATCAGATCGGTGCTGTTGGCCGCCCTGGCCAGTGCTTCCTCGAACGCCAGCAGATAGTCGCGGGTGTAGAGGATCGCCGAGACGTCCGTGCTGGCATCGACCGCCATGTGGCCCGGGACCACCACGCGTGGCTTTCGTGCGGCCATGGCATCCAGGTTCCTGACCCATGTCGCGCGGGCTTCCGCGCCCTGGGTATCGGCGGTCCAGACATGCACGCCGGAGAACACCAGCACACCACCGACGATGGCCTCAAGCGAGGGCACCCACAGATAGCGACGGTTGGCCAGGCCGTCGGCATCGACGATGTCGATGCTGTGACCTTCCAGACTCAGCGCAGGGCCGTCGAAGGCTTCCGGCATCACGATGTCCGCGAGCGTCTGCGGGCCATTTTCCTTCAGTTGCGGACCCCAGGTGGCGAGCTTCTTCTCCACGCTGCTCTTGATCGCGGCGATGGTGGCCGTCGCGGCCATGACGCGGGCGTCAGGGAAGGCGGCCTTGATCGGCCCGAGACTGAAGTAGTAGTCCGGGTCGCTCTGGCTGACGTAGATGGTGGTCAGCTGCTTGCCGCTGGCCTTGATGGCCTCGACGAGCGCTTTTCCGTCTGGAAGTGTAAAGCCACCGTCGATCAGGACGGCTTCGCGCGCGCCGGAGATCAAGACGGGAGCACGGAAGAATCCATGTTCGCCAGCGGGAACGTGCTTCCAGGTCAGTGGGGTTGTTGTAGCCATCATGTTTTTCGCTCCCAGTAGGGCGGTCGCGACACCCGCGACGGCCAAGGTCTTCAGAACATCTCTTCGTGTGGTCATGACGCGGCTCCCGCTTTGATGTGCAACAACAGGGATCACCAGATTCTCTGGTCAGGCCGGTTCACTGGCGTGGATTTGACTCACCAGCGCATCGGGCCTGGCATACACGGCACGGGAATCCAGCAGCTTTCGCCCAGTTCCGGACTCGGCGATGAACGTAGGCACGCCGCGGGCACCCAGTTCGTGCATCCATGCCTGTGCACGATCCGTGCGCGCCCGCGCGGCATCGAGCAGTTCCGCATCCGCGCGTTCCAGCAGCGTCGCCGATGTCTGCAGGTTCAGCCTGTTCAGAAGATCCACCAGCTTCGGCCGCGACGTCACGTCGTCGCCATCCACATACCGCGCGTGCTGGATGGCCTTGAGCGCTTCGAATTCCCGCGAGGGCGCACGCAACGCCACGGCGGTCAGCGCGAGGGTGGCCGGACCGCTGTTGAAGCGATGGTCACGGTCACCGAGAACCTTCTGGCGATAGGCAGCGCTGAAAGCTTGACCGGTCAGTTGTTCGATGCGCTGGTCGTTCGACCAGGCATAGGCTGCAAACTCATCGTTCATCGCCCTGGCGCCCTCGCCAGAGAACAAGCCGGTCGGCAGCAACTCGATACGGAATCCCGGTGTTTCAAGCAGCGCGGAAACGGCAGTCGTCGCGCCATAGCACCAGCCGCACAGCGGGTCGTACAAATAGTGGATGAGCTTGTCCATGGGGTTTTCCTGAGATCGAGCCTGCAGTCTAGGCAGTCTTGATTGACTCTTGAATACAGACGCGATATATGCCGTGTATGCCAAAGCCATACAATGGAAACGACACCGGAGCGGGAGGTCTCGGCAATCTCAGGCGCCTGGCGTATTTCGTGGCGGTGGTCGAAACCGGCTCCTTCACCGCCGCCGCCGAACGCCTGGGCATCACCAAGGCCGTGGTCAGCCAGCAGGTAGCGCGGCTGGAGCGCGAATTTCGCGCCTCGCTGCTGGTGCGCACCACGCGCAAGGTGCAGGTCACCGAAGCGGGACGCACTTTCTATCAGCGCTGCGCCCTGATCCTGCACGAGGCCGATGAGGCGTTCAACGAACTGGCAGAAGCCTCGACCGAGCCCTCGGGCATGTTGCGGCTCACTGCACCGCTCGACTATGGCGTAGGCGTTCTCATGCCGACGATCGCGGCCTTCACGTTGCGCTATCCGGCCTGCAAGGTGGATGCGATTCTGAGTGATCAGACGCTGGACATGATATCGAGCAACATCGAACTGGCAATTCGCGTGGGGTGGCTGACCGAGTCCGGATTGCAAGCGCGAAAAATCGGCTCCTTTCGCCAAGTGCTGGTCGCAGCGCCCAGCCTGGCACCGCAGGTGTCGCGGCTCACCCGGCCGGAACAGATCGCACGGCTACCCTTCATTGCCAACAGCGCATTACGTGAGCATTCGCACTGGAATTTCTCGCACAAGCGGAGCGAACAGCAATCGGTCGCCGTGCAGGCCTCGATCTTTCTCGATGCCACCCTCGCCGTGCGCGAAGCAGTATGTGCAGGTGCTGGCCTGTCGGTGCTCCCGGATTACGCGATCGCTGACGATCTTGCCTCAGGCCGCCTGATCCAGGTCTTGCCACAGTGGACGCTGCCCACCGGCGGCATCCACGCGGTATTCCCGGCCGCCCGCTTTCGTCCGGCGAAGGTTCGCGCGTTCGTCGACTTGCTGGTGGAAAGTGAGCGACAACGCCAGGCGGCTGGGTCCGGAAGAATTTAGACGCGAATCGATCCTTACAGCTCGCTCAGCTTGCGAACCACGACATCGATGAATGCCGAAACCATCCAAAGGAAGGTGCGGAGGGCTTGGGTAACGCCTGACAACTCCACCGAAATCGATAAACGACTCCTACAGCCGCAACGCATCGAGGACGAGCGTAAACGCGGGCGACGGCTGTCGACGGCTTGGGTAGTACAGGTGGTAGCCGGGAAACGGCGGGCACCAGGTCTCGAGCACGCGTACGAGTCGTCCGTCTTCGAGATGCGGCGAGAATTCTTCTTCGGGCAGATAGGCAACGCCCAGCCCGTCCAGTGCCGCAAGCACGATGTGCGGCGATGTGTTGAAAGTCACCTGACCATCGACCCGAACATTCACCTGTCGACCACGGCGCTCGAACTCCCAGACGTAGAGGCCGCCGTGTGTGGGGAAGCGGATATTGATGCAGCGGTGTTTTGTCAGGTCATCCGGAACCTTCGGAACAGGATGGTTCTCGAAGTAGCCTGGCGACGCGACGGCGGCCATTCGCAGTTTCGGGCCGATGGGCATCGCAATCATGTCCTTGTCGATGCTTTCGCCCAGACGCACGCCGGCATCGAAGCGATCGGCGACGATGTCGCGCAGCCCGTAGGCGACATCGAATTCAATGTGGACGTCCGGGTAGTGGTGCATCAACGGCATCAGCTTGGGCAGCAGGATGTTGCGCAACACGTGGTCACCGCTGGTGATGCGCACCGAACCGGCCGGCTTGTCGCGTAGCGCGGTGAGCGCATCCAGTTCCGATTCAATCTCGTCGAAGCGGTTGCCGATCGCCTGAAGCAAACGCTCACCAGCAGGGGTGGGCGACACGCTGCGTGTGGTGCGGGTCAACAACCGAATCTCCAGTCGCTCTTCCAGGGCCTTGATGGCCTGGCTGAGCGCCGACTGGCTCACGCCCAGTGCGGCGCCCGCACGGGTAAAGCTTCCTTCCCGGGCCACCGTGACGAAGGCCAGCAAATCATTGAGGTTGCGTCGTGCCATGGCGCCATTCTGGCATGCCCAATTAATTAGTTGAACTAATAAGGCATACAAGTATTCATCATCTTATCAAGGAGGTTCCGCGCGGGGACAATGGCTCAACCTACCGATCCAGGAGTGGAACCATGAAGAAGATGCTGGCGCTGATGGCGCTTTTGATCGCTCCCCTCATTGCAACAGGAGCCGACATGTCGCATGGCGCAAACAACTTCTACACCAGCGACCGGGTGGTCGTGCAAAAGGTCACCTTCAAAAATCAATACCAGATGACCGTGACCGGCAATCTGTTCGTCCCCAAAAACCTGGACCGCAGCACCCGCCATGCCGCCATCGTCGTGGGGCATCCGATGGGTGCGGTGAAGGAGCAAAGCGCCAACCTCTATGCCACAAAAATGGCCGAGCAGGGATTCGTCACGCTCTCCCTCGACCTGTCGTTCTGGGGCGAGAGCGAAGGCAAGCCGCGCAATGCCGTGGCGCCGGACATCTACGCCGAAGACTTCAGCGCAGCGGTGGATTTTCTGCGTAGCCAACCGTTCGTGGACAAGCAACGCGTGGGTGCCATCGGCATCTGCGGCAGTGGCAGCTTCGTCATCAGCGCGGCCAAGATCGACCCACGCATCCGGGCGATCGCCACGGTCAGCATGTACGACATGGGTGGGGTCAGCCGGCATGGTCTGCGGCATGGCGTATCGGTGGAGCAGCGCAAGGCGATGATTGCCACGGCCGCAGCTCAGCGTGACGTGGAGTTTGCCGGTGGTGCCATCAAATACACCGGCGGCACAGTTCAGCACCTGGACGAAAACACTGATCCGATCCAGCGCGAGTTCTACGACTTCTATCGCACCCCGCGCGGCGAGTTCACGCCGGCAAGCTCTTCACCACAACGGACCACGCACCCGACGCTTACCAGCAACGTGAAGTTCATGAACTTCTACCCGCTCGCGGACATTGACACGATCTCGCCGCGGCCGATGCTGTTCATTACCGGCGAGAAAGCGCACTCGCGTGAGTTCAGTGAGGAAGCCTATCGGCTGGCAGGCGAGCCCAAGGAGCTGGTCATCATTCCTGGCGCTGGGCACGTTGACCTCTACGACCGCGTCGAGCTCATTCCGTTCGACAAGCTGACGGCCTTCTTCAAGCAGAACCTGGCGACGAAATAACCGAGCGAATGGTTGCTTGAACCCGTCATCTCCACGGCCGCGCTTGTCTTGTGAGCGAGCACGGCCGTTTCATCTGCAACGAGGCACAACGAAGTCATGACCACCCTGGCAGACGCCACTACGGGCAGCAACCAGCACCACGCAATGGCGCGACCCGCCCACTGGAGCGGTGTCTTTGCGATGTCGCTGTGCGTGTTCGCACTGATCGCCTCCGAGTTCATGCCGGTCAGCCTGTTGACCCCGATCGCGACTGATCTCCACATCACCGAGGGAATGGCCGGGCAAGGCATCGCGATCTCCGGTGCACTCGCGGTAGTGACCAGCCTGTCGATCTCGGCACTCGCCGGGACCATGAATCGAAAGACGCTGCTGTTGTTGCTGACCGGTTTGATGGCACTGTCGGGCGCTGTTGTTGCGCTGGCGCAGAACTACCTGACCTACATGGCTGGCCGCGCGCTCATCGGTGTGGTCATCGGCGGTTTCTGGTCCATGTCGGCGGCGACGGCCATGCGCCTGGTTCCCGGCAGCCAGGTACATCGAGCCTTGGCGATCTTCAACGGTGGCAACGCGCTGGCCACCGTGGTGGCGGCGCCACTGGGCGCCTATCTCGGTTCGGTCATGGGCTGGCGCGGCGCGTTCTTTTGCCTGGTACCGGTGGCGGCCCTCGCCCTGACGTGGCAGTGGATGAGCTTGCCGGCAATGACAGCCGACGACCACGCGTCACGTTCGCGCAACGTGTTCACGCTGTTCAAGAGCCGCACGGTGGCGTGGGGCATGGCGGCCTGCGGGGCCTTCTTCATGGGACAGTTCGCTCTATTCACTTACCTGCGGCCGTTTCTGGAAAGGGTGACGCACGCCGGCGTGTCCACGGTTTCGCTGCTGTTGCTGGTGATAGGCGTATCGGGCTTCATCGGTACCGTGTTGATCGGCACCGTCCTGAAGCGTGGCTTGTACCGCACTTTGATCGCGATTCCGATCCTGATGGCGGTGATCGCATTGACGCTGATTCCGTTCGGCGGCTCAGTCGTTGGTGTCGCCGCGCTGCTGGGTGTGTGGGGTTTGATCGCGACGGCGGCGCCGGTGGGTTGGTGGAGCTGGATCGCCCGGGCGACGCCGAAGAATGCTGAAGCCGGCGGCGGGCTGATGGTGGCGGTGATCCAGTTGTCCATCGCTCTGGGCTCCACGATGGGCGGTGTCCTGTTCGATACCGCCGGCTACCGTTCCACCTTTATCGCAAGCGCGGGAGTCTTGCTGCTCGCCGCCTTACTGACGCTGCTGACGTCCCGCCCGCGAAATTCACTGGCGGAGTAGTAGCGTCCTTCAGCCAGCACGCCTGGCTTCCAACCAACATCACGAGGTACAAAATGAGCAACAACATCGCAGGAAAAGTCATCATCATCACCGGCGCGAGCAGTGGCATGGGCGAAGCCGCAGCCCGTCACCTTGCCGCTCAAGGCGCCACGGTTGTTCTGGCGGCGCGCCGCAGTGATCGCATCGATGCGATCGCAGAAGAGATCACGAAGGCCGGTGGAAAAGCGGTAGCATTCGCGACCGACGTCACCCGTCCCAGTGACATGCAGAAGGTGGCTGCCGCCGCGATGGAAGCGTTTGGCCGAATCGATGTCCTGGTCAACAACGCCGGCGTCATGCCGCTTTCGCCCATCGAGCGATTGAAGATCGACGAGTGGGACCGGATGATCGACGTCAACCTCAAGGGCGTGCTGTACGGCGTCGCCGCCGTGCTTCCCCACATGCAGGCGCAGAAGTCTGGCCACATCATCAACACGGCATCGGTGGCCGCTTACAAGGTGTTTCCAGGCTCCGCGGTGTACTCGGCGACCAAGTTCGCGGTGCGCGGCCTGACCGAAGGACTTCGGCAGGAAGTGAAGCCCTACAACATCAGGACGACGCTCATCTCGCCAGGGGCGGTCAAGACCGAACTGCTCGAACAGATCAGCGACAAGGACGTGCAATCGGCCAACCAGGATTACGTCGGCCGGGTGGGCATATCCGCGGATAGCTACGCGCGGGTGGCCGCGTTCGCCATCAGCCAGCCGGAGGACGTGGATATCAACGAGCTCGTCTTCCGTCCCACAGCCCAGGAGCTTTGACCATTTTCGGCGCACCGTCGTCGCGGTGGAACATGCCGGGATTGGCGATGACGGTTGGCTTGTTGCTGCTGAGCGCATGCGAGGCGCGCGAGCTCGTACCGGCCGCAGCAGTTTCGAAAAGTGACGTCCATGCTTCCATAGAATCCAAGGAGTTCACCATGTGGATGACCGTCGGCGACCGACGATTCACCGTCACTCTGGCCGATACCGAGGCCGCGCGGTCGTTCGCGTCCCAGCTTCCGTTGAGCTTGGACATGGCCGAGCTCAACGGCAACGAGAAGTACGCGGATCTGTCAAAAGAGCTACCGACGGAACCGATTCAGCCTAGCGCGATCCTCAGTGGTGACCTCCTGTTGTATGGCTCGAAAACCGTGGTTCTCTTCTATGAGACCTTTCGTTCGTCCTATTCCTACACTCGGCTTGGACGCGTTGACGATCCCGGCGAGCTGGCCCGCGTACTCGGCCGGGGCACCGCACGCATCGCTTTTTCCCAGGAGTAGGTTCTGGTTGGCGCACCGGTAACGGCAACTTTCGGCCGCGACCGGGCACGGGCCGCACTGGCAAAACTCATCCCCTGCTCGCCTGCCTTTTTCATCACCGGAGTATCCCCATGCAAATCCTGCGCAACGGCTCACAACCCTCGGCCAACGGCCCTGCTGAATACTTTACCGGCAAGGTCCGCATCGACATGCCGTTCAAGGGCAGCGGCGACGCGCGCGTCACCGGCGCCATCGTCACCTTCGAGCCCGGTGCGCGCAGTGCCTGGCATAACCATCCACTGGGCCAGGTGCTGATCGTGACCTCGGGCAAGGGCTGGACACAGTGCGAGGGCGGACCGATCGTGGAGATCCATGCGGGCGACATCATCACCTGCCCACCCGGCCACAGGCACTGGCACGGCGCTACCCCAACGACGGCGATGACGCACATCGCGGTGCAGGAGTCGCTGGATGGCAAGGTGGTCAACTGGATGGAGCAAGTCACCGATGAGGACTACCTCGCAGGCCCTGCCTTCTGACGTTTGAGCTGCCGTGGGCGCCGCCTGAACGTGGTCGGCACTTGAAAACCAACCGATAGAACGAGGAGCACACCCATGTACGCAACCATGATGTATGGCCCCGGCGATGTTCGCTACGAACAGGTCGCCGACCCGAAAATCCTGAAACCCACCGATGCCATCATCAAGTTGTCGGCAACCTGCGTCTGCGGCTCGGATCTGTGGCCGTACCGCGGCATGTCGAAGCAGGGTGGTCCAACGCCTATGGGCCACGAATATTGCGGCGTGGTCGTCGAAGTGGGTGCGGAAGTGCGTAGCGTGAAGCCCGGCCAGTTCGTGGTGGGTTCGTTCTGCCTGTCCGATAACACTTGTCCACATTGTGCGTTCGGCTTCCAGTCATCCTGCGCGCAGGGTGAGTTCATGAGTGGTGCGCAGGCGCCGTATGCGCGGGTGCCGCTGGCCGATGGCACGCTGGTGGCAACGGCAGAGATGCCGTCGGGCGACTTGATCCCGCACATGCTGGCGGTCTCCGATGTGCTCGGTACGGGTTGGTATGCAGCGGATGCCGCGAACGTCCGCCCCGGCGGCACGGTGGTGGTGGTCGGTGATGGTGCGGTCGGTCTGATGGGTGTGCTGGCTGCGAGCCAGATGGGCGCCGAACGCGTCATCGCCATGAGCCGCCACGCACCACGGCAAGCGCTGGCCCGCGAATTCGGTGCGACCCACATCGTGGCCGAGCGCGGCGACGAAGGCATCGCCCGCATCATGGAACTGACCCAGGGCGTTGGCGCCGACTCGGTACTGGAATGCGTGGGCTTGGAAGAGTCGATGCAACAAGCCATCGGCAGTACCCGACCGGGTGGCAGCATCGGCTATGTCGGCGTGCCGCACGGCGTCAGTTTCGATGGCCAAAAGCTGTTCTTCTCCCAGCACCGCATGCTCGGCGGCCCAGCCCCGGCGCGGCGATTCCTTCCCGACCTGATGCACCGTGTGCAGAAAGGTCTGATTCAGCCGGGCAAGGTTTTCGATCTGGTGTTGCCCATTGCCGAGGTGGCCGAAGGCTACAAGGCCATGGACGAGCGGCGTGCGATCAAGACGATGTTGCGCGTCTGAAGGGCGAGTTAAAGGGACGGAGGGAATTGAATCCGAATAATTACCTCCGTCCCCTTCATTCGTCTTACGCCCTATAGCGGCTTGTCGCGGTGGCAATGAATGATGGTGCAACACATCACAACGCGGCGCGTGGTGATGGATATCAATCGGGGCTTGCGCTGAATGTATAACCAGGCTCAAGATGAGAAACGGCAGATGGATCAATCCACCGACCGTCCAATCATGAAAAGGAAATAGCTATGCAAAGGTATGCAGACATAAATGGCGACTCTGGCGTCATCGGCTACGAGATCGCAGCGACATCCATAACAGTTTGGTTTTCGGGTACAGCCAAGCCGTATACATACAGTTATGGCCTCGCTGGGCAAGATCATGTGGAGAGAATGAAACAGCTGGCACAGGCTGGCGACGGGCTAAACGCATACATCAACTACAACGTTAAATCCAAATATGATCGCTAGTGCTTGCACGCATCATACAAAGACTGTGAGCACATAACACTTCGTCCAAGAGGACGCGCGGAAATCTGCGCGTCGCTTAACTCTGCCGTAAACGAATGCTCTTGGCCGGCGGCGCCTACAGCCACAGTGTCGGATCGACATGCTACGAGGGGCATAGGTAGACCCAAAACGGCAGTGCCCTTGCTACCGCGAACGACCGCTTCACAGTAGAAATGACGGCCCTCGCTATGCCCTATGCCGACCTGCGCATTAGAGACGCGCCTCGGGTATCAATGATCGGACTCATCCAGCATCGGAAGGGTCATGATTCTTGAGCTCGGCGAACTTGGCCGCCATAGTTGGGTTGCCCCGATTCAGCTTCTTGATTGTCACGTCCTGCGCCTTGTCGTTGGCAAGACGAAGGTTCCGATCGGTGCCGAGCAACGCTTCCTTCGTCTTTTGAAGGTGGTCAATCGACTTGTCGATCTCTTCGATCGCCGTTTGGAAGCGTCTGGAGGCGAGATCGTAGTTCTTCGCGAATGCGGACTTGAACGTTTCGAGCTCGGTTTCAAAATTCGTGATGTCGATGTTCTGCGCCTTAACAAGCGCAAGTTCTGACTTGTACTTGAGCGAGTTCATCGCCGCATTTCGCAGCAGCGTGATGATTGGAAGAAAGAATTGCGGGCGCACGACATACATCTTCGGGTAGCGGTGGAACACGTCGATGATCCCGGTGTTGTAGAGCTCACTCTCGGGTTCTAGGAGGGAAACCAGCACGGCATACTCGCATCCCTTCTCAGTGCGATCCTTGTCGAGTTCCTTCAGAAAGTCCTCATTCTTGTTCTTCGTCGCGGTGTGATCGCTCTCGTTCTTCATTTCGAACATGATCGAGACGATCTCAGTGCCAGACTCATCGGAGTCCCGAAAGATGTAGTCGCCCTTGCTGCCACTCCGCGCGTCGTTGTCTTTCTCGAAATATGCCCTCGGAAACGCCGTCGCTCGAATGCGGTTGAATTCGGTATCGCAGTGCTGCTCCAGGGTTTCGCCAACCATCTTGGTCGACAGGCGAGCCTTCATATCCCGAAGGCGCACGATCTCGTCCTCGCGATCCTTGATCTGCGTCTCGTACTTGTCCTTGAGCGACTTCTCCCCAAGCTGCTTCTCAAGCTTCGCTCTCTCAAGGCCATTCTTTAGTTCGTCACGTTCCCTCTCGACCGCACTCACTGCCTCGGTGATCGCAAGCTTCTGAGCAACCTCGATTGCATCAAGTTTGGCACTCAGGCCCTGGATCTCCGCGTCCTTTGTGGCCGCAGCCTTCTGCAGCTCATTAGCGAGCATCGCCTCGGCTAGCTTGGAAGCGGCTTGCTTGTCTCGCTTCGCCTGCTCAAGTTCATTCGCGAGCACGTCACGTTCTTTTTCCACGCCGCTTAAGGCTTCGGTCACGGCTACCTTCCGCGCGATATCTCCGGCATCAAGTCTGGCCTTGAGTTCCCGGATCTCGGCGTCCTTGGTCGCGGCAGCCTTTTGCAATTCGCTGGCGACCTTGGTCTCGGCGAGCTCGACCGCGTTCCGCTTGTCCTGCTCGGCCAGCTCCAGCCGATCGTGCAATTGCTGGTCGAACTCGCTGTCGCGAACCTGCTTCAGGATGTTCGCGTATCCAGCCTCGTCAATCTTGAACGCTTTCCCGCAGTGCGGGCAGATAATCTCGTGCATGGCTACACTACTCCAGCGTTTGTCAGAATCTGCTTGAGCATTTCTGGAACCGTTCCTTTCGCCTCAAGCGTAGCGGTCCGGTAGGCATACTGATTCTTTGCGAGCTGGAGTCCGGCAGCGGCCTCAATCGCCGCACACGACGCGACCCACTCTGTCCAGTTGGACTCTAGGTAGGCCTCAAGGTGATCGCTTAGTGTCGCCACACGATCGCCGACTTGCTCTGGTGGAAAATCGACCTCGGTGCCACCCAGGTATTTCAACAGCCGACGGTTCTCTGTCGAAAATTTCGTTCGCTCGCCTTCTATAACAGTCTTATTCTTGCCAACAGCATTAGCCCGCATCTCGAAACCACTGTCTCCGTCGAAGAGTACGTATGTGGGAATCCCGATGCAGGTAAGGATGGCATGAGCAAGTGGAATTCCACCTTTGCCCCCAACCGAAACGATCGACAGCCCTTGAGATTCGAGACGCCCCACAGCATCCCGATCGCCGATTCCGTAGAAAACGGCTGCCTCTGTATCACCCTCGACAAGCATTACACGCGCTGCGAACAACGCAACCGAGAGGCGATTGGTTACGATGCCATCGAGTTGACGAGCGACCTGATCGGCATCAACCGTTTCACCGAGTTTCGCCTTCACATCCTCGACCGTGGCCAAGTGGACAGTGACTACAGGAGTCTGCTCGGATGATCTCGTCAGCCGTCTGACTTGGTCAAAATGTCGCGCTTCAAGGAAGTAAGGACTATGAGTCGCATAGGTCACCTGGATGCGCTTGGCGAGGTCCTCTGCAAGCGACCGGAGCATCTTAGCGAACGCTTGGGCCTGAACTGGGTGTTGATAGAGTTCCGGCTCCTCGATTGCCAGGCAGATGACACCCTCTGCCGACGCCGCACCTGATTGCGCCAGGAGTTGGAGGGCTGAGATCAGAAGCGTGCGCTGAAAGCCATGTCCCTGTCGCTCCACAGCAGTCTCCGTTGTGCCATCGAGAACTGCCAACTCAAATGTGGTCCGAGGGGCCTTGAGCTCCACCTCTGCAGGGGAAAGCGTGACAGCTCTGCCAGGAGTGTAGGATGCAACGATATTGTTGAGCTGTGTCGTCATAGCCTCTAGCTGCGCTTGGAACTTCTCTTCATAGACCTTCTGCTGCTTCGCGCGTGACTCCTCGACGATCTCCGCGATAGCTTCGTCGGCCGCAGTACGGTCAACTGAACGCTCAAGGATTCGACCGATGATGCTCGACTTTCCGTCGCTCGATTCCTCGCTCGCCCGAAGATCAGCAGTGACCAGGACGAAGTCAAAAAGGCCACTCATCTTGCCGCCACTGTTGAAGCCGAAGAAATTGGTCTGCAGTGCTTCAGGGGCGTCGATGAGCTGACCAGTGTTAGATGCCTCCCATGTCGTCATCGCCTGCTCAACGGCAATGCCAGTTTTGGCCTCCGGAAGGTTCAGGTCTGCGCGGCTACGCCGGAGATTGGCGTACAGATCCTTCTTCGCGGCCGCACCGGTCGCCGCCTTGATTGCGTTGAAATCCGGGAAACCCTTTGCATTGGCGGAAAGCACATCGGACCCATCAGGTGACCGCTGCTTCCATGCCGTGAATGTGGTAACTCCTTCCGGTGCGTACTTACCAAGTGCCTCGCGGTCCTTGGCCGTGAGGTCAGCGAATGTAACCTGAACCTCGATGTCTTCGTCAGTCGCACCGAAGGAGCAGTCCTTCTCCGTCAGAGATCCCGACTTGCCGTTGAAGTACCAGTCGAGCGCACGAAGCACGGTGGACTTGCCAGCGCCGTTCGGTCCGATGAAGGTCGTGACGGAATCGAAGGGGATTGTCACGTCTTTCAACGTGCGGAAGTTCTTGATGCGAGCGGACTCGATCTTCATTGCGGGTTCCACCTCCCTGTGTCTGCCATCGAAGACTGAGTCTCTGTTTCGCTTGTGACTGGTGGCACAGGCTACGCTACTTTGGGGCGAGAGCATCAACTAGCGGGAAACCCGGGTCAGAGTGAACTTTCGGACGACAGCTTCTATCCGATAGCAGACTACCGTAACTCAAGGCGAAGCACGGGCTAGACGCAACTGCGTTTGCTCTCGCAACCGCGACGCGGTTGCGCACCGAGTGCGGACCAGGATGGTCCGCGGCTCTACCCGGGGCCCCTGTGCGGCGGTGAGGTGGGGACGACAGGCCCGCAGGGGAATCGGCAGGATGCCGATTCCTTTTCGCCAGCACAGGGATGTGCTGTCGAAAAGCCCGGCGCCGGCTCACGGACTTGCCGGGCATGGATGCCCGGCAAGCGCCAAGCGGGGTGTCGTTTTCTCTTGGGTACTTCTCTTTTACTCCGGGCATCCTGCCCTCCGCCCTTCGGGCCAGCTTCGCTGTTCATACGCGCTCCTGCGCGTATGTGGACAAGCAAAAGAGAAGTACCTCGCCCTCCGCAGGAGGACGAAAGCTCTTGCTCTCAGGCTCTGCTCTGAACGTTTCCAAAAGCGATGACGCCGTGCTTGCGCATATCCATTGCACAGGCTCGCTTCGACTTCCGAGCATCAACGTGGATGCTCGATCCGCAACATCATCACATCGTGCCCTTCCAGCGCGATCGGCAAGCTGTCACTCAGCGTGACCGCCCTGTGCGCCCACAAATCGCGCGCCTGCTGCGGACCATGCAGCCCCAGCCGTGACAGCTCGATGTGATACGGGTGCACATCCCGGTCGGGGCCGACGTTGAAGATCGCCAGCGCCAGCGCACCACCGACCAGCGGACGCGTCCACACTTCCATCTCGCCATCGGCGTAGGCGCGCGTCCCCTGGTGGCCGAGCGGATCCTGGTCGACCGCGATGACCTCGTGGTTGGTCAGGATCGCGTTGATCGCCGGCGTCATGTGCGCCAGGTCGTTGCCCGCGATCAGCGGTGCCGCGAGCATCGCCCACCAGCTGAAATGGGCGCGATTCTCGGCCAGGGTCAGCTTGCCGTTGCCGACTTCCAGCATGTCCGGATCGTTCCAGTGCCCGGGCCCGGCGTATTTGGCCAGGCCGTCCTGCATTTCGGCGATGGTGTAGATGCGGTTCCAGTCCGGCGTGATGTCGCCGGTGGTGCGCCACAGGTTCCCGCCCACCGACGCACCCCATTCCCACACCGCGTCCCAGCCGTACTGGCACAGTGAATAGACCATCGGTCGGCCGGTCGCTTGCAGTGCCTTGTGCATGCGGGCGTAGGCGTCGCGCATCATCTGCATCTGCGCCTTGCGGTCATTCGGATGATCCTTTTCCATGACGTCGCCCAAGCCGCACAAGTCGTACTTGAGGTAATCGACGCCCCAGCCGGCGTAGGTCTTGGCGTCCTGCTCAACGTGATCCCACGAGCCGGCGTAGTTGGCGCAGGTGGTGGGGCCGGGCGAGCTGTAGATGCCCAGCTTGAGGCCGCGCGCGTGTACGTAGTCAGCCAGTGCCTTCATGTCCGGAAAGCGTTCGTTGGACTGAAGGATGCCGTGCGCATCGCGTTTGCCCTGCCAGGTGTCGTCGACGTTGATATACACGTAGCCGGCGTCGCGCATGCCGTTGGCGACCATCGCGTCGGCCGACGCGCGCACATCGGCGTCGGTGACTTTCCAGGCGAAGTGGTTCCAGCTGTTCCAGCCCATCGGCGGGGTGGCGGCGGTTGGTGTGGCGGCGGCGAGCGGTACCGAAGCGAGCGCGGCGACCAGGGCTAGCGAGAGAACGAACGCGCGCATGGGGAAGCTCCGGTGATGGGTGACGTGACAGTGGATGGTGGCGGGGAAGAGCAGGGCGGGGCATGGCAGCCCCGGATGTACCTGCCGCGGGTTATTTGGGCCTGCCGGAAGCCGGCGTTTCGCCGGGTACGACGTTCCATCCCCGCCATTTCACCCGTGCCCCTTCCAGGCGAGTGCCCTCGTCCACCGACAGTTCGACGTCGCGTGAGGCGCCGGGCGGCAGGTTGAGGTAGTTGTCCGAGTAGTACGCCGGCAGGATGCGCTGCCCCTGTGCATCGACCAGCACCAGCTTGATGCTGAGCGCCACCTGGTTGCCGGGGTTGGCCACATGCACGCGCAGGCGTCCGGCGCCGTCGGCCTGTCCGTCCACTTGCAGTGGCATCGCGGGCAGGCTGTTCAGTTGACGCAAATCGCCGGGCTGTTTGGCGGCCCAGTAGAAGTTGCGCGACAGCAGACGGTTGTCGGCGGAGGTCAGTGCCAATGCCACGAAGACCACGTCATGGCTGCGCAGCAGATCGTCGATGGCCGGTTCGCCTGCCGTGGGCGTGGTGGCTGTGGCAGCGGCATCCAGCGGACGCAGCGCGTGCCCGAGCACGTGGCCGTCGAGAGCGTAGACGGTGACCTCGACGTGGGTGCCGCTCAGCGCGCGGGTGGTGTTGTTGACCACCACGATCCGGTGATCGGGCAGGTTCATCTGCACATGTACCGGTTCGGAGGCGTGCTTTACACCGTAGTACGAGGACTGGGTGTCGTAGTCATGGCTGTACACCTGCCAGGTCGTGCTGGGCCACGCCGGGTGGCTCATCCACAGCAGGCGACCGCTGTTGCGAGTCCACAGGTTGGCGTTCAGTCCTTCGAAAATCGCGCGGTAGCTGACGTAATCCATCATCTGCGCCTTGCGTTCGAAATCGAGCAGACTGGTCGGCGTGCCGAAGCTCTCCTGCATCGCCTGCATGAAGTCGTGCACGTCGCCGTTACCTTGCTGGTGCCAGTCGTGATACGCCCAATCGTCGCTGATCGGCCAGCGGTCGGCCGCGGGCATCATCGACTCGAACGTCTCCAGCGTCGGGAACGAAGGGGTGCCCACTTCAACCGCGAAACCCTGCGCCAGCGTGGTGAAGTACTGCGACGGCGGGCGATAGCTGTACGGGCCGCTGGTCCACAGATTGATGCCGTTGGAGCTGGGCAGGTACAGGCGGGTGCCATCGAGGTCGGCGATGGCCTTGTCCAGCCGCTGGTTCAACAACGGCTGCGGCACGCCTTCATTGCGGCCGAACCACAAGGCGATGCTGGGATGATTGCGGTAGCGCCGGATGACGTCCTCGGCGTTGCGCATGAACAGCGCATCGTCCATCGGCTCCATGTTGTCGTCCTGGGTGGACTGCCAGAAGTCGTTGAACACCAGCATGCCGTACTTGTCGGC
Source organism: Lysobacterales bacterium (assembly GCA_038215995.1). Taxonomy (GTDB): domain Bacteria; phylum Pseudomonadota; class Gammaproteobacteria; order Xanthomonadales; family Rhodanobacteraceae; genus Rhodanobacter. Next base: position 26,319 of record JBBQQL010000006.1, read on the forward strand.
AAGGTCGTAGAACACCGGCTCGGTGCTTTGCCCGACCCAGTTGCGGATCACGTTGAAGTGCGCCTGCTGCTGCAGTTTGAAGTACGGCTCCAGCCGCGCGCGCGAGGCGCGTTTGGTGAAGTCGTCGGTACCCCAGCTGCCGCCCTTGACGGCGATGCGCACACCGTTGACGCGCAGCGCCAGATAAGGCGTCAGTCGATCGTCCTGCAATGGCTGCACGGCGGGTGATTGCGTGGCATCGGGCAGCAGTGAATAAGCCCAGGCCGTGGCTGTGCGATGGATGCCTTGATGGGTGACGTCGACCAGGCGTTGGCCCGGCTCACGCGTGCGCTCGGGGGTGACCAGCACGCGACGCAGGTTGCCTTGCGAGTCGAACAGCGACAGTTCGTAACTGATCTGGCGGATGCCGAAGTTCAGCGAGCGGCTGTCGGAGGCGATGCCGTTCGCGTCGAAGCCGAGCACGAGCTGGTACAGATGGGGATCACCATAGCCGTTCGGCCACCATAGCTGCGGATGCTGCACGTCCAACTGCGGTGTATTCGCGGGCCCGAAATGCAGCACGCTGCCGCCTGGCGGCACGTCAACCGTTCGCGCTACATGCACCTTGCCGAAAGCGAGCTGGAACGTGCCGTGCACGGAGTGCGTGGTCAGGTTGTCCAGTGGCACGTCGATATCGACCTCGGCATGGCTGAGGTCCGGTACCGGCAGATGGGTCACCACGTGCGGGTCGCCGATGCGTACCGTGCCGGTGGCATGCAGACGCACGTTCTGCCACAGCCCGGTATCGCGGTCGCGGATCGCCGGGATCCAGTCCCAGCCTTCGCTGGCGATGAAGGTGGGGCCGTCCAGTGCCTGCATGCCGCCGTTGTTGCCGGGGCCAGCGATCAGCGACTGCTCGTGCGCCACACCCGGGTCGGGCGGTGGTGACACGCGCACGGCAATCGCGTTGGCCTGCCCGGGGTGCAGCAACGAAGTGACATCGAAGCGTCCGCGCACAAACGCGCCGCGGATAGTGCCCACGCGGCTGCCGTTCACCCATACCTCGGCGGCGTAGTTGATGCCGTCGAAGATCAGCTCCAGCTGGCGGCCGGCAAGTTCGGCAGGCGCCTCGAAGCGGGTGCGGTACCACCAGTCGTGCTGGTGCAGCGATTCGGGGATGGCCATGTTGTTCAGGCCGTAGGCGGGGTCCGGATAGACGCCGCGGTCGACCAGCGTGGTCAGCACCGTGCCGGGCACGGTGGCCTGCATCCACGCTTTTTCGATGGCATGGGATGGCTGTGACAGCACGGCACCGTCGGCATGATCCAGCGCAGTCGTCGAGGCCAGTTGCCAGTCGCCCAGTAGCCAATCACTCGCGCCTTCCGCATGCAGTGCCGGTGTTGCTTTCAGCGCATGACCTTCGGGGCGGGAGAATGGCGCACGGCTGCGCGGCATGCTGGCAGGTGCCTGCGGTACGACTTGCCCGGCCATCTGACGGGTTTGCACGGGCCAGGTTTGCGCGACATCCAGGTAGCGAATCAGCTCGGGGTCGGGCGGTGTTCGCGCCAGTCGTTGCAGGCTCGCGCCATCCACGGCACCGGCCTGGATCGTGAAGTCGGCCAGCTTGCCGCCGAAGTGTGCAGCTTTTGGCCAGGGCTGCTGCAGCGGGCCGGCCTCCACGTGTGCTGACACGACCTCGTTGCGAGCTGGCGCCGAGGCCACCTCGCGGCCATCCAGATAGAGGTGCAGGCGCCCCTGTCGCACCACCGCGGCCACGAATTGCCAGTGCTCCGCACGCAAAGAAGCGGAGGACAGGGTTGCGTGGCCGTGGCCCCACCAGAAGCCGAGGTGGCCGTGGTCGAGCAGGAAGTAACGGGCTGAACCATCGGCATCGCCGAAACCTGCCAACAACTGGCGTGCTTCCGGGATTGCCTGCGGACGCACCCAGGCGCTGGCCGTCCAGTCGCCATTGGCAGTCAGTACCGGCGCATCGCCCGGCAGCGTCTGGCTGAAGCCGACACTGCCGGGCGCGATGGACAGATTCCATGGCCCATAGGCCGTATCGGCAAGGGTTGTGCCCGACCAGCCCAGCAGCAGAACGAGCCAACCCAGCAGCCACGCGTTGTATCGGGCGCGCTTCGGCATCACCGTATTCCCCTTGAGTTGCAAAAGCGACCTGCACCTTCGCGTCGATCAACAAAGCCCTGGCATTCCGTGCAGCTATCGACCAGTCCATGACGTGAGGACGCTGCGTTTCCATCAGATGGAGAGAACGCTATCCAATCGCACGGTGCATCTCAAGACAGAACCTATGCGCGCGGGGAATGACGAAGGGCGGCGCAATCGTCACGGGAATGATGCGGTTGCTGCGTGATGTCGCCGCGATTGTTGCAGCAGGCGCACAGGACGATACAGCTGCTCCGACGGCCTGCAGAAGCCGTTTGTGCGTTGAGCAAGGCATCAGCCATTCGGCTGATCGGGTTCCAACACAAGCCGAAAGAACGCACGGATGCAGGCTGCAACGAACGTCTTTTGCGGCAACTGCAAAAGAAGAATCATCAGTCGAGCTGCGGAATATTGTAATGGTGCCCGTGGGTAGATACCGCCAGCATGGGTGCCACACATCGGCAGGAAAGGCAGCGCCTGGCGATTTCATCATCCATGGCAGAGTCTCCACGCGACCGGCAGACAAAGAGTCGTGAGCTCAGCCTCAAGAGTTCGTTGAGCCTTTGGACATGATGTTAGGGCACGGGTATTCGCTGATGTAGTGGATGGGCGATGAGTTCGTTGCGGGAAGATCCATGCGTTGATTGCTGGTTGATTCTTGCGACGCCTTCTCTTCCACAGATGCGTGGCGCCATCGTGCATCAACGGCAGCATGGTCAGACATGTTTCCTGGGTGCGAAGCCAGGACATGAGAGGAAGGCGGAATGAAACGATATCTATTTGGCCTGATGTGCGCGCTGCTTTGCCAGATGGGTTCCGCATCCGTCGTGGTGAAGGAGATTCGCTACCGCGGCGACGATGGCGGCGCCGCTCCATCACCGACGCAATACCGCAATCCGGTGCTGACGGGGTTCTACCCCGATCCGTCGGTCATCCGGGTGGGTGATGATTTCTACCTGGTCAATTCCACCTTCGGCTACTTTCCCGGGCTTCCTGTTTTCCACAGTCGCAACCTGGTCGACTGGACCCAGCTCGGCAACGCGATCGACCGCCCCGAGCAAATTGATTACGGTCATCAGGCCTTGACCGGTGGCTTGTTCGCCGCCTCGATCAGCCACCACGACGGCACGTTCTACATCACCAATACCTGCTTCTACTGCGACAAGGGCAATTACCTGATCACCGCAAAGCATCCCGCCGGGCCCTGGTCAAACCCGGTCTGGCTGGGATTCGAAGGGATCGATCCCTCGCTGTTTTTCGACCAGGACGGCAGCGCATGGGTGGTGAACAACGGCATGCCTGAAGGCAAGCCCCGCTACGACGGGCATCGCGCCATCTGGCTTCAGCAATTGGACCTGGCTTCGATGAAGATGATCGGGCCGCGCAAGGTGCTGGTGGATGGCGGCGTGAATCCGGCCACCCAACCGCAATATGTCGAGGGCCCCCATCTGTTTCGGCATGGCGACTATTACTACCTGAGCGTGGCCGAGGGTGGTACCGGAGAACAGCACGCCGAGATGATCTTTCGCAGTCGCCTGATCAGCGGCCCTTACGTGGCGTGGGCTGACAATCCCATCCTGACCCAGCGTGACCTTGCGCCGGACCGAGCTGATCCGGTGACATCGACCGGGCACGCGCAACTGGTCGAGTTGAAGGACGGCTCCTTGTGGGCGATGTTCCTGGGCACCCGGCCGTATCGCGGGAACCAGTACAACCTGGGTCGCGAAACGTATCTGTTGCCGGTGACATGGCACGATGGCTGGCCAGTCATCCTGCCGCACGGCAAGCCAGTTCCCTTGCTGGAACCGCGCCCCGACTTGCCGCGCGATTCACAAGCCGTGCCCATGAGTGGGCCGTTCCATTGGACCGAGCGCTTCCGCGCACCGACCTTGCCGATGCAGTGGATGATGATCCACGCTCCTCGGAACGCGTGGTATGCCACCGGTAGTGACGGCCTGCGCATCCAGCCATCGGCGATGTCGTTGGGCGACGATACGTCCGGCCAGCTTGCCTATATTGCGCATCGGCTGCAGCATCATCACGCCACGATTGATGCGCGGTTTGACGTGCGCGGTTTGGAGCTCGGCGAACAGGCGGGCCTCGCCATGCTGCAAAACGAAACACATTTCTACGCGGCGGGCATCGTCCGCCACACGTCGGGCAACGCGCTGACGTTGTATCGGCGCGCGAGCAAGGATGATCCCGCTGCGGGTATCGCACTCGCGCAGGTCGACTTGCCCGGCAAGACCACGGATGTTTCCATCCGCTTTCAGGTGGATGGTCCGCGCCTGGACGCCTATTACGCGGTCAACCCAGGTAATTGGCACGTACTGCGGCGCGGGCTCGACGCCAGCTTGCTGAGCGCTGCCACGGCCGGTGGTTTCACCGGCGTCACGTTCGGTCCCTATGCCTGCCTGCCATCAGCGGATAGTGCCGGCTTGCCCAAACCAGATGGTGATTGAGCGGTACCGTTGATCCGCGGCATGGCGGCGACGATGCCGCCATACCTCGTGGCGTCGCGCTCAACCGCCGACAAGCATTTCAACGGCAGCGAAAGCGCGGCGGTCCGGCGGGTTGCGCGGGCTGCCGCAAGCATCGATGCGCGCAATAGGCGGCTTATTGCGGCAAGCGCAAAAGAAGAAACGTCAACCAGTCTGGACAATTTCGTAATTGCATCTCGGCGCTGGCAACCCGAGCATGTATCTCGCAGGGTTCGGGCCATGGCTGGCGGGCTGGAGATCCTGCTGCGAGACAACAACCATCGAAGGGGAGTCAAGTGAACGATTGGTTCAAAGGCAATGGTGGTCAAGCGGGGCCTGCGCGCGAACAGCGCATGAGCCCGCTGCTGCCGGTCTCGTTGAATCGGCCCCATGCCCGGCGGGTTCGCCACTTCGATCCTCAAAAAGCTTCCCGTGACGCACGGATGCATGACCGCATGTTGAGCCTGCTGGCCCGGATCGGCCGCTCTGATCATCCTCCCCATGCCGGCAACCCGTTCCCTCACGGGTTGCCGGGTCCCCATGGTTGACGACATGACGCGCCTTCCCACGCCGACTTCCACGACTCGTCTGGTTTTCTGCTGGCTGGTGTTGTTCGGTCTGTTTGCTTCGCTGCCGGTGGCGGCGCAAGGGATTTCCTATGCGTGGCACAACGTACGCATTGGCGGTGGCGGTTACGTCAGCGGGCTGGTGTTCCACCCGACGGAGAAAGATCTCTATTACGCACGCACCGATGTGGGTGGGGCCTACCGTTGGGATGCGGCCACCAGGCACTGGGTGCCGCTGACCGACTGGATCAGTGCGAAAGATCAGAATCTGCTGGGCATCGACAGCCTCGCGCTCGATCCCGCTGACCCCGCCTGGGTCTACCTGGCGGCGGGCACTTACACTACGCAGCAATCCGGAAACGCTGCGATCCTGCGCTCGCATGATCGGGGCGCACATTTCGAACGCAGCGATTTGCCATTCAAGCTTGGCGGCAACGAGTTGGGCCGCGGTAACGGCGAGCGGTTGGCGGTTGATCCCAACGACGGTCGCGTGTTGTTCCTCGGCTCACGCGATGCGGGTTTGTGGCGTAGTGGCGACCACGGCGCGCACTGGTCGAAAGTGGCATCCTTTCCGGCGGTGGCAACATCGCCGTCGGCCAGTGCAACCAATACCTGGCGCACCCAGCCGATCGGTATCGTGTTCGTGGTGTTCGATCCGGCCAGTGGCAAGCGCGGTGTGCCGACGCCGGTGATCTATGCGGGTGTTTCCACCAAGCTGGCGAGCCTGTTCCGTTCCACCGATGGTGGCCGCAGCTGGAGCGCGGTGCCGGGTCAGCCGCTGGGACTGCGCCCCAGCCATATGCATCGCGCCGCCGACGGCAATTATTACCTGAGCTATGGCGACGAGCCCGGTCCGGACGTCATGCATGACGGTGCGGTGTGGCGCTTTCAGCCGTCGAAAAAGCAGTGGAGCGAGATCACCCCGGTATCCAGCAAGAGCACGCCCGACGGCTTCGGCTGGGGCGATGTGGCGGTCGATCCGTCCGACCCGCAGGTGCTGATCGCCAGCACCCACCATCGCTACGAGCCGCATGACTTGTTGTTCCGCAGCACCGACCGTGGCGCGCACTGGACAGAAATTTTCGCGCACTCGGAATTCGATCGAAGCAACGCGGCGTGGACAGCTGAACATACGCCGCACTGGATGACCACGGTGGCGATCGATCCATTCGATCCGGATCACGTGATGTTCGTCACCGGCTACGGCATATGGGCCTCGCGCGACATGCGCCGGCTCGATCACGGCGGCAGCGTGCACTGGTGGTTTCAGGACGACGGCCTGGAGGAAACCGTGCCGCTGGGCCTGATCAGTCCGCCGCAAGGCGCACACCTGCTCAGCGCGCTGGGTGATCTGGACGGCTATCGGCATGACGATCTCGACACGGCGCCGCTGCAGTTTGCCGCGCCGCCGCGCTATGCCAACAGCGAGAGCATCGACTATGCCGGTCTGAAACCCTTGCGGATCGTGCGCAGCGGCTACTTGCGCGAGCCGTTTGGCCCCGCTGTGCGCGCGGCCTGGTCAGATGATGGCGGTAGCCACTGGCAAGCCTTTGCCACCGAACCGCCGGAAGGTGAGGGGGCCGGCAGCATGGCGTTGAGCGCCAATGGCGATGCGGTGCTGTGGGCGCCGCGGCATGCACGGAAGGTTTATCTCACGCATGATTTCGGCCGTCGCTGGCAGCCAGTCAGCGGCTTGCCAGGCGGCGTGACCGTGCTCGGCGACCGCCATGATTCCCGGCGCATGTACGCGTTCGATTCGCACGACGGCGCACTGTTGGCCAGCCACGATGGCGGCGTCAGCTTCGCGCCGATCGGCGGCGCACTGGGGGCGGCCGCACGCGGCCACGATCATGTACAGCTGCAAGCTGCGCCGGATGAGGCGGGCGAGCTCTATCTCGCAGCGCGCGACCTGCCATTGATCCGCGGTGATGAGCGCGGTGAGCTGCACCAGCGCCTGCCCGGGCTGGTTGGTGTCGATGCGTTCGGCTTCGGCAAGCCCGCGCCAGATAGCCGTCCATCGACGATATTCGCGGTAGGCCGCGGCGGCGACGGGCAAGGTATCTTCCGCTCGGTCGATGACGGCGGACACTGGCAGCGCATCGATGACGCGGCGCACCGCTACGGCCGTATCAGCCACATCACCGGCGATCCGCGTGTGTTCGGACAGGTGTACTTCGCCACCGGCGGCCGGGGCATCGTGCAGGGCAAACAGGCAAGCGAGAACTCACCATGATCCGGAAGCACCTTCTATTCGCCACACTCGTATTGCTGCTGCCGCTCGCGGCGCAGGCGAACATGGAGCTGCCGCAGGTGTTCGGCGATGGCGCGGTGATTCAGCGCAACCAACCGATTCGTCTGTGGGGCTGGAGTGCACCACAAGCGCGCGTGCACGTGCAGTTCGACCACAGCAGGATCGATGTGACGGCAAACGCGCAGGGGCGCTGGCAGGCCGAGCTGCCGGCCCACGCTGCCGGGGGGCCGTTCGAACTGAGCGCGCGCAGCGGCGCCGACGAGGTCGTATCGCACGACCTGCTGGTCGGCGACGTGTATCTCGCGGGGGTGCAGTCGAACATGGAGTTCGAGCTGTACAAGGCGCGCAATGCGGACGCCGAGATCGCCCACGCCACCGACGGCGCGATCCGCCAGATCAAGATTCCCGACAGCTGGGCGACGCACCCTTCAGCGCACCTGCCGGACAGCCGCTGGGTGGCCGCTTCGCCCGCCACCGCGGGCCAGTTCTCGGCGGTGGCGTATTTCTTCGCCCGCGAGATCCGCGCCGACCAGCACGTGCCGATTGGCATCATCAACGACAACTGGGGCGGCAGCCGGATCGAGCCGTGGATGGATGCCGCCACCGCGGGCGTAAAGCCGGTGGCGATCGCGGCGCGGATCGCGCGCGAGGACGCCGCGCAGGCGAAGCTGCTGGCAGCGACCCGGCAGATGCTCGGACGCTGGCCATCGGTGCTCGGCGCCACCGCGGTCACACCGGACAAGGCGCACTATGCCGCCGCCGATCTCGACGAGCGCGACTGGACGCCCATCACCGTGCCCGCACTGTGGGAGTCGCAAGGCTACGACGGCATGGACGGCGTGGCCTGGTACCGCACCCATTTCCAGCTCAGTGCCGCCGAGGCGGCGAAGGGCGTGACGCTGGATCTGGGCATGATCGACGACGCCGACGTCAGCTGGGTCAATGGTCGCGTGGTCGGGCAGACCGACGGCTGGAACGAGGCGCGGCACTACCACGTGCCTCCTTCGGTACTACACGCGGGCCGCAACACGCTGGCGGTCCGGGTCGACGACCTGGGCGCCGGCGGCGGCATGTATGGCGAGCCGGGAGCCGTGGCGATCCAGCCGGACGGCGGCCAGCGTCGGGCGCTTGCCGGACCGTGGCTGTTCCGTCCCGAAGCCGTACAGCTGGTTCCGACCGAAAACAGGAACCAGATCGCCACCTTGCTCTACAACAAGATGATCCACCCACTGTTGCCGCTGGCGATCCGCGGGGTGCTCTGGTACCAGGGTGAGGCGAACACCGCCGATGCGGATGCCTTCGTCTATCGCGACCAGTTCAAGGCGCTGATCGAACAGTGGCGGCGCGACTTCCGGCAGCCGAAGCTGCCGTTCCTGTGGGTGCAGCTGGCCAACTTCAAACAGGGCGCCGACACCGCCACCACCAGCGGCTGGGCGATGCTGCGCGAGTCGCAGTCGATGACGCTGGCGCTGCCGCATACGGCGCAAGCGGTCACCATCGACGTGGGCAATCCTGACAACATTCATCCCACCGACAAGCAGACCGTGGGCCATCGGCTGGCGCTGGCCGCGCGCCATGTGGTGTATGGCGAGTCGCTGGTGTACAGCGGCCCGGTGTATCGCTCGACGACGATCGAAGGTCACGCGATCCGGCTGCACTTCACCAGCCCCGGCAGTGCGCTGAAGCTGCGCGGCAACAGCCTGGCCGGCTTTACCATCGCGGGCGCCGACCGGCATTTTCATCCGGCCACGGCGCGCATCGACGGCGACGACGTGGTGGTGCAGGCCGCTGTGGTGAATGCCCCCGTCGCCGTGCGCTACGGCTGGAGCGAGAACCCCGCCGCCGCCAACCTCGTCAACGCGGCCGGCCTGCCGGCTTCGCCGTTCCGTACCGATCGCTGGTGACCAAGGACATGTCCATGACCGTATCGCTGCGACATCGACTGCTGCCCGCGTTGTTCGCCGTCACCGCGCTGGCCTGCGCCGGCCTCGCTCACGCGGCCGTGCCGCTGCCGAAGGTCGTCAGCGCGCACGGCCGCCACGAATTGCTGGTCGATGGCAAACCGTATCTGATGCTTTCGGCGCAGGTGAACAACTCCAGCGGCTGGCCGGCGATGCTGCCGCAGGTGTGGCCGGCGATCGAGGCGATCCACGCCAATACGGTGCAGGTGCCGATCGCGTGGGGCCAGATCGAGCCGGTTGAGGGCAAGTTCGATTTCAGCTTCCTCGACACCCTGGTGACGCAGGCACGCGAGCACGACGTGCGGCTGGTGCTGCTGTGGTTCGCGACCTGGAAAAACAACGGCCCGAACTACGCGCCGGCCTGGGTCAAGCTGGACAACCAGCGCTTCCCGCGCGTGCTGAAGAAGGACGGCAGCTCGCTCAATTCACTGTCCCCGTTCGGCGCGCAGACGCTGGCTGCCGACCGCCGCGCGTTCGTGTCGCTGATGACGCACCTGCGCCAGATCGATGGCGACCGGCACACCGTGATCATGATGCAGGTGGAGAACGAGTCGGGTACTTACGGCAGCGACCGCGATTACTCCGCAGCGGGCGATCGGCTGCTGCAGGCGCCGGTGCCGGCCGCGGTGCTGCGCAAGATGGACAAGCCGGCAGGCAGCTGGACGCACGTGTTCGGCCAGGACGCGGCGGAGTTCTCCTACGCGTGGGCGATCGCGCACTACATCGATCAGGTGGCAGCCGCGGGCAAGGCCGTCTACGACCTGCCGATGTACGCCAACGTGGCGCTGCGCGATCCGTTCCATCCCGGGCCGCCGGGCGGCTATGCCAGTGGCGGGCCCACCGACAACGTGCTCGGCATCTGGCGCGTGGCAGCGCCGTCGCTGGATCTGATTGCGCCGGACATCTACATGCCGCAGTACCCCAAATACACCGCCGTGCTGGATCGCTATCAGCGTGCGGACAATCCGCTGTTCGTCGGCGAAACCGGCAACGACACCGCCTATGCGCGCTACCTGTTCGCCGCGCTCGGCCATCAGGCGATCGGCTATTCGCCATTCGGCATGGACTACACCAGATATTCGAACTGGCCGCTGGGTGCGCGGGTGATCGACGCGGACACGATCCAGCCGTTCGCCGCCAACTATGCCCTGCTCGCGCCGATGCAGAGCCTGCTCGCCGCGCTGAGCTTCGAGGGCAGGCTGTGGGGCGCGTCCGAGCCGGAGCAGACCCACGAGCAGACCCTGGACCTGGGCGACTGGCGCGTGCACATCGGCTACGGCCAGGCGCAGTTCGGCATGGATCCGCCGCAGGGCAACGACACGCCGCAGGGCGGCGTGTTGATCGCGCAACTGGGCACGAACGAATACCTGGTCACGGGCTATCACGCCCGCGTGAGCTTCCTGCCGCCGAAGGGCCACGACGGCGAGCACTTGCTGTTTGAACGGGTGCAGGAAGGCCACTACGACGTCGACGGTCACTGGCAGTTCCTGCGCGAATGGAACGGCGACCAGACCGATTACGGACTCAACTTCACCGGCCAGCCCCAAGTCCTGCGGGTCAAGCTGGCCACGTACTGAAGAGATCAACTGCATGCGCTTGAAGCCACTTTGCCTGACCCTGCCGCTCTGCCTCGGCGTGAGCTGCGTCGTGCAGGCTGCCACGCCCGTCTCGACCGGCCCGGTTGCGGATTCATCGGCCATCGAGCACCGCGTCGACGCGATGCTCGACAAGCTGACCCTGACGCAGAAAGTCGACCTGATCGGCGGCGAGGACAACATGTACATCCGCGCCGAGCCATCGATCGGACTGCCACGCTTGCAGATGTCGGATGGCCCATTCGGCGTGCGCTCGGTGGGACCGTCGACGGCCTATATGGCCGGTGTCGGGCTGGCCGCGTCGTGGGACCCGGCGCTGGCGCAGCGGGTGGGCGAGGCGATGGGGCGTGATGCGCGCGCCCGCGGAGTGAACTTCTTCCTCGGCCCGGGCGCGAATATCCATCGCGCACCGCAGAACGGTCGCAACATGGAGTATTACAGTGAGGACCCGTTCCTCGCCGGCCGCATGGCGGTCGGTTTCATCGACGGCATCCAGAGCCAGGGCGTGGTGGCCACGATCAAGCATTTCGTGGCGAACAATTCCGAATACGACCGTCGCCACCTCGACACCCGCATCGACGAACGCACCCTGCACGAGATCTATCTGCCGGCGTTCGAGATGGCGGTGAAGCAGGCGCATGTCGGCGCAGTGATGAGCAGCTACAACCTGGTCAATGGCGACTATCTCAGCGAGAACCATGCGATCAGCGATGGCATCCTGAAAAAGGACTGGGGTTTCAACGGCATCTTCATGTCCGACTGGGGTGCCGCCCACGACGGCGTCAAGTCGTTCAACGCCGGCCTCGATCTGGAGATGCCCTCGGCCGATGCGATGTCGCCACAACGGCTGTTGCCGCTGCTGAAGGACGGCAAGCTGTCGCGCGCCGTGCTGGACGACAAGGTGCGCCGGATCCTGCGCACGGCAGTGCGCTTCGGCTTCCTCGACCGCCCGCAGAAGGAGCTGTCGCAACCGTTGTTCAGTCTGGCCAGCGACGCCGCCGCGTTGCAGTCCGCCCGCGAGGGACTGGTGCTGCTGAAGAACGCGCATCACGTGCTGCCGCTGGATCCCTCGAAAATCCGCACCATCGCGGTGATCGGTCCGAATGCCTTCCCGGCGATCAGCAGTGCCGGTGGCAGCTCGCATGTCGATACGTTTGAGGCGCAAAGCGTGCTCAGCGGGATCACCCATCAGCTCGGCGACAAGGTGCGCGTGCTGTACAGCCGCGGCCTGCCCTCACCGGACGAGGTGTTCAAGCAGTCGAGCTTTATCAGCCCGGGCGGCGGCAAGGGCCTGCTACGGCAGACCTTTGCCAATGCCGATTTCCAGGGCAAGCCCAGCGCCACCGTGACGGAGGAACACGTTGACCAGTGGAAGCCGGAACTGTGGACCACCCCGGCCACCGCGCGGCAGAGCATACGCTGGAGCGGCAGCTTCGCGCCCACCCACAGTGGCAAGTACCTGTTCCTCACCGCCGCCGCCAGTCAGGACACTTACCGGCTGCTGGTGAATGGCACGCCGGTGATCAGTCAGCCGCAGCGCGAAGGTCAGGCACCGTTGTACGTCACGCTCGATCTGGTCGCGGGCAAGCCGGTGACGATTCGTCTCGACTACCAGCCCGACGTCAGCTACAGCCGCATGGGGCTGGGCGTGATCGCGCTGGATGACCTGATTCCGCCGGATGCGAAGAAGATGGCGGCGATGGCTGATGCGGCGGTGGTCGCGGTCGGCTTCGATCCCACCTCCGAGAGCGAGGCGTTCGATCGCACGTTCCCCTTGCCGTGGGGCCAGGAAGCGCTGATCGAGGCCGTGGCCGCCGTGAACAGCAAGACCATCGTCACTGTGAACTCAGGCGATGCCTACGCCACCGACGGCTGGCTGGACAAGGTGCCGGCGCTGCTGCAGAGCTGGTATCCTGGTCAGGAAGGTGGTCGTGCAATCGCCGAAGTGCTGTTCGGCGCGCATACGCCGGAAGGCAAGTTGCCGATCAGCTTTGGTCGCGAGTGGAAAGACAATCCCACCCACGATTTCTACGACGCACCGCCGCATGCCGCTGGTACCAACCCCACCGTGAAATACGGTGAGGGGGTGTATCTGGGTTATCGCTGGTATACGACGTACCCCGACAAGCCGCAGCCGCTGTTCGCGTTTGGCTACGGACTTTCATACACCACCTTCGCCTTCAGCAAACTCGGCGTGTCGCCGGCATCGGCGAAGGTTGGAGACACGGTCACCGTCTCGTTCGACGTGACCAATACCGGCGCGCGCGATGGTGCCGAGGTGGCACAAGTCTATGTCGGTGATCCTTCGGCCAAGCTGGCCCGGCCCGCACGTGAGCTGAAGGCGTTCCGCAAAGTGCGGCTGAAGCCGGGGCAGACCACGCATGTCAGCCTGACCCTGGACCGACGCTCATTCGCCTACTACGACGTCGGCACGCATGGCTGGCAGGTCGATCCGGGCCGCTTCACCGTCTACGTCGGTGACGCGTCCAACCACACACCGCTGTCAGCCACGCTGACGCTGGGAGACTGAACCATGTATCGCACGTCCACGAATATGCTGGCCGCGGCGCTGGCTATCGCGTTGATATCCGGCTGTAGTAGCCATGCCGATCCGGCCAAGGCGGCTGCGCCGGCCAGTGCCACGGCCACGAAGGCCACCTTCCAGCAGATTGCCGATGGGGTGATTGTCGATGTCACGGGCGCGGCGAAGCAGGTGCGCCTGCAGGTGGTCAGCGACAAGATCATCCACGTCACCGCGATTCCGGCTGGGTCGTTCGATCTGCCCAAGAGTCTGATGGCGGTGAAGACCGGTGGCGACCCGCACTTCAGCGTCAGTACCGAGCCAGGCCACGTGCTGTTGAAGACGGCTGAACTCACGGCTGACGTGGCGACCGACACCGGGGCGGTGAAGTTCCTCGACAAGAACGGCAAGCTGATTCTTGCCGAGCAAGCCAAGGGGCGCACGTTCACGCCGGAAACCGTGCAGGGCCAGTCGTTCTACGCCGTGCGTCAGGAGTTTTCTTCTCCCGATGACGAGGCGTTCTACGGCCTCGGCCAGCACCAGAAAGGCACGATGAACTACAAGGGCAAGGACGTCGAGCTGGCCCAGCACAACATGGACATCGCCATTCCGTTCGTGGTCTCCAGCCGCAACTACGGCCTGCTGTGGGACAACAACTCGATCACCCGTTTCGGCGACCCGCGTCCGTACCAGATGATCGACAAGCAACTGAAGCTGTTCGACGCCGATGGCAAGCCCGGCGGCTTCACCGCGAAATACTACGTCGACGGCAAGCTCAAGCTCAGCCGCGACGAGTCCGAAGTCAACTACGAATACATCAAGGATCTCAAGCGCTGGCCGGCCGAGCTGACCGATGCCAAGGGCATCACCGGCGGTCCGGGCCAGACCGTGGAATGGAAGGGTTCGGTGGCATCCGATGTCGCCGGCCTGCACAAGTTCCGGCTCTACGCCAGCGGCTATTTCAAGCTGTATGTCGACGGCAAGCTGGTGCTGGATGACTGGCGCCAGAACTGGAACCCCTGGTATCGCAACTTCTTCGTGCAGATGAAGCCCGGCGAGAAGCATGCGATCCGCATCGACTGGACGCCGCAGTCGGGTTACATCGCACTCGATCACCAGGACCCGCTGCCCGCCGCCGAACAGAACGAGCTGTCGCTGTTCTCCGAACTGGGCCATGCGGTCGACTATTACTTCATCGATGGCACGGACCTGGATGATGTCATCGCCGGTTACCGCGATGTCACCGGCAAGGCGGTGATGCTGCCACGCTGGGCCTACGGTTTCTGGCAGAGCCGCGACCACTATGAAACGCAGGCGCAGCTGCTCGGCGTGCTCAAGCGCTATCGCGATCTCAAGCTGCCGCTGGACAACATCGTGCAGGACTGGCGTTACTGGAAAGACGACGCGTGGGGATCGCACCAGTTCGACAAGTCGCGCTATCCCGATCCGAAGGGCATGGTCGACCAGGTGCATGCCGAGCATGCCAACCTGATGATCTCGGTGTGGGCGAAGTTCTATCCGACCACGAAAAATTACCAGGAGCTCGACGCGAAGGGTGCGATGTACCGGCGCAATGTCGAGCTAGGCACCAGGGACTGGGTCGGCCCGGGCTATCTCAACTCCTTCTACGATCCCTATTCTGACACCGGGCGCCAGATCTACTGGCGGCAGATCCGCGAGAACCTCGCTGACCTCGGCATCGATGCATGGTGGATGGACGCCACCGAGCCGGACATCACCTCCAACACCAGCATCGCCGAGCGCAAGCTGCTGATGGGGCCGACCGCGATGGGCCCGGGTGCGGCGTTCTTCAACTCCTATTCGTTGATGACGACCGGCGCGGTCTATCAGGGCAGTCGCGAGAGCTACCCGGACAAGCGCGTGTTCATCCTCACCCGTTCGATGTTTGCCGGCGAGCAGCGCAACGCGGCAGCGGGCTGGAGCGGCGACGTGGTGGCGCGCTGGAGCAATCTGCGCGACCAGATCTCCGCCGGCATCAACTTCTCGCTGTCGGGTATCCCGAACTGGACCACCGACATCGGCGGCTATGCGCTGGAGGCGCGCTACGAGAAGCCGGATGCGAAAAATCTGAAAGAGTGGCGCGAACTCAACCTGCGCTGGTTCCAGTTCGGCAGCTTCATGCCGCTGTTCCGCTCGCATGGGCAGGGTGTCAACCGTGAAATCTACAACCTCGCGCCGGTGGGTCGGAGGTTTACGACGCGCTGGCCTGGTACGACCGGTTGCGCTATCGCCTGATGCCGTACATCTACACGCTGGCCGGCGACACCTACTTCCGTGATGGCACCATCATGCGCGGGCTGGTGATGGACTTCCCGGACGACGTCAAGGTGCGCGACATCAACGACGAGTACATGTTCGGTCCGGCCTTCCTGGTGGCGCCGGTGACCGAATACCAGGCACGCAGCCGCGAGGTCTACCTGCCGGCCGGCAGTGTCTGGTACGACTTCTACACCGGCAAACGCTACGACGGTGGCGTCACCATCAAGGCCGAGGCGCCGCTGGCGCGGATGCCGCTGTTCGTGCGCGCCGGCGCGATCGTGCCGACCGGCCCGGCGATCCAGTACACCAACCAGAAGCCGGATGCACCGATCACCCTGACCGTCTATACCGGCGCCGATGGCAAGTTCTCGCTGTATCACGATCAGGGCACTACCTATGACTATGAGCACGGTGCGTACTCGCGCATTCCGCTCAGTTACGACGAGGCCAGCGGCACGCTGAGCATCGGCAAGCGTGAGGGCAGCTATCCCGGCATGCCGGCGCAACGTCACTTCACCATTCGCTGGATCTCCGGTCCCTCGGCCACCGCCGCGGATTTCGATGCGCCGGCGACCCAGGGTGTCGACTACAGCGGCGCAGCGATCAGCGTGCAAAGGAATCCGCAGGCGCAATGAACGTCTGTTTGCCACGAGCGGAATTGATCGGGCTGGACTGGGGTACGACCAGCCTGCGCGCCTATCTGCTGGATGACAGTGGCCGGGTGCTGGAGATGCGCGCCCGCGACTGGGGCATCCGTCGGCTGCCCGCCGGCGGTTTCGAGGCGGCGCTGGACGACGTGCTGGCGGCTTGGCCGGCCTGTCCGGTGCTGGCCTCGGGTATGGTCGGCAGCCGTGGCGGCTGGCGCGAAGTGCCCTATGTCGACCTGCCCGCCGATCTCGCCGCGGTGGCCCGCGGCTTGAGCTTCGTCGACAGTGCTGGCGGGCGGCGCGTGTATCTGGTGCCGGGGTTGCGCAATACCGTGGCGGCCGACGTGATGCGTGGGGAGGAGAGCGAGATCTTCGGCGCGCTGGCGTTGCAGCCGGTGCTGGCGGAGAGCTCGGCGCTGCTGTTGCCGGGAACGCACAGCAAGTGGGTCAAGGTACGCGACGGCCGCGTGGTGGATTTCGCCACCGCGATGACCGGCGAGCTGTACGCCGCTTTGCGCCATCACACGATTCTCGCGGCGGGCCTGCCCGCGGAAGATCCGCCATCCGACCAGGACGCGTTCCTGCGGGGTGTTCTGGCCGCGCGCGACAGTGGTGCGGCCGGCGCGCTGAGCCGGCTGTTTTCCGCCCGTGCGCTGGTGCTGGCGGGAACCCTCCAACCGCTGGCAGTGCCCGACTATCTGTCCGGCCTGCTGATCGGCGAGGAACTGCGCAGTGCCCTGGCCGCCGGTCGCATCGACTGCGCCACGCCGCTGCAACTGATCGGCAACACCGCCCTCTGCCGGCGTTATGCCGCCGCCGCAACCTGTTTCGAACTGGGCATGGCGCTGCCGCCGCAGGCCGCCGCCGCGCTGGGCCTGTGGCAGATCGCGTGTGCCGCCGGCCTGACCTCGCTATCGCTTCACTCTGCCATCGGAGCCCATCCATGATCACGCCATGGCTGCAACCGCTGCCGTTGATCGCCATCCTGCGCGGGCTGACTCCGCCCGAAGCATTGGCCATCGGCGACGCGATTGCCGGAGCCGGCTTCCGCATGCTGGAGGTTCCTCTCAATTCACCGCAGCCGCTGCAGAGCATTCGCCTGCTGCGCGAGCGGCTGGGCGCGCATTGCCTGATCGGTGCCGGCACCGTGATGACACTGGCCCAGGTTGAGGAGGTGGCGGCCGCCGGCGGCCAGCTGATCGTGATGCCGCATGCGGACGCGGCGGTGATCGGCGCCGCCAAGCGTGCCGGCCTGTTATGCACGCCGGGCGTGGCTACGCCGACCGAGGCCTTCGCGGCGCTGGCAGCCGGTGCCGATGCGCTGAAGATTTTTCCCGCCGAGCAGGTCTGCCCGGCGGCGATCAAGGCCTGGCGCGCGGTGCTGCCGCGCGAGCTGGCCCTGCTGCCGGTGGGTGGCATCACGCCGGACAGCATGGCGGCCTACGTCGCCGCCGGCGCCAACGGCTTCGGCATCGGCTCGGCGTTGTACGCGCCCGGCCGCGATGCCGCCGAGGTCGGCCGTCGTGCGCAGGCGTTCGCGCAGGCGTGGGCTTCACTGCAGCACGCAGCCACGTCATGAAGATCACCCGCCTGACCACGTTCGCCGTGCCGCCACGCTGGCTGTTCCTGCGCATCGACACCGATGCCGGCATCAGTGGCTGGGGCGAGCCGGTACTCGAAGGCCGCGCGCACACCGTGGCGGCCGCAGTCGAGGAGCTGTCCGATTACCTGATCGGCAAGGATCCGCGTCACGTCGAGGATCACTGGAACGTGATGTATCGCGGCGGCTTCTACCGTGGGGGGCCGATCCTGATGAGCGCGATCGCCGGCATCGACCAGGCGCTGTGGGACATCAAGGGCAAGCATCTCAACGTGCCGGTGCACGCGCTGTTGGGCGGGCCGGTGCGCGATCGCATCCGGGTCTACTCGTGGATCGGCGGCGACCGCCCGGCTGACACCGCACGGGCCGCCAGCGAGGCGGTGGCGCGCGGCTTCACCGCGGTCAAGATGAATGCCACCGAGGAGCTGCAGTACGTCGACAGTCACGCCAAGGTCGAGCGCATGCTGGCCAACGTGCAGGCGGTACGCGAGGCGGTCGGCCCCGACATCGGCCTGGGCCTGGACTTCCACGGCCGCGTGCACAAGCCGATGGCCAAGGTGCTGATGCGAGAGCTGGCGCCGTACAAGCTGATGTTCATCGAGGAGCCGGTGTTGTCCGAGCACCTGGAAGCGCTGCCCGAGCTGGCCGCGATCTCGCCCGCGCCGATCGCGCTGGGTGAGCGGCTGTACTCGCGCTACGACTTCAAGCGGGTGCTGCAGATGGGCGGGGTCGACATCATCCAGCCCGACCCCTCGCATGCCGGCGGGATCACCGAGACGCGCAAGATCGCGGCGATGGCCGAGGCTTACGACGTGGCGTTGGCCTTGCATTGCCCGCTCGGGCCGATCGCACTGGCGGCGAACCTGCAGCTGGATGCGGTCTGCCACAACGCGTTTATCCAGGAGCAGAGCCTGGGCATCCACTACAACGCCGACAACGACCTGCTCGACTACCTCGACGATCGCAGCGTGTTCGCCTATGAGCAGGGTTTCGTGCGTATCCCCGACGGCCCGGGCCTGGGCATCACGGTCAACCAGGATTACGTCGATGAGCGCGCCGCGGTCGGCCACCGCTGGCGCAATCCGCTGTGGCGTCATGACGACGGCAGTGTGGCGGAGTGGTGAGCGCGATGTCGATGCAGCAACCGACCTATGCCAGCTACCCCAGCCTGGTCGATCGCACGGTGCTGGTCACCGGCGGTGCCAGTGGCATTGGTGCCGACTTCGTCGAGCACTTCGCGCGGCAGGGCGCGCGGGTGGCGTTTCTTGACGTTGACGTCGCCGCCGCGCAGTCGTTGCTCGAGGGTCTCGCCGAGGTCGTCCATCGCCCGGTGTTCGTCGCCTGCGATCTGACTGATCTCGATGCGCTGGGCCAGGCGATCGCCGGGGTGCGGGCCGCAATCGGGCCGATCGCGGTGCTGGTCAGCAATGCCGCCAATGACGTGCGCCACGATTTTGCGCGGACCACGCCGGCCGATTTCGACGCCAACGTGGCAGTCAACCTGCGCCATCACTATTTCGTGATCCAGGCCGTACTCGAGGACATGCAGGCGCTCGGCGGCGGGTCGGTGATCTGCCTGGGCTCCACCAGCTGGATGATCAAGAACGGGGGCTACCCGATGTACACCATGGCCAAGGCCGCCATCCACGGACTGGTCGCCGGCCTCGCGCGCGAGCTGGGCCGGCAGCACATCCGCATCAATTGCCTGGTGCCCGGCTGGGTGATCACCGAGAAGCAGCAGCGCCTGTGGCTGGATGCCGAAGGCGAGGCCGAGATCGCCCGCTCGCAATGCCTGCCGGGCCACGTGATGGCCGAGGATCTGGCGCGCGCTGCGCTGTTCCTGGCGGCCGACGACAGCCGCATGGTCACGGCCCAGGATTTCATCGTGGACGGGGGCTGGGTATGAGCGGCGCGATGCTGCAGGCCCGGGCCGTGCTTGCGGCGGGCAATCAACTGGGCGAGGGCGTGCAGTGGTGTCCCCGGGCGCAGGCGCTGTACTGGACCGATATCCCGGCGGCCACGCTGTGGCGCTACACACCACGTGATGGCACGACGCGCCACTGGCTCCTGCCCGAACGGCTGGCCTCGTTCGCGCTGTGCGAAGCCGATGGCTGGCTGCTGCTGGGGCTGGCCTCGCAACTGGCGTTCTTCCATCTGGAGAGCGGCGAGATGCAACCGATCGTGGCGGTCGAGGCCGATCTGCCGACCCGGCTCAACGACGGCGTCTGCGATCGCCAGGGCCGCTTCGTGTTCGGCACCCTGCATGAACCCGTGGACGGGGAGCCGAGGCGGCCGATCGGTGGCTTCTACCGGCTGAATGCGGACCTCGCGCTGGAGCGGCTGCCGCTGCCCTCGGTGGCGATCAGCAACAGCCTCGCCTTCAGTCCCGACGGCGCCACCGTGTACTACTGCGACTCGCCCACACGACGGATCCAGTGCTGCGATTACCACGCCGACGGCAGCGTGGGGCCTGCGCGAACGTTCGTGGACCTGGCCGGCATCGAGGGCGAGCCCGATGGCTCGACCGTCGATGCAGACGGCGGCCTGTGGAACGCGCAGTGGGGCATGTCCCGCGTGGTCCGCTATCGCCCCGATGGCAGCGAGGACACCGTCGTCCACGTGCCCACCCGGCAACCCACCCGCGCGGCGTTCGGCGGTCCGGCGCTGGACACGCTCTACATCACCAGCGCCCGCGAAGGCCTGTCTGACCACAGCCTGCGCGAGGAGCCGCTGGCCGGTGCGCTGTTCGCCGTTGCCGCCGGCGTGCGCGGCATCAATGAGGTGTGCTTTGCCGGTGTCCCCGGGCGCGCGCCGCCCACCCTGACGGTGCCGCCGCGGTGACCACCATCGCGCCGCCATCCCATGCAACGACCGCCTGTCAAGGCGGACGGTCGCCCTGCCGAGCCGAATCCGAATCCGGAGAGATCCAATGAATGCCATTGCCGAAGAGTCGATCGCCGTGCAACACAAGTCGACGGTCCTGTTCACCTGTGCGCTGGCGGCCCTCGCCGGGTTGATGTTCGGCCTGGACATCGGCGTGATTTCCGGTGCCACCCAGTTCATCCAGAAGGAGTTCCAGATCTCCGATCACATGATCGAGTGGATCGTCAGTTCGATGATGCTGGGCGCCGCCATCGGTGCGCTGGGCGCAGGCTGGATGTCGGCTGCATTGGGCCGCAAGCGCTCGCTGATCCTGGCCGGTGTGCTGTTCGTGATCGGCTCGTTGTTGAGTGCGGCGGCGTGGTCGCCGGCAACCTTGATTGCGGCAAGACTGATCCTCGGCCTGGCGATTGGCGTAGCCACTTTCACCGCGCCGCTGTACCTGGCCGAAGTGGCGCCGGAAAAGACGCGCGGCGCGATGATCTCGCTGTACCAGGTGATGATCACCACCGGCATTCTGGTGGCGTTCCTGTCCGATACCGCATTCAGCTACAGCGGCAACTGGCGCTGGATGCTGGGCATCATCGCGATTCCCGGCATCCTGTTCCTGCTGGGTCTGTTCCTGCTGCCGGACAGCCCCCGCTGGCTGATGATGCGCGGGCGCAAGGAGGAGGCGACGGCGGTCCTGCACGGGCTGCGCGGGGATGCGGTGCAGGTGGCGCGCGAGGTGGCCGACATCGAGGAGCAGTTGAAGACGCCGCAGCACGGCTGGCACCTGTTCCTGGAAAATCCCAACTTTCGCCGTTCGGTGGGACTGGGTGTGCTGTTGCAGGTGATGCAGCAGTTCACCGGCATGAACGTGGTGATGTACTACGCGCCGCGTATTTTTCAGGACATGGGCTATGCCACCGCGGCGCAGATGTGGTTCACCGCCGTGGTGGGCCTGACCAATGTGCTGGCCACCTTCATCGCGATTGGCCTGGTGGATCGCTGGGGCCGCAAGCCGATCCTGTACACCGGCTTCACCATCATGGCGCTGGGTCTCGGCCTGGTGGGCACGATGATGCACCTGGGCATCGCCACGCATGGCGAGCAGATCTTCACGGTGGCGATGCTGCTGCTTTTCATCGTGGGCTTCGCGATGTCTGCCGGTCCGCTGATCTGGACGCTGTGTTCGGAGGTGCAGCCGTTGAAGGGGCGTGATTTCGGCATTGGCTGCTCGACCTTCACCAACTGGATCGCCAACATGATCGTCGGCGCCACCTTCCTGACCTTGCTCAACGGCATCGGCAACGCCGCCACGTTCTGGTTGTATGGCGGACTCAACCTGGTATTCCTGCTGATCACCTTCGCACTGATCCCGGAAACCCGCAACGTCACGCTGGAACAGATCGAGCGCAACCTGATGGCGGGCAAGCCGTTGCGCGAGATCGGCCGATAGGGGAGGGATGTACCCGGCATGACGACGCTGCAACTGTGCACCCTGACGTTGCTGCAGCTCGGCTTCGCCGGCACCGCGCGGGCAAAGCCCGCCGCCGATACCGATCTTGAGCTGCGCCATGCCACCCCGGCGACCTCCTTCAACGTTGTCCTTGTCGCGTTGCCGTCGTTCGCTTCGTTTCCGCTCCGCCTTGCGGGATTGGTGTTGTACGTATGGCACCACTTGCGCGTCGGTGGTGGAGGTTTCGTGCCGCGAGCTGACAAATGGACCCGCATGGACGGCACGGCGGTCGCTCGTCGGCACCGGCATCCAGATCGCGTCTATCTGGCCGCAAGGATCTACACCGTGGTGTCTGGCAGCAGCGCCAATAATCAATGGGAGAGGACTCATGGCCACGTTTGACAGACGAAAATTTCTGGGGGCATCGATCGGATCGATCGCCGCAGCGCTTTCCTCCGGCGCTCTTGCGCGCACTTCCGCTCGCCCCACGCTCAAAGATTCGGACCAACCGAAGCTGGTGCCCGGCCGCTTCGAGCCGACGGTTGAGTCGCTAAAAACATACCAGACCCCCGAGTGGTTCCGGGACGCCAAATTCGGCATCTGGGCGCACTGGGGTCCGCAGGCGGTGCCGCGGCAAGGCGACTGGTATGCGCGCTTCATGTACGTCCCGGGGCACCCCGACTACGACTATCACGTCAAGCACTACGGCCACCCTTCGGAATTCGGCTACAAGGACCTCATTCCGCTGTGGACCGCCGACAAGTTCGATCCCGATGCGCTGATGGAGAAATATGCCGCCGCCGGGGCGAAGTATTTCGTCTCGATGGGCGTCCATCACGACAATTTCGATCTGTGGCATTCGCGCCATCACCGCTGGAACGCCGCAGCGATGGGACCGAAGCGCGACATCGTCGGGGCATGGAAAAAGGCGACCACCCGGCGCGGCCTGCGCTTCGGCGTGTCCGAGCATCTGGGCGCCAGCTATTGCTGGTGGTATCCCAACCATCTCTATGACCAGTTCTGGCCAAAACTCGGGATCGGCTATGACGGAGCCGATCCACGCTATCAAGACCTCTACCACGACAATCGTGACCAGCCTTTCCGCAACACGCCAGGCAGCTGGTACACCAGCAATCCCGACTACCACCGGATCTGGTACACGCGGATCCGCGACCTGGTCGACAACTACCAACCCGACCTGCTTTATTCCGACGGCGGTCTGCCGTTCGGGGCCATCGGCCGCTCACTGGTCGCCGATCTCTACAACAGCAGTATTGCGCGCAGCGGAAAGCTGGAAGCTGTCTACAACTGCAAGGATTCAGGGTCAGGCGAATTCCACAAGGAATGGGCGGTGCAGGACGTCGAGCGCGGCGTGCTGAAGGGCATCAATCCGTTGCCCTGGCAAACCGATACCTCGAACGGCGACTGGTTCTTCAACGAGAACTACAACTACAAAAGCGCCGATGAGGTCATCACCATGCTGGCCGACATCGTCAGCAAGAACGGCAACATGCTGCTCAACGTGGTGCTGCATGCCGACGGCAGCCTGCCGCCCGAGTCGGAGCAGTTGCTGGCCGAGCTGACGGCGTGGATGGCGGTCAATGCGGAGGCCATCCATGGCACGCGGCCGTGGACGATCGACGGCGAAGGGCCGACCGAGGCGGCCGCGGGCATGTTCAAGGAGCAGGTCGCCTACACCGCCAGGGACATCCGGTTCACGACCAGGGGCGATCGTCTTTTCGCGATCACGCTCGGCGTGCCGGCGGGTAGCGTCGCCATTACTTCACTGGCAAAGGGCAATCCGCACGCTGGACGCTCGGTGCAACACGTCCGGCTGCTCGGCCATCGCGGCGCGATGGCCTTTCGGCAGACCGGGCAGGCGCTGGTCATCGACGCACCGGCGACGCTGCCGACTCGTCACGCCAGCGTGTTCGAAATCACCTTCGCCTGAGTGTGTGCGCTACCGCGCTACGTCGACGACCACTCACCTTCGAAGGCGGATAACGACAGATGAAGTTCAAAAAGCATTCGACCGCCAAGGTGGTGAGGCTTGCAGTCATGCTTGCCCTGTGCGCCGGCTTCACGCCCGTTCAGCGGGTACAGGCGCAGAGTCCCGCCGGCCATCCCGACTGGCCGGGCAAGCGGCAATTGTTTGTCGGCACGTGTTACCAGCCGATCGACCGCAGCCCGGTGCAGGTCAGGCACGACATCGCGATCATGAAAAAGGCGGGCTTCACCATGGTCCGCATGGGCGATCTCTCCTGGGATTCGTTCGAGCCACGCGAAGGACAATTCACATTCGAGTGGTTCGACTCGATCCTGGCCCAGATGCATGCTGCCGGGATCAAGGTGATCCTCGACATTCCCGGCTTGCCTGCGCCGGTCTGGCTGCATCAGAAGTATCCGGGCGTCGATATCGTCAACCAGGATGGTATCCGGCTGCATCCGGCAACCCGCTACTGGGACGACATCAGCGATCCGGACTACCGGCGTCTTGTCCGGCAACTCGCCGAAAAAATGCTTCAGCGCTACGCGCACCATCCTGCCGTCGTGGCGGTTGGCTATGACAATGAGGTGGGCAGCTCGCCCATGTCGTATTCGGAAGGCGACCGCGCGCGGTTTGTTGCCTGGCTCAAGACGCGCTACGGGACGATCGCGGCGCTCAACGAGGCGTGGGCGACGCAGCGCTGGTCGCGTCGTATCAACGACTGGAGCCAGGTTTACCTGCCCTATGGCAACGGTCCGGGGCCGAACGAACGCAACCTCGACCTGCATCGCTTCTGGTCCGACATGACCATCGCCGACCTCAGTGACCTCGACAACGTGCGCCAGCACGATGCGCCCAATCTTCCCGCCGTCTCGAACCTGTGGCCCAACGCGCCGGCCAAGGGCTTCAACTACCTGCGTTCATGGAACCAGTATTCGACCTACGGTGCCGAAGGTTTCTACCCCGATAGCCACGATCCGTTGAGTGCCGCGTTCGAGGTCATGATGATCAAGGCCGGGCATCAGACGCCGGTCTGGTTCAACGAATTCACCGCGGGCGGCGGAGGCGACTACGGTGTGCCGGGCCGCTCGCGCATGTGGGCGTATTTCGGACTGGCCTATTATTCGCAGACGTTCCTGGCCTGGACATTCAACTCGCATATCGGTGGCGAGGAGCAGTCGCTGTTCGGTCTGCTCGACCATGATGGCCGACCATCATGGAAGGTCGGCGAGTTCACCCAGATTGCCGGTGAATTCAAGAAACTCCAGGCATTGGGCTTTCCGCGCTATCGCCAGCCACAGGTTGCAATCGAAGATTCCTATGAAACGGAGTGGTTGACCCATCCGCCGCCTGGGCCCAACACGATGAAGCAATATGTCACCGACACCTACAGCGACCAGCTCAAGGCAGCCTTCACGCCCTTTTTCAGGGATAACATCGACACCGCGGTGATCGACATCGCGCACGATCCGATCGACCAGTACAAGCTCCTGCTGCTGCCAGCCACCTACATGATGGACAAGCCCACGGCAGAGGCGATCAGAAACTATGTTGCCCATGGTGGCACCGTGATCATGACCGGCTACTCCGCCAAGGTCGACGAGACCGGCAAGTGGTTCGAAACGCCGCTGCCAGGGCTTCTGATCGACGTTTTCGGGCTGCGCACCGACCAGTTCTATCGTTCGAAGCAACCGCTCAAGATCAGCTTCGACGGCAAGGAGCTGACTGGTGCCAGCGGCTATTACGAGGTGCTTGAGCCGAGCACGGCCAAGGCGCTGGCAACCTTTGAAAACACGCCTCGGAAGAGTCCGGCGATCACCCTCAACCATTTTGGCAAGGGCGAGGCGATCTATCTCGCGACGGCGTCTCAAGCGGCGTTCATCGAGCCGCTTGTCCGGTCACTTTATGCCAAGCTTGATATACAGCGCGGACCCGATACGCCAAAAGGTGTCGTTGCCCGCGTTGTCGACGGACGCACCCTGTATGTGAACAGCACGGATACCCCAGTGACCGTCTCCTTTGCCGGTACCAAGCGCGATGTGCTGACGGGCAATTCGCATGACGGCAGATTGGAGCTGCAAGGGTTTGGTGTCGCCTTGCTTCAGTAAGAATACGGTAGCTGCTTGCCATCGCTGCTCGCGGCGGTTGAGCGGCAAACTGTGGGCGGCATCTCTTCGGCAGGCGATGAAAAAGTCCGCTCCTTCGCGTTGCAATTGGCCGTCCAAACGCGTGGCGCCTGTCAAGGCCTGAGTCCCCCGGCGTGGCCCGTCATGCGATGTTGACACCGGCCCGCCCGCAGGCACGCTGGGGATCCGGATTTCGCGGCGCTGTAGTTCCATTACGTGAGCTACCTGCTGATCTCCTCCTCGCGTCCGGGCGGGTTGCCCGGCAAATCTGCCGAGGTTGCCGAAGTTCCTGAGGCACGCTGGCGAGTACTCATGGGACAGCCCCGCTTTCAACGAGCAACGGACCGTGCAGAGCCTCCTTCACTTTATCAAGGTGCAGAAGGCTTTTTCGAGCCACGCATAAGATGAACGACCTGCGCAGCGTCCTCATCGCAGTCGTGAACAAGGCAAAGATGTCGGAGCAGCTTGACCAGCTAAACATCAATGAGCGGACAGTCTTCTCGCACATCGAGAACTCGGCGCACTACATCGCATAGAAGTTCGCGTTCAAGCACGCAACAAAGTGAGTCGGGGTTCGATTGCGTAGGCCGGGAATGCGTTGAACGTGTTTGTCCGGAATCCGCAGGTGCCCTTGCGGCCACACAAACTCGAGAACCCATGAAGCCGCGGCCAAACAACGCTTTGGGTTTAAGCATAAGTTGGCCAAAACGGCCAATTTATGCTTTCAGCCACACTCGAGAAACATCGTCAGGAGGAAATGGGCCCGCCAGGACTCGAACCTGGAACCAAGGGATTCGCTGTTGCCGGAGGTTTCCTTCCGGAGCGGACTATCTCTTCACCCTTTGCGCGATGCTGTTGAAGCATCGTGCGGATGGGGTGCGGGACGCTCGAGCCTGTGATCAAGGGCACTGGAGCCCTCAGGTAGTCTCTGCACCTTCCGGCGGTGTACCGCCGGCTTGGCTCAGGGTTACCACCGGCCGAACCGCTGAGGCTTCCCTG
>JBBQQL010000007.1:0-53389 GCA_038215995.1 Lysobacterales bacterium
GTGGCCTGCAACGGGATCACCAGCGTCTGCGCCGGCCCCGCCGGGACGCCCACGGTGGCCTGCAACTGCTGACCTTTTTCCGCGCCATCGATCTCGACGTGCAGCGTCACCGGCCACGGCATCGCGTTCTGCACACGCAGCCGAAGCTCGCCCTGGCTGGACCAGTCCCACGCGCCGCTTCCTGGGGTCAACACGATCTGCGGATGCGCCGAGGGCTGGAACGCGTAACGCTGCTGCGCCACACCGTCGCTGGCGTGCTCGAGGGCACCGACACGGCGAACCTTATCGAGGCTGACGCCAGCGGTCGCCGACGGACCGGCCAGATCAGGCAAACCCGGCGGCACCGCCGCCTGACAACCGCCCAAGATGCCCAGACACAACCAGATCAGCAGATGACGTTTCATCGACGCACCACCAGCGGAGAGTGGCCGCCATTATGCCGATGCCGTGGGTGAACGCAGGTTACCCCGCCCGGCGGCGGGACCAATACTGCCAGGCCGCATACACCGGCACGCCCAGCGCAATGATCAACAGGCTCATGCCGGCGTCGCGCGGGGTGTGGATCGCGGTGGCCACGATCACGCCCAGCACCGTCGTCACGAACAGGATCGGCAACAGCGGATACAGCGGCACCCGGTACGGCGAAGGCTCATCGCGGAATTGGCGGCGATACCAGAACAGCGTGGCAATGCCGAACGCATGCGCCAGCCACTCACCCACCGTGGTGTAGTCGAGCAACTGGCCAAAGCTGCCGGAGAGAGTCAGCACGATCGCCCACAGCCCGAGCACCGCCAGCGCGATCTGCGGCGCGCGGGTGCGCGGCTCGATCCGCCCCACCGCGCTGAAAAACATGCCATCCGCACCCATCGTCTGCAGCACGCGCGCACCACCGGCGATCGCGATATTGCAGTAGCCGAAGGTGGAACAGGCGATGCCGACTGCGATCACGGTGGCGCCGTGTTCGCCGAACAAACGGCGCATCAGGTCGGCCGCCGGTGCCTGGCTGGCGGCCAGCCCGGCATGACCGAGTCCGGCCAGATAGGCCACGTTGACCAGCAGGTAGCAGGCCACCACGCCGGCCATGCCCATGCCCAGCGCGCGCGGCAGGGTGCGCTGCGGATTGCGTACTTCGCCGGCCAGGTCGTTGAGGTAGTGGAAGCCGCCATAGGCGAACAGCACCGGCAGCAGCGCACCAAGAAATGCGCCGGGGGGCACCGGATGCGCCGTATCCGTGGCCAGCACCAGACCGAGATGGCCATGCGCCAGCACCAGGCCGACCACCACCAGCAAGGCGATCGCCGCCAGCTTCAGCACGGTGAAGATGTTCTGCACGATCGAGCCGGCACGGATGCCGAACAGGTTGACCCCGACGATAAAGGCGATCGCGCCCACCGCCACCGGCTTGATGTAGACCGCCGGCAGGCCGGTCGCCGCGCAGAAATAGTCGGCGAACGTGGTCGCCACCGCCGCCACGCTGCCGGGGTAGTTGATCAGCGCCATGGTCCAGCCGAACAGAAAGGCCGGCAGCTTGCCGAAGGCCTCGCGCAGATACACGTACGTGCCACCCGCCTGCGGCCGGCGCGCGCCCAGCTCGGCGTAGCACAGCACGCCGGCCAGGGTGAGCAGCCCGCCGATGGCCCACAGCACCAGCACCTGCGCACCGGAGCCGGTGCGCTCGGCCACCGTGGCCGGCGTGCGGAAGATGCCAGCGCCAATCACGCCGCCGATCACGATCATCGCGGCATCCCAGGTGTTGAGGCGGCGGACGTAGGTCTGACTGGGTTCGGTGGTCATGGCCGCTAAGATGCCATTGCCGGCTGCTGTTGCGCCAGCGCTCCGTGCAGGCCGGATGGCGAATGAAAGAAATCGGCGCTGGCGTGTATATCGTTGGGAAGGCCGCCATCCGGCCGCCACAAGGGAATGACATGAAGCGGATACATCGACTGATCGCCAGCACCGCGTTGCTGTTGGCTTTGACCGCTTGCCACGCGCCGGGCGACGGCCAGCCGAAGCAGGCCTCCGCACCGATGGAACTGAAGATCTACGCCGTGCCCGCGCAGCAGACCGACAGGCTCGCTTCGGCGCTGGGCCTCGCGATGGGTGGCAAGGCCACGGTGACCGCACCGGTGCCGGGCAAGCTGCTGGTCTACGCCAGCCATGATGCGCAGGCCTCCATTGCTACGGCGATCGCGTCACTGGCCCAGTCTTCGGCATCGAACTCGCCCGCACCCCAGGTGGATCTGCACTTCTGGGTCGTCGATGGCGAGAGCGGCGCGGGCAAGGACGATCCGGCATTGAAGTCGCTGTCCGCTGCACTGGACAAGGTGCGCCAGAGCATGGGGCCGATGCACTTCCAGCTCGATCAGGTGGTCGCTGCCAGAAGCTCTCTGGACGGTCGCGACACTTCGATCGTTGCCGCCACGGACGACGGCTATCCGCGGGCCTTCGATTTTCTGATCAAGGGTGTTCAGGGCGACCTGCTGGATCTGTGGCTGGGGTACGAGGATCACGGCGAACGCGGCCTCGCCAAGTTCAAGTCGCAGATCACCCTGCGCTCCGGCCAGTACGTCGTGCTCGCCCAGGGACCGGGCGC
Organism: Lysobacterales bacterium; assembly: GCA_038215995.1. Taxonomy (GTDB): domain Bacteria; phylum Pseudomonadota; class Gammaproteobacteria; order Xanthomonadales; family Rhodanobacteraceae; genus Rhodanobacter. Next base: position 2,594 of record JBBQQL010000007.1, read on the forward strand.
CTGTGCGCCCGCCCTGCCCGGCAAGGTCGCGCCGCCCTGTTCCGTGAAACCGGCATTGCGACTGTTGATTGTCCGCGCGGATATGCCGCCACCGCAGGCTTGAGCGAGGCACATGTCACTGCGCCAGGACGCGCTGTATGCCAGCTACCAGCGGCTGGAGCGGCCGCTCTACAACGTGCTCTTTCGTCAGTTGTGGCAGGCCGAGGATTGCCAGGACGTGATCCACGACAGCTATGTCCGCGTGTGGGAACGGCGCGAGCAGGTGAACGAGGCCACGCTCGACGCGCTGGTGTGGACCACCGCGCTGAACCTGGCCAAAAACAAGCGGCGCTGGCGCGTACTGCGGCGTCATGTCGACGTCGACGACGCATCGCTGCAAGGGGGCACTGACGCCCAGCCGCACGACTTCCTCGCCACGCGGCAACTGCACGAGGCCCTGCGAAAACTCCCGAGGGCTTCGCAACAAGTGCTCCTGCTGTCGGAATTCAGCGGGCTGAGTGGCGATGAGATTGCCGCGGTGCTGGGCATTCCTGCCGGCACGGTGGCTTCGCGCAAGCACCAGGCCATGGAACGATTGAAGACTTTGATGGGAGCAACGCTCGATGCATGATGACAACCGCCTGTTTGTTGAACTGCAGCCGCCAGCCGGGGGCCTGCTGCGGCTGCAGCAAAGCCTGACCCATCCACACCGCAGCATGCGCCAGCGGGGCCTCCGGCTTGCGGCAGGCTTCGTGCTGGCGGTGTCGGTACTGATGACGATCTGGCAGCTGCCCGGCGTCATCGTGCGACAGCAGCAGACGGCCGCCTTGACGTCTGCCCTGCGTGCGGCGATCGCGCCACCGGCACACGACATCCAGCTCATCGACGGCGCCTCGCTCGAGCTGCCCAGCAATGATCCGAATGTGCGGCTGTATCTGGTGCAGTCAGCGGGGTCGCACGCGCCTGCCGAAAACCATTGAACGAACGGTCTGGATGCAGATCGAAACGTGACCCGGGGCGCGACCTCACGCACCACCGCGAGATGCACAAGCCGATAGCCATGCGCCACACTCCACCGCCGCCCTTCCACTTCCCGATATCGCTCCATGCCTGATCACCCCCACTCCCGTCGTCTCGCCGTCGCCACGTCGGTCGACTACCCCGCCATCCAGTCAGACGATGCCGAGTGGGCCGCCGCGCTGGAACGCCGCGGCGTCAATCTGGTGGTGTGCGTGTGGAATGACCCGGCGGTGGACTGGTCGGCTTTCGACGCGGTGCTGATCCGTACGATCTGGGACTATTTCAAGCAGCACGCGGGTTTCCTGGCGTGGCTGGATCGACTCGACGCGCTGGGCGTCCCCACCATCAACGACAGCGCGCTGCTGCGCTGGAACAGCGACAAGCGCTACCTGCTCGAACTGGCCCGGCACGGCGTGGCGATCATCCCGACCCGGCTTGCCAGCGCGAAGGAGTTGCCCGATGCGCTGGCGACGATGCCGGCGCAGCAGGTGGTGATCAAGCCGACCATCAGCGGTGGCGCCTGGCACACGCTGCGCGGCACCGTCGGCGAGCCCGCCTTCATGCAGGCGGTGACGCAATTGCCGCCACAGTTCGATTATCTGGTGCAGCCGTTCGTGGCGGAGATCGTCAGCGAGGGTGAATGGTCGCTGCTGTATTTTGGTGGCGAATTCAGCCATGCGGTGATCAAGCGCCCTGTCGCTGGCGATTACCGCGTACAGAGCGAATACGGTGGCAGCGTCGATCAGATCCAGCCGAGCGCCGCGACGCTGGCTGCCGCCGAAAGGGCGCTGGCGGTGGTCGCCGCCATCGGACACGCTGATCAGGGCTATGTGCGGGTCGACGGGGTGATCTGCGCTGGCCAGTTCCTGATCATGGAGCTGGAAATGATCGAGCCATTCCTGTTCCTTGACGAACAGCCGCAGTCGGCCGAGCGCTTCGCACAGCAACTGGCGGATCGTCTCGAGCAGCGACCGGCGCGGGCAACCGATCTCGCGGAAAACCTGTTCTCCTACGGCACGCTGCAAACTCCCGCTGTGCAGCTGGCCACGTTTGGCCGTCTGCTTGCCGGCCAGCCCGACCATCTGCCCGGCTATCGCTGCGAGCTGATCCGCATCGACGATGCGCAGGTCGTGGCCACCAGCGGCGCCAGTCATCATCCGATCGTTCTTCCCACCGGGAGGGCAGAAGATGCCGTCGCCGGCACCGTGCTGCGCATCAGCGCCGACGAGCTGGTTCGCGCCGATGCCTACGAGGTTGACGACTACCGCCGCGTCGCTGTCACTCTCGCCTCCGGCATCCAGGCCTGGGTCTATATCAGCGCGGCGGCGGACTGAGGCCATTGGTCAGTGTGCCGGCCAGCCGATGATGGACAAGCCGCCGCCCAGCCACGACCATCCGCGCATGCCTGTCGACCCTGCTCTCGCCGAAGCGGCCAAACCATCGCGCCGCTGGCACCTGCTTTCGTGGACTCTCTCGCTGGCGATGATCGCGGTGGCGGCGTGGATCATGCATCGCTACCTGGGGCATATCGCCTGGCATGACGTGGCGCTGGCCTGGTCGCAGTTGCCGGCGCGCCGCATTGGCTGGTCGCTGCTGGCCATGCTCGGCAGCTTCGCCATGCTGGCGCTGTTCGACGTGCTGGCCGCGCGCATGGTGGTGCAGCGGCGCGTCCCGGCAAAGCTGGCGGCCTTTGCCGGCGCGGTGACCCAGGGCATCTCCAATACGTTGGGCTTTCATGCCTTTACCGGTAGCGCGGTGCGCTATCGCATCTACGCCACGGCCGGCGTGGGTGCAGGCGACGTGGCGCGCATCGTGAGTCTGGTCGGGCTCGGTGTGGGACTGGGCTTTACCGTGGTGATCACTGGCGCGCTGTGCTGGCAGCCGCAGATCACCCATGGCTGGGGTCGCTGGCCCGGCGGCGCGCTGTTGCTGCTGCTGATTGGGCTGTTGCTGTGGCTGGGACGGCAACCGCGCACGCTGAGCGTGTTCGGCTGGACGTTGCGATTCCCGCGTGCCAGCGCCGCCGCGCTGCAGATGCTGATCGGTGGCGTGGAGATGCTGGCCGCGATCACGGCCCTGTATGTGCTGCTGCCAGCCGCCGTGGCGCCGCCCTTCATCGACTTTCTGCCGATCTATGTCGGCGCGGTGGTGGCTGGCATTGTCAGCCATTCGCCCGGCGGACTCGGCGTGTTCGAGACCATCATGCTGGCCTCGTTTCCGGCGCAGGCGCGTGCCGAGCTGCTGGCGGCGATGCTGTGTTATCGATTGATCTACAGTCTGTTGCCGTTCGCGCTGGCCAGCCTGGCGTGGGGCGCGTTCGAACTGAGCCGACGACGCGCCACGCGCGCTCAGTTGGACGGCGGGTAGCGGCGAATCAGTCGTTGCTGGCGCAGATGATGTCGCGCCAGTGCCAGCAAGCCGATCGGCTGATGACCGCGGTCGCGCTGCCAGGCGCCCAGGGCGAACAGCACACGCTGCTTGGCGAATACCATGCGGTAGACCTCGCGCAGCGAATATCTGGGGTCCCACGCGTGCACGGCCTCGGAGCCGGCACCATTGATTTCCATGATGGTGAAGCGGCCGGCGCGCAGCTCCTGCAGGTTGCGGTAGCGCACGTCGAAGCGGCCGATGTGGAATGACGGCATGTCAGCCGCCACCGCTTCCACCGCGGCCAGCAACTCGCTGGTGGCCTGCGCGGTGGCATCCTCGTAGCGCCCGCCGACCCGGGTCGAGCCGATCAGCGACAGCCGCACCACCTCCCCCCTGGCCGGAATACGGTGCGGGTTGTAGCGCACGACATGCTCGTGCGGACGACGCTGCACGCGGCGCAGGCGCGGATCGGCCGCGATCAGTTGCGCCATCGTGCTCACCCCGTCACCCAGCACTTGCGGGTAGTGCCGCAGCAGGATGCCTAGCACACGGCCTTGCGCCTGTTCGGGATGGCGCACGTAGAAAAGGCCGGCTTCGCCCGGCTCATCCAGATAGCGCTGCAACATCAGCGACTCACCCGCCGGATAGCGCGCCAGGTAATCAGCAAGTTCCAGCGCGTCGTCGATCCGGCGCACACCAAAGCCGCACCAGCCCAGCTCCGGTTTGGCCACCACCGGAAAGTGGAGGCCCGCCTCACGCATCGCCGACATCGCAGCGGCCAGCTGATCGACCCCCGCGACCTGCAACAAGGTGTACGGCGCCACGCGCGGCCGTGCATGGGCGCCCATGCCGGCGAAATACTCGGACTTGGTGTCGCCGACCAGGCCCCCGGCGGTGATATGCGGATTGGCGCTGGACGGCAGGGTGAGGCTGCGATAGCGCAGGCCCAGCCATGCCCACTGCAGCAGCATCGGCACCAGGTTGAGCCATTTCGGCAAGCGCTCCATGCGACCCAACACCGGCACCGGCTTGCGCCCGAGCTTGCCGCTGGCGGTACGAACGACATGCTCATTCATGAGCTGAGCACCTGATAGTGGATCGGCTTGTAGGCAAAGTTGTTGGACTGGCCGGCGGAACAGGCGGTGAGCCCGATCAGCAGATCCATCTGCGCCTCGAACACGATGTAGTCACCGGCCCGGCTCAGCGGCGGCTCGACCCGGATCATGCCGGTCGCGCCATCCACCGGCACGTTCATGAACACGTTGAACGCGGTGGGGATCGTGTCCGCGGCAACGCCATGCGGCGCCAGCGCCTCGGCCAGGTTGCCGAAACAGCCTCGGTGCGGCTGGGCATCGCCGTAGATGATGCGAAACATCTCGGCCGAACACGGCGACAGCAGAAAATCGTGACGACCCACGGTGTCCTCGACAATGCGCAGCATGACCCGGCTGCGATTAGAGTAGATCGGGTCGCCGGTACTCAGATGGATCTTGCTGGCGTAGTCGATGCTGCGGCCGGACGAAATCGCCTCGCCGGTGTCATCGCGATTGAACGCCACCAGGTCGGCGACCTGCTCGCCTTGCGGGTCGATCACCTTCAGCCATTCGCCACGCCTGAGCGGAAAGGCCACGCCGCTGCGGGGTGCAATTACGTGAATCATCGCGAGCCCGCCTGAGCATGGAACGGGCAGACCCAGCGCGAATCCACCGCCCGCCCGCTGTATTGCCGCGCTTCGGGTGCCTTGCCGTGTTCGGCCAGCATCGGATTGCGTGAGCCGGACAGCGCGATGTCGCGCTCGGTAATCGCCGCACGCAGCCTTTCATAGCGTCCGTCGGCACGCAATTGCTCGAACTGGCTGTGCAGGTTCAATACCAGCGCCGGCTGCCGGTAGCGCCGCGCGGGCCGGCTCGCACCGGGGTGCAGGCCGATCACATAGAACGCGCTGCCGCCGAGACTGAAACTGAAGTTCGCCGACGCCGGGTCGTCACTGACCTGCGGGTCCCATGGGAACTGCTGATGGTCGATCGCGTGCCACGCCTGCAGGCGCTGCCACAGCGCCCGCTCGAACGCCTGCTCGCTCAGGCCCGGCGCGGGTGCAAACACCACCACCAGACTGGTGAACAGCGTATCCGCCTGCGCGCCTGCGGCGAACGCCTGCACGGCGGCCACCAGCGCAACATCGAACTGGTCGTCACGCAGATCACCGGCCTCGATCAGGGTGATCGAATCGCGCGCCGACGCCGCCCTGGCACCGAGACAGGGAAACGCCTGCTCGGCGATGAACGCCTTGAACGCCTGCGCCACGGTCGACGACGCCGGACGGGCACTCGGGGCGACGGAGTTTCGATGGGTTGCTGACATGCTCATGCGGTGATCACGAATGGATGGCGACGCGGCTGCGGCATGCATCGCGCTGGCGATTTCCAGCGGCTGGCGCCTGCGCTGCGTGGGGTTGATGCGGTCCAGACTAGTCAGCCGCTCGCGAACTGGATGTGATGTCGGCGCCATATCTCTCGCCGGGACGCGCGCCAGAACCTAGAATCAAGGCCGTTCCCCTGCTGGTTCGCTGCGTGCCCTCGCCACCCCGAAAAATCCTGCATGTCGACATGGACGCGTTCTACGCGTCGGTGGAGCAGCGTGACGACCCCTCGTTGCGCGGCAAGCCGGTGGCAGTGGCCTGGCGTGGCGCGCGCTCGGTCGTGTGCGCGGCCAGCTACGAAGCGCGCGTGTTCGGTGTGCGCTCGGCGATGCCGGCGTTGCGCGCCGAGCGGTTGTGCCCGCAGTTGGTGTTCGTGCCGCCGGATTTCGCGCGCTACAAGGCGGTATCGCGGCAGATCCGCGAGATCTTCGCGCGGCATACCGAGCTGATCGAACCGCTGTCGCTGGACGAGGCCTATCTCGACGTGACGGTAACCCACACCGGCCTGCCCTCGGCCACCGCAACCGCCGAGGCGATCCGCGCGGCGATCCGCGAAGAGACTGCGCTGACCGCCTCGGCCGGCGTGGCACCGAACAAGTTTCTGGCCAAGATCGCCTCGGACTGGAACAAGCCCGATGGCCTGTGCGTGATTCGTCCACACCAGATCGAGGCCTTTCTCACGCCACTGCCAGTGGGGCGGCTGCCGGGCGTGGGCAAGGTGATGGAGGCCAAGCTCGCCGACCTGGGTATCCGCACCGTCGGCGACCTGCGCGCGCACGAACTGGCCGCGCTGGAGATGCGCTTCGGTCGCTGGGGGGTGCGCCTGCATGAGCTGGCGCAGGGTATCGACGAGCATCCGGTACAGACCGAGCGGCCGACGGTGCAAATTTCTGCCGAGGACACCTTCGAGCACGACCTGTTGCTGGACGAACTCGAGCCGCATATTCGCCGGCTCGCCGACAAGGCCTGGGCCGGCTACCTGCGCGAGCACGAACGGCTGGCACGCACCGTGGTGCTGAAGCTCAAAACCTCCGATTTCCGCACGCTGACCCGTAGCCTGACCGCGCCGCAACAGCCGCGCTCAGCCAGCGAACTGGGCGACATCGCCTGCGCCCTGCGTGAGCGGGTCGAGCGCGACAGCGACGAGCGCTATCGGCTGGTCGGGGTCGGCCTGTCCGGATTTGTCGATCGCGACAGCTACCAGGCGCAGGCCGATTTGTTCGAAACACCACCGGATTCATTCTCGTAGGAGCGCACCTTGTGCGCGATGCTTCTGATGTCGACAAGAGCGAAGAGCATCGCGCACAGGGTGCGCTCCTGCCGATCTCCGTTCAGGCCCTGATCCAGCGCCACAGCTCGCGCCATGACGGCTTCTTGCCGTACATCAGGATGCCGGTGCGGTAGATGCGCGCGGCCAGCCATACGCAGGCCAGCAGGGTGACCACCATCAGGCCGAGCGACAGCGCCAGTTCCATCGGCGGCACCGAACTCATCGACCAGCGCACCGGCATCGTGAACGGCGCAAAGAACGGGATGTACGACATCGTCACGCCGAGTCCGCCGGTCGGGTCCTTGATCAGGCTGAAAACGGAGAAGAAGCCGACGATGATGAACACGGTGACGAAGATCGCGTACTGCTGGGTCTCCTGGATCGTGTTGCACATCGCACCGATCGCCGCGTACAGCGCGCCATACAGCAGAAAGCCCAGCGCGAAGTACAACAGGAACACCACCAGCAGCCCCGGCGGCATCGACGGTATCGGCGACTGCTGCACGGCATCGGCACCCATGCCCAGCATGGAAGCGATCTCGGCGCCCTTGCTGCTCACCACGAACACCGAGCCACCCCAGATCGCCATCTGGGTGAGCCCGGCCAGGCCCACGCCGAGCACCTTGCCCAGCAGCATCTGGAACGGGGTCAGCGACGAAGTCAGCACCTCCATGATGCGCGAGGTCTTTTCCTCAATCACCGAGGTCATTGTCTGCTGGCCGTAGAGCAGGATCGACATGTACAGGATGAAGCCCATGAAATACGCGATCAGGAACGAGTCCTTGCCGCTCTGCCCGGTCAGCTTGCCGTCGGATACCTTGGTGGTATCCATGTCCGCTGCGGCCATCGCCTTTTTCACCAGCGCCGCATCCACCCCGGACTTGCCCAGCCGCACGGTGGCCAGCGCATTCGACACGGTACGCTGCAACTGCGACATCGACTGCACCGCGCCGACATTGCCGCCGTAATACTCCAGCTTGCCGCTGGCCAGGGTGTCGGCGGTGAGCACCATCACGCCGTCCCAGGTGTCCTGCTGCTTGTTTTTGGAAAAGCCGGTCTTGGCGATCAGGCCATCGCGCAGCATCGCCATATCCGCCGTGCTGGCCGGAAATACCTGCACCTTGTAGCGCGGCTTGGCATCCGGCTTGTCGCTGAGTTTCTCCGCCAGCATCGCCTCGCTGACCGGCTGGCCCAGGCCGATGCCGGAGGCATCCACCATCGCCACCCGGCTGGTGCGGTCGGTGCCGCTCATCATCAGGCCCGGCAACACCGCCATCAGCACGATGAACACCGGCAGCATGACGGTGGAAATAACGAACGCCTTGGTACGCACCCGCTCGACGAATTCGCGGCGGACGACGGCAATGATCTTCTTCATGCGGCAGCTCCCGCGCTGGCGTGGGCAATAGTCGCGTCGGCGCCGACCTTGGCAATGAAAATGGCATGCAGCGAGGGCTCGACCACTTCGAAGCGGCGCAGGCCAACGCCTTCGCGCACCAGCGCGGCAAGCAGTTGCTCGGGGTCGGCGCCGTCGGCCATCTGCAGCTCGGCGCTGGCACCGTAGTCGTCGAGGTGCGCGATCAGCGAGCGGTCGGCCAGAATCGCTTCCGCACGCTGCTTGTCATGAGTGAAGCCCAGCGCCACATGACGCCCGCCGAAATCCTCCTTGACCTGCGCCAGCGTGCCACTGACCACCATTTCGCCACGGGCGATGATGGCGATGCGATCGCACATGCGCTCCGCCTGCTCCATCACATGGGTCGAGAACAGCACGGTGCGGCCTTCGGCGGCGATCGCCACCACGATGTCCTTCATCACCTGCGCGTTGACCGGGTCGAGTCCGGAAAACGGCTCATCCAGAATCACCAGCTCGGGCTCGTGCAGCAGCGCGCCGGCAAACTGCACTTTCTGCTGCATGCCCTTGGACAGATCCTCGACCTTCTTCAATGCCCAGTCGCTGACGCCGAGGCGCTCCAGCCAGTCGTGCGCGCGGCGGCGTGCATCGGGACGCGAGATGCCCTTGGTTTCACCGAGGAAGATCAGGTGATCGAGCACCTTCATCTTCTTGTACAGCCCGCGCTCCTCCGGCAGATAACCGATGCGCTGCGACAGCTTGCGGCTGCCATGGTCCGAGCCAAACAGCACCACCTTGCCCTGGTCCGGCTCGAGGATGCCCATGATCAGACGGATCGTGGTCGACTTGCCCGCACCGTTGGGCCCGAGCAGACCGTAGATGCCGCCGCTGGCGACCTCCATTGAAAGATTGTTGACCGCCGTGTGTCCGGAAAACCGTTTGGTCACGGACTCGACGCGAACGCTCGCTGCTGACATGGATGTCCCCCAGGGTTTCGGGCAACCCCTGCCCGTCCCGGTGAACCTAACATGCACCGATGGCGACGCAAACATGACTGGTGGCAGCGCCTCCCGATGAGACCCCGAACGTCGCGTTTTCCGTTCATCCCGGCGTACGCCGGAATCAACGCCTCTGCGCAGCCTTGAGGGCGCTGGACTCGAGCGTTCGCTGAAATGACAAAGCCCTGGACCCGATTACGGGCTCGTTCACCCCAGCTTGCGCGCGACGGCGAAGAACGCGAGGTTGCCCAGACCGGTGGCGCCGGCCAGCACGGCGACCATGCCGGGGGTAACCTCCTGCCAGCCGAACCACTGGATCAGCCCGAAACCGACACCGACCGAAAGAAGCACGATGCCCCAGCGCAGCGACGAATGGCGGCGACGCTGCTCTTCATCGCGCATGATCGAGCTGACCAGCTCTTCCGAGCCGCCGGCGCCGATCATGCGGCTGCGGGTTCGGGCATCGACCACGACCTTGATGGCGTAGGTGACGCAGATGAACAGAACCATCGGAATAAAGTCGGCGAAGTTCATGAATTGCTCCCTGGTGAGTGGACAGTCAAGGCCATAGATACGTGTGCCGCTCTGACGGTTGCAACGAGTCACTTGCAACCGTCGAGCCCCTGCGCGTATCTCTTGCGTCATGGATGACATCCACCAGCATGACCGGGCACTGGTCGACGCCGTACTGGCCCGGCGGCCGGGCGCGTTCGAGCGGCTTGTGCGCGAGTATCAGGGGCTGTGCTGGCATATCGTCTATCGCATGGTGCGGCATCCCGAGGATGCGCGTGACCTGTGTCAGGACACGTTCCTGCGCGTACACCAGTGCCTGCACCAATACCGCTGCGACAGTGCGCTGAAGTCTTGGATCGGCCGCGTCGCCTACACCATCGCCTTGCGCCATCTGCAACACAAGCGCATCCCCCTGCTCGACAGCAGCGGGGACCACGACGACTCCCTGATCGAGCAGGTCAGTGACGGTTTTGATCTGGAAAGCGCCTGCGCCGACGAGGAAATCGTGCGCCAACTGCATCTGGCGATCGATGCCTTGCCGCCGTTGCAACGAACCCTGCTGACCCTGTATTACCTTGAGGAAACCCCGATTGCCGAGATGGCGCAGATCACCGGACTGCCCAGCGGCACCATCAAGAGTCACTTGTTCCGGTCACGCCTGCGCCTGCGCGACGTGCTCGACACCCGGACGGGAGCTGCCGCATGAATCACCGCATCGATGAGATGGACCCTACGACCCCACCGTTTGCCGACAACGCGCACGAGCGCGAATGGCTGGCGCAGGAAGAGGCCATGCAGCGGGAACGGCTGCAGCTCGATCCAGCCGTCGACGATGCGCGCGTGCGGCTCTACCGCCAACTCGCCCGCGCGCTGCGCGAACCCCTGGATGCGGCGTTGCCGCTCGACTTTGCCCAGCGGCTGGCAGCTCAGGTCGCCGTAGCTCCCCCGCCAGCCGCGGATATCCGCTTCGAACGCGCGCTCACGCTCACGCTGGGTATCGTGATGGCACTCGCCGCCGCGGTGGTGACGGCGCTGTATGGCCAGGCCTGGCTATCGCCGATCAGCGCCGCGCTACCCGCGCTGCAGCCGCAGGCCGGCCGCTGGCTGGTAGCGTTCGCGATCTGCATCGGCGTGTCGTGGTTGCTGGGCTCGTGGCAGCGGCACGTGCGGCTCCCGCCGCCGGCCTGAGCAGCCAGCGCAGCGAGATCCCGCACCGAAGCGCTGCCACCAGGCCATCGGACCACACCCAACAGCTCGCTGATCAGGCGCCCGCAGGCGGCCCAGGCGACGCCCCGGCGATTCATAAGGTTCAATGATTTGCCCCCCCTTGTTTCGCGTGCGCAGCACGGCAGGGTAGTCTGGTCAGCCTTCGCCTTTTGCGCTGGCATGCAGTCCAGCCGGCACCCGCCCGGGAGCGCGCCATGACAACCGAGAAAGCCCCCCTGTCCATCGCCGTCCTGCTCGGCTCCGTGCGGCGCGAGCGCATGGGCATCCGCGCCGCCCGACTTGTGATGCAAGCGCTCGAAGCGCGCGGTCACGAAGCGCAACTGGTCGACCCGATGGAACTGCAACTACCCCTGCTCGACCGCATGTACAAGGAATACCAGGCGGGCACGGCACCCGAAAATCTGGAGCGACTGGCCACGCTGTACCGCCGCGTCGACGGCTTCCTGATCGTCAGCGCCGAATACAACCACGGCATTCCACCAGCATTGAAAAACCTGCTCGACCATTTTCTCGAAGAATATTTCTGGCGCCCCTCCGGCATCGTCTGCTACTCCGCCGGCATGTTCGGTGGCGTGCGCGCCGCCGTCGCCCTGCGCACCACCCTGGCCGAACTGGGCATGCCCAGCATCTCCAGCGAATGCCCGATCCCGCGCATCGCCTCCGCGCTGGACGAAGACGGCAAGCCGCAAAACGAACACGTTCCCCGCACCCTCAATCGCTTCCTCGACGAATTCGAATGGTATGCCCGCGCCCTGCAGCGGCAACGCCGCGAGGGCACGCCGTATTGAGCCCGCCCGCCACACCGACACTCGCTGATGGACGCTGGTGCCTGTACCTGATCGAGTGCCGCAACGGCAGTTGGTACGCCGGCATCACCAACCACCTCGACGCCCGTTACGCAGCCCACCTCGCCGGCCGCGGCGCCCGCTACACCCGCGCCAACCCGCCGCTGCGATTGCTCGGCTTTCGCGAGTATCCGGATCGTTCCAGCGCGTCGAAGGCGGAATGGGCGATCAGGCAGTTGCCGCGGGAGCGGAAGTTGGCGTTCCTGCTGAGTGATTGATCGCGCGGCGCGCAACGCGGGCTGCCGAGTGACTGCCAATCGGCGGAAGGATGTTGCAGACAAGTCGGCATCGACATCCGTCAGCCCTTGCCTGCGCGGCTCAGTCGTCGACCTCGTGACAACGACGCTCGGTCGTGTAATAGGTTTTCTCATCCTGTGCATGCTTCTGCACGCGATTGCCGACGTAGCCACCAGCGACCGCACCGCCCACCGTAGCCAGTGTCTTGCCCTTGCCGCCTCCCACCTGATGACCGAGCAAGCCACCGGCCACCGCGCCAATCCCGGTACCGATGATGCGGTGATTGTCCTTCGAGCCCATGTGCTTGACCTGCACGTTCCGGCAAACCTCGTGATGGTGCCGGCTCTGTGCCTCGACGCCAGTCGCCGCAAGCGCCAAGGCCAACGAGGCAAACAGGATCAGTGACTTCTTCATGCTGGATTCTTTTTGTTGGGTAGATGGAGACCCCTGATAGCCCCCAGCGCGTGACGGAGCGGTCAAGTCGCCCAGCCAGCCGCTCCCAGCCGCCGTCACCACCAACACGCCGCCCGCTCCCTTGGTCACAGCGCGCCATACTCGAGTCAAACACCATCGCAACCCCTGGCATCGGTCGTAACTTATTCCGTTTTCGCTAAACCCGTTTCTCGCTTGCGGCTTGGATAATGGCCGCGCAAGCTGCGGTAGACAGAGATCGACCCAAGGCGGACATGCAAGAAGTCAGAATGGGGCAAGCCATACAAACTGGGAGCACATAGATGGATCGGCGATTGATTCTTTGGCTGTGTTTAACCTTGCTTTCAATAGCCGGCTCAGCGTCGGCCGCGTCTGCGCCTCCAGCCGGGCACATCACAGGTGTCGGCGGAATCTTTTTCAAGGCGAAAGATCCCAAGGCACTCGCAGCGTGGTATCGCGATGTCCTTGGCATGCCGGTGGAAGTCTGGGGTGGTGCGGCTCTCCGCTATGACGCACCAAAGCATCCTCCTGCGCTGGCATGGAATGTATTTCCTGCGTCGACGAAGTACTTCGCACCATCGGCGAGTGGATTGATGATCGACTACGCAGTAGATGATATGGATGTGTTGCTCACGCGGCTGCGATCCAAGGGAGTCACCATCCTTAAGCGTGACGACAGCGATCCGAGCGGCCGCTTTGCGTGGATTTTGGATCCCGAAGGAAACAAGGTCGAGCTTTGGGAACCCAAGCGCTAGCTTGCGGATACGAAGTGCGCCAGGCGTCGTAACCGGCTTCTTGCGATCGTCACGTCTAAGCCAATGCGACGCTTGGTCGCTCGAGTGCTGGAGTAAAAGCGGCAAGTTCGCTTCCGACCCGTTGCTGTCGGTCGGCGCGGACTTAACTACCTCCGTCCCGTTAATTTGGTTTTGGGGCCAGCGCCGACTTCCGCGAGAGGATCAGGTAAGCGGTGGCGAGAAACGCAATGAGGGCACTCAGCTCCGCCGCCGTTGCGCAGAACATGGGAAGGACGCGGTACCAGTGGATGGCCGCAACGAAAACCACCAGCGAAAGCGCGGGAACGGCCTTGAGATACCAGGCAATCCAGCTCATCGGAAACAGCAGAGCACAAACGGCGGGTATCAGCAGGACTTCGGCCAACACGCCGACCTCGAGAAAATGCAGTCCCATGTGAAAGCACTTCACCAATGGCCCGGAGTCACAAAAAACATTCGCGACTACGAAGAGCCCAACGCCGAACAAGCCCGCTCGTAGCACCGACCACCAGCACGCTACAAGCAAGCCGACCCGAGCGACTTGTGTCCAGGTTTTCCGAATCTGGGCTCGCTCTCTGACCATTAAAGCGAAAACCGCCACCTTTTGTCTCAGCCATCGCCACGCTATCGGAAGCGATTGCCGCGCCTTCATTGACACCGAATTCGCTTGAACGCTCCCTTCAATGCGTGGCGCAGTGATCTCATCCGCGACTTTGCCTTCTAACGCTTCCACGGCATGGCCGCGGTCCGCGAGCACCTCCAGCAATGCGGCACGGGCTTCCGGTAACAGCCCACCGCTGCGGTAACGAGCCAACAGCATGTGCGTATCCATCGCTCGATAGTGATGAAAAAAATCTTGCGTCTGCCCAGTCACGCGAAAACTCCTCCACTAGGTGTTCTTGTGCCGCACCGAAACAGGGGTCCGATACAAGGTTCAGGGTCGGGGATCGTTATGTCTTTCAACGTGCGGAAGTTTTTGATGCGAACGGATTGGATTTTCATTGCTGGTTCCACCTCCCTGTGCCTTCAGCCGAAGAACTGAGTGTCTGTGTCGCCTGTGACTGCTGGCACAGGCTACGCTCCTTTGGGACGCGAAGACGAAGTCGTTCCCCGATAGCGTGGTATCTCGCAGCGAGTTCTACCCTATCTGCGCAGCCGTTTCCAAGAACGCCGTGAGCCGAAACCGCATCGCTCCGAATGACCGCTCATGACCGTAATGAGACATTCATAACCTCGAGAAATCCCGTGCAGCACTGAATTTTTCGCTCTTGGCTTCTGGGCTTTCGCCAGGACAGGCGAGGACATGGATGTCCGAGGTAGAGCAACGCAGGAGCAGTTGCCGAAGTCCTGTCAAAAAGCCCGGCCCCGCCTCACGGGCTTGCCGGGCAGGGATGCCCGGCAAGCGCCAAGTGGGTTGGCTTTCTCTGTTGGTTACTTATCTCTTGGCCACGCAAGAGATAAGTAACTCGGGCCGCGAAGCGGCACGAAACGCTCGTGCTTTGGCCTTGATTCAAGCCAGAAGCATCGCGCACAGGGTGCGCTCCTACAAGGTGGCATCGGCGAGGTTTCGGAAGCCTCACGTAGCTGGCGATGACACGCGCACATCGGCACCCGCGTCAGCCGATCAAAACACGCAAGGTGACGCCAGCGGCAAGCGCAAGCGAATCTCCAACCCGCCGCCATCCTCAGCGTTATGCACCTCAATTGTTCCGCCATGCGCCTGCACCACCCGCTGCACGATAGCCAACCCCAACCCATGCCCCTCGGCGCGCGCCGCATTGCTGCCGCGGTAGAACGGCCGGAACAACGAAGCCAGCTCGGCCTCGGGCACACCCGGCCCATGATCACGCACCGTGATCTCGGCGAATCCCTGCTCGCTGCGCACGGTGATACCCACGAGGCCACCCTCAGAGCTGAACTTGATGGCATTCGACAGCAGGTTGTCGAGCGCACGTTCGATCAGCAGCGGATGACCCGGCACCGTCAGCGACTCCTGCGCCGACATGCACAATTGCACCTGTCGGGCGTCCGCCTCGAAACGGCTTTGTTCCAGACAGCCACGAACCAGCTCGCTCAGTTCGATCGGTTCGCTGGCCATGCCGGGCAGCTGAGTTTCCAGCCGGGACAAGGCCAGCATTTCGCCCAGCATGCGATCAAGCCGGCCGATTTCCAGCTCGGCCTGCTGGAAATACGTTGCAGCCTCGTCGGGCGCGGCACTGCGTCGGGCGAGGTCGAGAATAAGTTGCAGGCGCGCCAGCGGCGAGCGCAGTTCGTGCGAGAGATCCTGCAGCACGCCGCGATCGTGGGCGACCAGCGCCTCGATGCGCTCGGCCATGGTGTCGAAATCGTCGGCGAGCTGGGCCAGCTCGTCGTGCGCGAGACCGCCTTGTCGCCCGACTCGGGTGGAGAGCTCGCCGTCGGCCATGCGCCGGGTCGCCCGCCGCAACGCCTGCACCGGACGGGCCACGCTGCGCGCCACCCACCAGCCGACCAGGCCGATGAACAGCAAGGCCAGCACCAGCTGCACGCCCAGGTAGATTCTTTCCCGCGTCTGCGGGCGCAGGTGCGCATGCGAGCGGCTCAGCGCCAGCAGTTGACGCGGTTGCCCGTCACTGCCGGTGACCTGCTGTACCGAAACGTAAAGTCCGGGCCGTCGCTTCATCACGAAGCTGCGTTCGTCCGCCAGCCACCCCGGCAATTGGGCGGCCAGACTCGGCTGCAGCCTGATCGGCTGCAAGGGCTGGCCATGGTCGAGCAGGGTCGCCTCAATGCCTTGCTGGCGCTGCTGCTCGATCCAGTCGGCCAGTGCCGCACGGCCACCATCGATATAGGCCTGGTCGGCGTCCTGCGCCAGCGCCGCCCAGTTGATTTCGACCGAGGTGGTGTAGGCGATGAAGCCCCGCGTGAGCACGGCGCCAAGAAACAGCACCAGCAAGTTGGCGAAGCAGAACAGGAACAGGATGCGCCAGTACAACGAGTGCTTGATCGGATTCATGCGCCCGCCACCAGCACATAGCCGGAGCCACGCACGGATTCGATCCGCGGTGCATCGGGCGACGCCTCGGCCAGCTTGTGGCGCAGGCGGCTGACATGAACATCGATGCTGCGATCGAACTTTTCCAGCTCGCGCCCTAGCGCCTGCCGGGTCAATACCGACTTGTCGACCAGCTCGCCGGCACGCTGCGCCAGCCCCAGCAGCAGCAGGAATTCGGCGCCGGTCAGCGACAGCTCCTGCTCACCCACCTGGGCCCGACGCTCGCCGGGCAGGAGCAGTAGATTTCCGACGTGTACCGGGCCCGACTGCAAGGGTGTCTGCCGGCGCAACTGGGCACGTACCCGCGCCAGCAGTTCACGCGGCAGGCACGGCTTGGAGAGGTAGTCGTCCGCGCCCAGCTCCAGCCCGATCACCCGATCCACCGGCTCGCCGCGGGCGGACAGCATGATCACCGGCAGCCGGTGCTGCATGCGCAGCTCGCGCAAGGTATCCAGTCCATCGCGCCCCGGCATCATGACGTCCAGGATCAACAGGTCGGGACGCTGGGCCGGGTTGCGCAACTGCGCCAGCGCGCTCTCGCCGTCGTGGGCGATATCGACGACAAAGCCTTCGCGCTGCAGATAGTCCGCCAGCAGGCGACACAGCTCGCGGTCGTCGTCGGCGATCAGGATGCGGGAGGGGTTGCTGGTTTGCATGGTGGCCATTCAATCGGTAACGCCCGGTGGGTACCACGCTCTTTACCGTTCTTTACCTCTACGCAAAGAACATATACGCGTTGGTGTCGTCAAATGGTGGCGTACATCCCCCCCCACGAGAAAGGAACATCCCATGCGCAAGCAAACACTCCTCGGTCTGGCCCTGGCTTCGGCACTGGCCATCGGCACCACCGTTGCGATGGCCGCTCCCGGCGGCGGGCACGACCATGGTCATGGTCGTCACGGCCACGACCACGGCCAGATGATGCTGCTGCACAAGCTCAACCTCACCGATGCGCAGAAGGCCAGCATCAAGCAGATCGTCAGCAGCAACCGCGGCCAGAACAAGCCTGCGCGCGAAGCCTTGCGGCAACAGCGTCAGGCCTTCGAGGCGATGACCCCGGGCCAGGCCGGTTACCAGGCGGCGGCGGCCAGCCTGGCCCAGGCCAGCGGCCAGGCGACCCAGGCCCGCGTGCAGCAGATGGCCAATGTGAAAGCGCAGATTTATGCGCTGCTGACGCCGACCCAGCAGGCCCAGGCAGCGACCCTGCAGGCGCAGGCGCAGGCACGCCGTCAGAAGTGGAATGAGTTCAAGGCGGAGAACCCGACACCGTCGGCTCAGTAAGAGGCAACTTCGTCACCACTGCCCCTCCCTCGGGGGTGACACCGAAAACGAAAGAGCCCGGGCATGCCCGGGCTCTTTTTTTGCGTGCGCGCCATTCGCTTGCGCGCGCTTACTTCTTCTTCGGCATGTACAGATCGGTGATGGTGCCTTCGTAGATCTCGGCAGCCATGCCCACCGATTCGCTGAGCGTGGGATGCGGGTGAATGGTGAGGCCGATGTCGGCCGCCTCGGCGCCCATCTCGATCGCCAGGGCGACTTCGGAGATGAGGTCACCGGCATGCACGCCGACGATGCCGCCGCCGACCACGCGATGGGTTTCCTCGTCGAAGATCAGCTTGGTGAAGCCTTCGGTGCGATCGATGCCGATGGCGCGGCCACTCGCCGCCCACGGGAACTTGCCGACGCCGACCTTCAAACCCTTCTCCTTGGCCTCGCGCTCGGTCACACCGACCCAGGCGATTTCCGGATCGGTATAGGCCACCGACGGGATCACCCGCGCATCAAAGTGACTCTTGTGCCCGGCGACGACCTCGGCGGCCACCTTCGCTTCATGCGTGGCCTTGTGCGCCAGCATCGGCTGGCCAACCAGATCGCCGATGGCGAAGATGTGCGGCACGTTGGTGCGCATCTGCGAATCGACGTTGATGAAGCCGCGCTCGGTCACCGCCACGCCAGCCTTGTCGGCGCCGATCGTACCGCCATTGGGCGAACGACCGACCGAGACCAGCACGCGGTCGAACAAGGTGGTTTCGGGGATGCTGTCACCCTCATAGCCGACCTCGATGCCTTTCCTGGTGGCCTTGGCCGTCACGACTTTGGTCTTGAGGTGAATGCCCTTGAGCCGCTTGGCCAGCCGCTGCGACAAGGGTTTGATCAGGTCGGCATCGGCGCCGGGGATCAACTGCTCCATGAACTCGACCACGGTCACTTCGCTGCCCAGCGCGGCATACACGGTGGCCATTTCCAGCCCGATGATGCCCCCGCCGACGACCAGCAGCTTCTTCGGTACATCGGCCAGCGCCAGCGCGCGGGTGGAGTCGAGGATGCGCTCGTCCTCCCACGGGAACATCGCCAGCTTCACTGATTGCGAACCGGCGGCGATGATCGCGTGTTCGAAGCGGATCAGCTTGAGGCCGTCCCTGGTCTGGACTTCCAGTTCGTTGGGCGAGACAAAGCGGCCGACACCCTCGACCGTGCGCACCTTGCGCTGCTTGGCCATGCCGGCCAGGCCACCGGTGAGCTTGCCGACCACCTTGGTCTTGAAGTCGCGCAGTTTGTCGAGGTCGATGGTCGGCTTGCCGAAGCTGACGCCGTGCGCGGCCATGGCGTCGGCCTCGTCGATCACCGCAGCGGCATGCAGCAGTGCCTTGGACGGGATGCAACCCACGTTGAGGCAGACGCCACCGAGGCTCTCGTAGCGCTCGATCAGCACGGTGTCGACGCCGAGATCGGCGGCGCGAAAGGCAGCCGTATAGCCACCCGGACCGGAGCCGAGCACCACCAGCTTGCACTCGATGTCGGCAGCTTTGCCGGACGATGCTGCCGCCTGCGGCGCCTTTGCTCCCTCTCCCCCGTGGGGAGAGGGTTGGGGTGAGGGGTGGGTGCTCGCGGGAGACTCGGCACTCTTGTTTGCGTTGCTCGAACTTCCTGGCGACCGTGCCCCCTCATCCCGACCTTCTCCCCCGGGGGGAGAAGGGGACGTTGTGTCGGCTGCGCCGACGACATCCAATATCGCGATCACCGCACCCTCGGATACCTCGTCACCGACCTTGAGCTTGATCTCCTTGATCACGCCCGCGGCGGTCGAGGGAATTTCCATGGTCGCCTTGTCCGATTCGAGCGTGATCAGGCTCTGCTCTTTCGCGACGGTATCGCCGGCTTTCACCAGCACCTCGATCACCGGCACGCTGTCGTGACCGCCGATGTCGGGAACCTTGATCTCAATGGTGTTGGCCATGGCTTGCTTCCTTTATGTGGTGCGGGAGCGTCAGTGCGCTGCCTTTGGGTCTTGGGGGGAGGATGGTTCGGAGCGACTGGCGGACTCTTCGGCGATATCGCGTGCCACATCGCGGGCCGCGTCATTTCCATGCACCGAGCTGGGCAGCGGCGCGGAAGCGGCCGGCGCCGGCCGGGCGTCATCACGCGGCGTGGGCCGCACCCAGCTTTTCACATGCAGGTCGCGCTGCGGAAAGGGGATCTCGATATCGTATTTTTCCAGTGCGGTATGCAGGGCCCAGTAGTAAGCCGCGGTGACGGCGCCAGGGCGGCGGGTGGCGTCGGCGTTGAGCCACACCACCAGCTGGAAATCCAGCGAGGAATCACCGAAGCCGGTCAGCCATACCTGTGGCCCGCGCGGGCCATCCAGGCTCAGGGTAAAAGGCACCGCGGTGGCCGCCTCCAGGGCGGCCTTCTTCACCAGTTCCTTGTCGGTGCCGTAGGCAACACCGAAGGGAATCTTCTGGCGACGGGCCACTTCGCGCAGGGTCCAGTTCACCACGCGGCCATTCACGAATTCGGAATTCGGCACCAGGATATCGATGTCGTCGTTGGTGGTAATGCGGGTGGAACGGATGTAGATATCGCGCACGTGGCCATGCACGCCGGAGGCCAGTTCGACAAAATCGCCGACCTTGAGGCTGCGTTCGAACAGCAGGATCAGGCCGGAGACGAAGTTGTTGAAGATCGCCTGCAAGCCGAAACCCAGGCCCACGCCCAGGGCCCCGGCGAACAGACTCATCTTCGCCATCGGGATGCCGGCCACGCTCAGTCCCCACAGCACACCGATCGTCAGCAGCAGGTAGTGCACCAGCCGCTCAACGGTATAGATCGTGGACTGGTTGACGTTGGCGTTGTGCAGCACATAGCGGCGCAGCAGCCGCTTGAGCATGGCCGAGACCAGCAGGAAGATCGTCAGCAGCAGCAGCGCGCCGAGCACCGAGCCGATGGTCACATCGACACCGCCGAACTTGAAACCCATGTCGAGCCAGTCGTTGATCTGCTCGATACCCCGCTTGACCACGGCCGGCGCGTCTGGAACCAGCGCCGTTGCGATCATGCCGGGCATGGGGGCTACGTGCATGCGTCGATCTCGTTACAGCAACAGGCGACGGATATCGCCCAACTGGCTGGCAAGGAAGGACGCGAACCGCGCGGCCAGCGCGCCGTCGATCACCCGGTGATCGTAGGACAGCGACATCGGCAGGATCATGCGCGGCGCGAACTCCTTGCCGTTCCATACCGGCTTCATCGCCGCCTTGGACACACCCAGGATGGCCACTTCCGGCGCATTGACGATCGGCGTGAAGCCGGTGCCGCCGATGCCGCCGAGCGAGCTGATCGAGAAGCAGCCGCCGGACATTTCGGCCGGACCGAGTTTCTTGTCGCGGGCCTTCTTCGAGATCTCGCCCATTTCGCGCGCCAGGTCGAGCAGGCCCTTCTTGTCGCAATCACGCAGCACCGGCACGACCAGACCATCGGGCGTGTCGACCGCAATGCCGATGTGGAAATACTTCTTCAGTATCAGCTTCTCGCCCGACTCATCCAGCGAGGCGTTGAACTGCGGGAACGCCTTCAGCGCGGCCACGACGGCCTTGATCTGGAACACCAGCGGGCTGATTTTCAGATCCTTGTTCTCGGCCCCGAGCTGCTTGCGGAATGCCTCCAGCTCGGTGATATCGGCGTCGTCGTGCTGGGTGACGTGCGGGATCATCGCCCAGTTGCGCGCGAGATTGGCGCCGGAAATCTTCTGGATGCGCGACAGCGGCTTCTCCTCGATTTCGCCGAACTTGGCGAAGTCGACCTTGGGCCACGGCAGCAGGTTGAGGCCACCGACCGAAGCGGAGGCACCGCCGGTGGGGCGCGCACCGGAGGCCAGCGCATGCTTGACCCAGGCACTCACATCCTCGCGCTGGATACGACCGCCGCGGCCACTGCCCTTGACCTGACCGATGTCCACGCCCAGCTCACGCGCAAAGGCGCGAATCGCCGGGCTGGCATAGGGCGCATCGCCGGGCATCACGATGCTGGCGTCCAGCGGGGCACGCGCGGTCGCCGCCGCGGTCGCCGCCGCGGTCGCCGCCGCGGGTGCCGGTGCCGGCGCGGCTGGTTTCGGCGCCGCAGCAGGCTCCGCCGGGGCGGCCGACGGGGCGGCACCGGTAGCGGGTGTTTCAGCCTTGACGGCGGCCGCGCCCTCGGCTTCGATCAGTGCGATCACCGCGCCCTCGGAAACTTCGTCGCCCACCTTGAGCTTGAGCTCCCGGATCACGCCAGCGAACGGCGCGGGTACTTCCATCGTCGCCTTGTCCGACTCCAGCGTAATCAGGCTCTGTTCCTTCTCCACCCGGTCGCCCACCTTGACCAGTACTTCGATGACGGGCACGCCCGAGTGACCGATGTCGGGAACGAGAGCTTCTTTGAGGTCGGCCATGATGTCTCCTGCGAATGGCGATGGCGTACCGCTCGGGGATGGCGGTCGCATGCGAGGGAGCAATCATAACGAACGGACGGCCCTTTCGCATTGCACAAAATGCACCAGCGCACCCGCTGAGGCCATCCATGCGCTAGCGTATGCATGACCTTGTGCGCAGGCAGGCCCACCAGCCATGCCTTACGCTGACTCCTCCAACACGCCGCGCCTGGCGCTACAGGAATCCACCGATGCTGACGATACGTGACCTGTCCAAAACCTATGCCAACGGTGTGAAGGCACTGCGCGGTGTCTCGCTGGATATTCCCAATGGCATGTTCGGCCTGCTCGGCCCGAACGGTGCGGGCAAGTCCTCGCTGATGCGCACGATCGCCACCTTGCAGGACCCGGACGAAGGCACGATCAAGCTCGACGACATGGACCTGCTGGCCGACAAGCAGGCCACCCGACGGCTGCTTGGCTACCTGCCGCAGGAATTCGGCGTGTACCCGAAGGTATCGGCCGAGGCGATGCTGGAGCACTTCGCGGTGCTCAAGGGCGTCACCGTGAAAAGCGAGCGGCGCGAACTGGTCGAGGCGCTGCTGCGCCAGGTGAACCTGTGGGATGTGCGCAAGCGCAAGCTCGGCACCTACTCCGGCGGCATGCGCCAGCGCTTCGGCATCGCCCAGGCGCTGATCGGCGATCCGCGGCTGGTGATCGTGGACGAACCCACCGCCGGACTCGACCCGGAAGAGCGCAACCGCTTCCTCAACCTGCTGGCCGAGATCGGCGAGCGGGTGGTGGTGATCCTGTCCACGCATATCGTCGAAGACGTCACCGACCTGTGCTCGCGCATGGCGATCATCGGCCAGGGCCAGGTGCTGCTGAGCGGCGAGCCCACCGAAGCGATCCGCTCGCTGGAGGGCCGCGTCTGGCGCCGCAGCATCGACAAGACCGAGCTGGATGCCTACCGCGCCCGCATGAACATCCTGTCCACCCGCCTCGCCGCCGGCCGTACCCTGCTGCACGTACTGGCCGACCAGAAGCCCGAGGAGGGCTTTGAAGCCGTGGCGCCTGATCTGGAAGACGTCTACTTCGGCCGCCTGCGCGCACAGGCCACCGCCAAGGCCGCCTGAAGCCCCTTCGAATTCTGTAGGAGCGCACCCTGTGCGCGAATGCTTTACAGGGAGCCGCTCGCGCACAGGGTGCGCTCCTACACCAGACAGGATCACTCGATGTTTTTTAAGTCCAACGCTTTTGAGATCTGTCGGTTCGAGCTGCGCCAGCAACTGAAGGCGCCGCTGTTCTGGATCGTAGCCCTGGTATTTGGTGCATTGGCGTTCGCCCTCACCAGCACCGACGCGGTGATCGTCGGCGGCGCCAGTGGCAACGTGCTGCGCAATGCGCCGCTGGTGATCGTGCGCCTGATGGCCTTGCTCACCGTATTGAGCATCCTGCTCTCGACCATTTTCGTGGCCGGCGCAGCGCTGCGCGATTTCGATCAGCGTACCTCCGAAATGTTCTTCACCACGCCGATGAGCCGTGGCGCCTACCTCGGCGGGCGCTTCGCCGCAGGCTACGCGGCCGCGCTGGCGGTGATGGTGGTGTGTGCACTGGGCGTGGCCTTGGGCGGCATGATGCCCTGGGTCGATGCGGCGCGACTCGGGTCGGCCAGCTGGCACGGCTACGCATGGGCGTTCGGCGTGATCGTGGTGCCCGACGTGCTGTTCATCGCCGCGCTGATGTACCTGCTGGCGACCACCACGCGCTCGCTGCTGGCCACCTACATCGGACTGATCGCGTATTTCGTGCTGCAATCGATCGCCGCCCTGCTGACCCGCGACGTCAACAACCACATCATCGCCGCCATGCTCGATCCCTTCGGTGGTCGCACCATCGGCATCGTCACGCGCTACTGGTCGGCGGATCAGAGCAATCACGATCTGCCGGCCCTGGTCGGCGTGTTGCTGTTCAACCGGCTGCTGTGGGTCGGCATGAGCGTGCTGATGCTGGTGGCGACGTTCGTACTGTTTCGCCCCAACAGCGAGGGCATGAAACTGCCGCGTCGCAAGAAGCGCGCAGAGCCGCCGATGCTGCGCCCGCAGGCCAGCGCGAGCACGCTGACCCTGCCCACCGTAAAACTGGCCAACGACCTGCGCGCCCAGCTGCTGCAATTGCGCACGCAGTTCGTCTTCGACACGCTGGGCGTGCTGCGCGGTGTGCCGTTCCTGATCATGCTGGCGCTCGGCCTGGCCAACCTGTTCGGCGCGTTCCTGCTGGCCGGCCAGATCTACGGCACCGCGACCTGGCCGGTCACCCATCAGGTGCTGGAGAACATCCAGGGCGGGTTCCAGTGGTTGCTGTACATCATCATCACCTTCTACGCCGGCGAGCTGGTGTGGCGCGAACGCAGCCAGCGCTCGGCCGAGGTCAGCGATGCCTTCCCGATGCCCGACTGGGTACCGCTGACCGCGAAGCTGGGCGCCCTGCTGGCGGTGATCGGCAGCTTCCTGGCAATAGGCAGCCTGGTCGGTATCGGCTGGCAGCTCGGCCACGGCTACACCCATCTGGAGCTCGGCCTGTACCTGCAAACGCTGGCGCTGCAGGCGGTGCCCTTCGTGTTGCTGGCCGTGCTGGCCTTGTTCCTGCAAGTGATCTCGAACAACAAGTTTCTCGGCTACCTGCTGACCATCGTGTGGCTGGTGCTGAGCACGATCGGCTTCGGCCTGCTGCACTGGGAGCAGCATCTGTACAACTACGGCAGCACGCCCGGCGCACCGTATTCCGACCTCAACGGCTACGGTCATTTCCTCACCGGCGTGCTGTGGTTCGACTTCTATTGGGCCAGTGCGGCGCTGGTTCTGCTGGTGCTCGCCGCGCTGTTCTGGGTGCGTGGCACCGGCCAGTCCTGGGCCGAGCGCCTGCGCGAGGCGAGGGCGCGGCTGAAGGCACCGGCCGTTGTCGCGCTGGTGCTGGGCCTGCTCAGCTTCGTCGGCAGTGGCGCGTGGATCTACTACAACACCAACGTGCTCAACCACTACCAGAACAGTACCGCCAAGACCATCCAGCGTGCCGACTACGAAAAGACGTACGCCAGCGACCAGGCTCTGCCGCAGCCGCGCGTCACCGCGGTACAGGCGGATGTCGATATCCATCCCTACCAGCGCCGACTGGAAATACGCGGCCACTACACCCTGGTCAACAAGCACGCCGCGCCGATCAGCGAACTGTTCGTGAATTTCACCGATGACTTCACGGTGAAGTCGCTGGTGTTTGCGCCGCACGACACGGTGAGCAAGGACAACAAGCTTGGCGTCACCATCTACAAGCTGAAAACACCGCTGGCGCCCGGCGCGTCGATGAGCTTCGATTTCAGCCTGGAATATGCGCCCAAGGGCTTCACCAACGATGTCGAGGGTACCTTCCTCGCCCACAACGGCAGCTTCCTCAACAGCCAGGCGCTGCCGCAATTCGGCTATCAGAGTCAGCTGCAGATCACCGATCGCAACGACCGCCGCAAGTACGGTCTGAGCGCCAGCGTGCCGCGGATGCCCAGGCTGGGTGACGAGAAAGCACGCGCCAACACCTACATCAGCAATGATGCCGACTGGATCAGCTTCGATACCACGGTATCCACCGCTGCCGACCAGATCGCGCTGGCGCCGGGCACCTTGCAAAAGGAATGGACGGCCAACGGTCGACGCTATTTCCACTACACGATGGATCAGCCAATGCTGAACTTCTTCGCCTGGTTGTCGGCACGCTATGCGGTGAAAAGCGTGGACGACCATGGCGTGAAGATCTCGGTGTACTACAACCCGGCGCATGCGTGGAATGTGGATCGCATGATCGAGAGCGCTGAGGATTCGCTGGCCTACTACGACAAGAACTACACGCCCTACCAGTTCAAGCAGCTGCGCATCGTCGAGTTCCCCGGCTACGCCGCGTTCGCCCAGTCGTTCGCCAACACGATTCCATTCTCCGAATCGATCGGCTTCATCGCCGACCTGCGCGACAAGTCGAAAATCGACTACGTCTACGACGTTACCGCGCATGAAGTGGCGCACCAGTGGTGGGCGCATCGGGTAATCGGCGCCAACATGCAGGGTTCGACCATGCTCAGCGAATCGCTGGCGCA
Source organism: Lysobacterales bacterium (assembly GCA_038215995.1). Lineage (GTDB taxonomy): Bacteria > Pseudomonadota > Gammaproteobacteria > Xanthomonadales > Rhodanobacteraceae > Rhodanobacter. The sequence goes on from JBBQQL010000007.1 coordinate 28,889, forward strand.
GTACTCGTCGCTGATGGTAATGAAGCACAAGTATGGCGCCGACCAGATGCGCAAGTTCCTGAAGTACGAGCTGGACAGCTACCTGACCGGGCGTGCCACCGAGGCACTGGAAGAGGAGCCGCTGGCCAGGGTCGAGAACCAGCCCTACATCCACTATCGCAAGGGCTCACTGGTGTTCTACGCGCTGCAGGATTACCTCGGCGAGGATGTGCTGAACGCGATGCTAAAGCAGTTCCTGATCGACAAGGGTTTCCAGCAACCGCCCTACACCACCTCGCAGGAATTCATGGATGCACTGGGCAAGGCCGCCGGGCCGAAGTGGCAGCCGCTGCTGAACGACTTCTTCTGGAAAATCACCCTGTTCGACAATCGCATGATCTCGGCCACTGCGAAGAAATTGCCGGACGGCAAGTACGAGGTGACCATGAAAGTCCATGCCGGCAAGGTCTACGTCGACGGCACCGGCAAGGAAACCCCCGGCACGCCGGATATCCCGATCGACATCGGCGTGTTCGCGGCCGCGTCTGACGCCAGCAGGGACGGCAAGCCGCTATATCTGAAAAAGCAGCTGGTGAAGAACGGCGACAGCACGATCACGGTCACTGTCGACAGCTCGCCCGTCACCGCCGGCATTGATCCTTACAACGAGCTGATCGACAAGGTACCCAACGACAACCGGCGGGCGGTAACGCTGCAGTGAAACGACAGGGGTCGAGCCGGCGTATTGGAGCCGGCCCGATCCGCTGCGCTCAGTTCGACCTGGCGGCGGATTCCGGCAACTTGCCCTGCACCACGGTCAGCTCGCGCTGCGGGAACGGAATGCTGATGCCGGCCTGGTCGTAGTGCTCCTTGATCGCGCGCAACAGGTCGGCCTTGGTCGCCCAGAAATGGTCTGGCGTGGTCCATGCCCGCACGATCAGGTCGACCGAGCTTTCGCCAAGCGTGGACGTCCACACGCCCGGCGCCGGATCCTTGAGGATGCGTTCGTCCTGCTCGAACAGTTTCTTGATCTCGGCCATGGCGGCGCCGATATCGTCCTTGTAGCCGATGCCGACGGTGAGCTCGAAGCGACGGGTACCACGGCGGTTGTAGTTGAGAATCGCGTCGCTTCCCACCTTTCCATTGGGCACGATCGCCTCGCGTCCGTCCGGCAGTGACAGCATGGTGTGCATCAGATTGATGCTCTCCACCGTACCGTCAATGCCGCCAGCAGTAACGAAATCACCGACCCGGAACGGGCGAAAAATGATCAGCAGCACGCCCCAGGCCAGGTTGCTGAGCGAGCCTTGCAGCGACAGGCCAATCGCCAGTCCGGCGGCACCGAGCGCTGCCACCAGTGGCGCGGTCGACATGCCGGCCGTATTGAGCGCGATCACCACCAGCACCGCAATCAGGATGCTGTAGAGCACCTTGCGCAGAAAGCCGACCAGGGTGACGTCGATGGACGCGCGCTCCATCGCCCGTTGCAGCAGGTTGGCCAGCCGCGCGGCCAGCCAGATCCCGACCAGCAGGATCAACAGGGCGAACAGCACATTCAGGCCGACGTTGATGGTGGTCTCGGCGATCTTGGCGCCCAGCAGATTGGCAAGAAAGTCATGCATGGTTATCAGCTCGTGTAGAAATCCCGGAGCAGACTAGCAAACCATGAATGAAAAATTTGCCGACAACCGCGATGGATGCACCAGGGCGCCTGGCGGGATCAGATGCGTCGATCGTCAATCTCGGTGACGCGCCCATCGACGATGGTCACCACGGTAACGTGATCACCGCGCCGGTAGCGCCATTGCTCGCCACCCCGATCCTTGTCCAGCACGCGAACGCCGCGACTGCTGTGGCTTCGCGTCTTGCGCTTGTGCGATTTCGAGGAGGGCTTGCCCAGCAAGTCGACCACCCGCTCGCGACTGTCGCCGGTCGTGAGCACCTGGTTGCCGACGCGCAGCGTACTGGACGCCTGCGCGAGCGCGCTGAAGGCAAACAAGGCGAGAATGAGAAAAATGCGCATGACCTGCTCCCTGGTCGATGATGAAACGGACGTCCATTCCGCAACGCTGACGAATCAGTTGTGACGTTCCTCGATATCGGCCACCTTGCCGTCGATCACCGTGACGGTCACCACGTGATCCTGCTCGCGGTTGTATTGCCAACGCTCACCGAGGTAGGCGCCAAACTTGTTTTCCACCGGCACCTTGAAGTCCGGCTTGCCCAGCAGGGTGATTACCCTGGACGCCGTGTCACCGACCGACAGCACCTGCTGCCCCACGCGCAACGTCGCTGCGGCGCAGACGTTCAAACTGATGGCAAGCAAGGGGACAAGCAACCAACGACGCATGACGTTCTCCTTCCAGGATGTAGTCTCAAAAACCCGCTCCGGGCCCGCCGAGATACCCTACCTCCTCGGGTGTGCAGATGCGACCGAGCGCTTCGTTGCGATGGGGAAACCGGCCAAATCGTGCAATGACGTCGCGATGCCGCCGAGCATAGTCCAGGTAGCCGACAAAGCGCTCGCGCTCGGTCGAGCCGACCTCAGCCGCCAAAGCCTTGAACAGCTCGACCGAACGCTGCTGCAATGCGATGTCCTCGGCGTGTTCCAGCGGAAGCTAGGCAAAGACCCGCTGCAGCGCGGGCAGTTTCCGGTCATCACCCCGGGCAATACCCGACAACACCAGGCGCTGGGCTTTTACGTCGCAAGCCCAGGCGCGCGAGCTGCCGCGATGAAGATTGCGTGGAAACTGATCGAGCAGGATCAACAGCGCGAGCCAGCCGGTCGCCGCGCCTGCCCAGTCATCCAGCCCTCCGTCCAGGGCCGCTTCCACCGCGGCACCGAAACGCTGGCGAATCCGCTCATCGAAGGCGTCGCTGGCCACAAACCAATGACTGGCATGGGCCGGGTCAAACCAGAAATCCAGAACCTCGCGGGCATCAACCGTCATCGCGGCTGGGCTCAGCGCGCCGAGCCCACGAGGCTATGCATGTCCATATGGATGCCATGCAGTCGCGGCAGCTGCCGAACCAGGCCGCGCTGGCACTCTGTCGGCAGGGCCGCAATGGTGCGCTCGAAGCCGTGTAGCAAGTCACTCTCGTGATGAGCCAGAAGCCGCAGCCAGCCACCGTCCCGGCGAGAGGCAAGCCACGCCATGCAGGCACCCAGCTTGCGTTGAACAGCCCCGCGCCAGCTACCGTGCGCACGCGGTTTTCCGCCCGCCGCACGCACCTGGGCCTGCAGATCGGCGATCAGGATATCCAGCGTGTGGGCATTGTCGTTCAGCACCATACGCATGCCGGGCTCACTCGCCGCGGCGGCGCAGCGATAGAGCTGACCAAGGTCAATACTCCGCCGAATCAGCACATTGCATGCGGCTTGCTGTGCATGCAACGGCATGACTTGCTCCGGACTGGTCGGTAAGGGGTTCACCAAGGCATCTTGGTCCCCGCCCACTTAGCGGAACATTAACCCCACCGAATTTCCAGTGAGCCAGTCAGCTGGCAGTCCAGGTCGAGCCAGTCAGGAGCCGACACGCAACAGGGAAAGCGGCCTGCCGCTGGCATCCCGCAGTCCCTGCTGCAATTCCGCCAGGCGTGTGATGGCCGGGCACAGCGCCTCAACCTGCGGACGCAGGACCTGCAGCCGCCGCTGCAACCGTGGCTCCAGATCGGTTGCCATCGAGGTGGCCCGATCACGCAGGTCGCCCGCCGCCTGCATGTCGCCGGCGAGAGCAGCGTTCAACGCCTGCTGACCAAGATCGGCCGCCAGGATGGGCAGCAGATCGGCGGCGATCTGATTGGCATACTGATTGGCGGCATCGCCTTGCCAGTCACGCGAACTCCTGCTGGCCGCGATACGTCGTTTCAGCTCCTGGGCGTGCGCCGTGAGCCGGCGATCGAATTCGGCACGGGCATCGGCGCTCAAACCCATCCCGTCGACCTCGGTGCGCAGACCTTGCACGGTGATATCGACGCCGTTCTGCGCCACCGCGCGCACCCGCGGCGCCAACGCTCGCAGATTGCGCTCGAACAGCACGAGCCGATCCCGATCTTCCGCATTCAGCGGCACCGCCGCGCCATCGGTGTGCAGCGAGCCCGCGGCGATCGTCACATGAAGCGGCGCCGGTGCCTGCCGATCGAATTGCAGGCTGTCCGGCGCGAGGGTGACGTCATAGCTGCTGCTGGCGTGACAGGTGGCTGCCAGGTCCTGGGCATGCAACGGCAACGCAGCCAGCCAAGGCAACAGAATCAAAAGGTAATAGAGAGCACGCATCATTCGGTATCCGCAGCGAGGGCCAACAAGCGATAGCTGGCGACCTACCAACCCCGGCTGAACATGCAGGCGCCACATGAAAGCAAGCGGCGGAAAGTACCTCGCCAGTAGCACTGCCTCCGTCAGGCGCCAGTGAGCGGTGTCGTCAGATGCAGACTCTGCGCCACGGGGTAAACCCCCCCAGCCGGTAGCGCATCCACGCTACGGGAGAGCATCCGGCGATCAAGCCACGACACCGGTTGCAGCGGGCCCGGCACATAAGCTCTCCAGCGGCCGTAGTCCTCACCAGGTCGCGGCATACCGGAGCGTTGCAGGCTGAAGTTGATCGGCACCCGTACCACCCGGTACGGCCCGGGGCCCGGCAGCCAGAGCCCCACACGTCACCAATAGCCCCACGACCACAGCCAATCCACGTTTCATCACAGCGACTCCTCCTGAGAAAATCATGATGGTCGATATCTACGGGCGCAACGATACCTGGTGAACTCTATGCCTGTCGGTGGTCAAAATTCATGACAACACACGCTCCGAGCGCTCAGCGCCGGCGGTTAACCGCCGCTATCGAAACTGCGCGCGTACGTTCGCCCGCCCCAATGCCCAGACCAGCCACAGCAGCAAGGGGATGGCGACGGCCTTGAGTGCCAGCGCCACCTGCCAGGTGCGTTGGGCGCGCGCGATCATCCAGAGCGCGGCAGGCCCCAGTTGCGGCTGGGCCAGTGCATGCTGCCGTGCGATTTCAAAGTCACCCCACTGCTGCAACATCAAGGCGCCACTGGCCAGCGCCCACAACGCCAGCAGCACCGCCAGCACCTGCATGGCCGGTCGTGCCCACGGCTGGCGCATGACACAGCCGGCACTGACCAAGATCACCACCAGCGCAGCGCCGAGATAAAGGTATTCGCCATGCCGCAGGTATTGCACGAAGCCCATGCCGGCCAGTAGCAGCACGACCCAGGGGCCGATGGCCCACAGCGAAAACCCCGATGCCGGTGCGCGCCCAGCTCGTGCCAGCACAGGCATCAGCGGGCCGCCTCGAGCGGCGCTGCTTGGCGCAGCAAGGTGATGACGGGCAAACGAAAAAAACGGTACATCAGACAATCTCCAGCGGTAAAGGGATCCAGCCACGGCCGCCGCAGTTTACGCCGCAGCACGGAAAAGGGCGCCTTTCGGCGCCCTTTTCCGTGCTGCTACCGTGCGACTCAGAGCTTGGTGATGGTGAACTTGCCGGCCGAAATGCCGAGATTCACGCCTTCACCGGTGCCAGCCAGGGCCAGTGACACCGTGCCCTTGGTCAGCACCTGGGCCTGCGAGCTCTTGACCACGCCAGCTTCGGCTCCGGCCTGCGCGTAGTCACCGAAGACCTCGCGGATGCCATGCACGTTGCTGATCTCGCCCTTGCCGTTGTTGATTTGGTATTTGCCGGCGGTAAGGCCGCCACCGACCACGGCGATCTTTACCTTGGCATGCTGGCCATTGCTGCAGGTAATCGTGCCTGCGCCTTCGGCATGCTTGTAAATGAGCGACCAGCCGGACAGGTTGTAGACCAGATCGCACTTCACCGTCGCGTCGCTGGCGTGGGCATTGCTCGTCGGCAGCACGGTCATGGCGCCGGCGCAGGCCAGGACCAGGGCGGCCATTCCAAAAGTACGCTTGATCATCTGTTCTCTCCTTCGGTTTTTCTGGGAAATCGGATTCATTGCCGTGGCAGTCATGGCAAGGCGAGGTGATGAATTGCCTCGCAGCGCTGCCGTGGTGGACGAATCCTGTGCAGCATCGCGTGAGCGCAGCGTGCACGCGCCGCCCGTTCCGTTCAGCTTGCGTCATCCGCCACCACGGCGGAGAAGCGGACGTCCACCCCGAAAAGCGCCTTCCCATGCGGGCTCACGGCTTGTGGCGCCGGCGCAATCCTGCCTAGACTGAAGCTGGCTTTACCGCCCGTTCGCAGGACAAGATCATGGTCAAACATTCGCTGGTGGGTTACGACGGCTCGGACGCCTCCCGACGCGCATTCCAGTTCGCGATGGATCTGGCCCGTTGCAACAACGGCAGGGTCCGGGTGGTGTCGGTGTTGCAGATCACCGAAGGTGGCGCCGATGCCTGCGCCCTGATGATGGCCGACTGCGGCACCGATCGCGCCAGAGAGTTGCTGCGGGAGCTGACCGCGATCGTTCCCGATGCCGACCGCATGATCGAGGTGGAACTCACCCACGGCAGCCCGGGCGATGTGCTGCTCAGCCAGGTGGATCGACACGGCATCGATCACATCGTGATCGGTCATACCGAACGCGGCGCACTGGCGCGTTGGCTGCTCGGCTCGGTGTCCAGCAATGTGCTTGAACGCGCGCATGTGCCGGTCACCGTCGTGCGCTGAAGCGGACCGCCTTGGGCGCGGACGCGCAACGGCAAGTGGGGTCGCGTTAATCCGCCACCGCGCCAAGGCCGTATCCTGTGGCGACTTCTGAACATGACGCAGTACGGCGCCGACTCTGGCTACCTGCTGCCCTACGGGAATGCATTTGAGCTATGACACTGACCTGCCGTGGACGCTGGAAAGCCTCGATCTGAGCCAGATCGATCGGGCCAAGGTCCGCCACAATGAAGATCTGTTTTTCCTGCTGTGCAGTTCGTCGTTTGTCGAAAGCGGCTCGGATCTCTACACACAGAACCTGATCACCCACTTCGCCGGCGACGAGGAGCTGCAGACCTGGCTGAGCCAGCACTGGGAACACGAGGAGCTGCAGCACGGACGCGCGCTGGCCGCCTACGTCAAGAACGTCTGGCCCGAATTCAACTGGGAGAAGGGCTTTCGCGCGTTCTGGGACGAGTACGGCTCGGTGTGTACGGCCGAGCAACTGGAACCCAGCCGCGGCCTTGAGCTGGCGGCGCGCTGCGTGGTGGAGACCGGCACGGCCAGCCTGTACCGAGCGCTGCACGAGATCACCGACGAGCCGGTGCTGAAACAACTGACCAGCCATATCAAGAGCGACGAAGTACGCCACTACAAGCACTTCTACCAGCACTTTCGCCTCTATCGGCAACGCGAGCGCCTTGGTCGCTACAAGGTTTTCCGGGCGATCCTGCGGCGGGTCAACGAGATCCGCAGCGAGGACAGCGACATGGCCCTGCGCCACGTGTTCAACCAATGCTACCCCCAGCACCTCGGCAACCAGCGCGAGTTCCGGCGCATCAGCGATCGGGCACAAGGCTTGCTGCGTCGGCACATCCCCGCGGCGATGACAGTGAAAATGCTGCTCAAGCCACTGGACCTGCCGGCACGGCTGCAGTCCGCCATGGAAAAGCCGCTGGCGCGGATTACCGAAAATCTCTTCCTGCGCTGAACCTCGCCGCCTTCAGGATCCCGCGGGCGACGGCTGATTGCGTGGCTGGCTGTCAATCTTGCGCTGCGCCTGCTGCTCGATCTTCAGCCGCGCCACGTCCACCGGACGAATCTGCTGGATCGTGCAGGGGAAGTAGTGACGCCCGGTGAGCACCTTGTCGAAGCGGGTCGACACCTGGCCGAAACTCGAGGTCAGGCCGATCGCGTTGGTGTACTGCAGATTCTGGCAGATACCGTCCAGATCAAGCAGCCACGCCTGGTTGGGCCGGGTATAGATCACGACCTGGCTGTCACTCAACGGCTCCCACGACCACAGACTCATGAAGCGAAAATGCTGCACCGGCGTGCCAGCCGCCGCGAGATAGGCGGCCTCGCGCTGCTGCTGGCGCTGCGCATAGGGCACGCTGGAACAGGCGACCATGCAAGCAGCAATCACCAAACCGATCAGGCAACGCAATATGGACATGACAACATCCTCGTACGGGAACCTCTGCCCGGTAACGCGTGAGCCTGGCCGAGGTGCACATCGGTTCGGCGATCATCTGGTCAGCATCCGACAATCTCGCTGACCATTGCTCGACAGGTTTGACCCTGCCAGGAAGCAGATGTCGAAAATCCATATGGACGGCTCGTTCCTGCAACCCGCGGGGCTTTCTTTCTAGCGCTTCTTTGCGCTCTTGGGCAATGGCGCCCACTTGGCGGGATCGAAGCCTGCCAACTCGTAGACCAGGGTCTGCTTCTTGTCGCCATCGGCAAAGGTCACTTCCAGGCTGAGCTTGCGGGTCTTCTTCAGCAGCGCCAGGAAGGCCTTGTCATCGGTGATCATCAGCGCCGGCTCGCCGGTGCTGGGTGCAAATGCCTTGATCCGCACCGTCTTGCCATCGGCGTTGCCGACGATGGTGCAATTGCCGCGGCAGACGAAGCCGGGCTTGCTGCCATACAGGAAGACACTCTGGCCCCAACTGGTATGTCGGCGCAGCACCAGTTGCACCTTGTCGCCAGTGACCGGCTCGCTGTTGTAGATGGCGGCGGTGGACTGCGTGCCACCAGCCATCGGCGCCACCTGGTACACCCACAACCGGGCCAGCCGGCTTTTCTCGCGGTTCTCGGTGTAGCGCTTCTCGATGGCCGGCAGAGTCTTCTGTACTTCCGTGGCGGCGGCGCTGTTGGGGAAGCGGCTGACGATGTCCTTGCCCATCGTCACCACCATCTCGTCATTGCCGATGCGCACCAGTTGGCGATAGGTGTCCAGGTTGCGCGCCGCGGTGGCCGCGTCGGCCTGAGCCTGCTGCTGGGCAGCGCTGGGCGCCGGCGCGCCGGATTGCTGCGAGCAGGCGCCAAGGACCACGCCGGCGCACAGCGCGAGCGGCAGAAAAGAACGCAGGGCAGATTTCATCAGTGTCATACCGGTCTGGAACAGGCTACTAGCTTGGAACGAGCCACCGGCATGACGCAACCGGCCGTCGCTCAAACAGCGCTGCCGTAGCGCTCACGCAGCGCCGACCGATAGCCCCGGCTGCAGGGAATCCGGCTTCCGTCACGCATCTGCAACCGGGCATCGCCGGTGTCCAGTGGCTCGATCTGATCGAGGTAGTCGAGGTTGACGAAGTAGCTGCGATGCACGCGTATGAACAGCGCCGGATCGAGCCGCCCCTCAATCCCGCTCATGGTGGCGCGCAGTGGATAGTCGCGCCCACGCAGATGCAGATTCACGTAATTGCCGGAGGCTTGCAGCCACTCGATCTCACGCGCATTGAGCAGAAACTCCTTGCCCAGTTTGCGCACCAGGAAGCGCTCGGGCCGCTCGACCGGCTCCACCGGCAGGCCTTGATCGGGCGCGTCCAGCAAGCGTGCCTCACCCTGCTGGCGCAGGCGCCACAGTCGGTACATGCCGAGCACGGCAATGATCGAGAAGTAACCTCGTACGTCCTTCAGGTATTCGTAGCCGAAATGGAACCAGAACGTCCCGAAGTCGTAGCGCCCGCCCGCCACCGCGTAGGCGATCTTGCGCAAGCCGATCATGCCCAGCACATGGATCAGGCTGAATGGCACACTGAACATGAGGTGCAGCGGCAGGCTGCTTTTCCATGTGTCGAAGCGGAACGGGAAACGCCGCTCCAGTGCGATCACGCCGGGTAGCAGGGCCAGCAACAGCAAGGCGCTGCTCCATTCCCACGACCACGGCTGCCAGGCGGCCACGCCCGGATGATCGATCACCGACGTAATGCTGTTGAAGGTCGCATTGAATCCATACCAGAGCGGCCAGAAAGCAAGCTCGAGCGGTCGTCGCCAACGCGGGGAATGCTGATAGTCGAAGGTGGCCTGCTTGGTCATGCATTGATTCTAGTGGGGTTTTTGAATCCGCCCACCCGAACCGATTCCGCCATGCCTTCAATCCACGACATTGCCAGTCCGCCCACCCCACCCACGCGCGTCTTGCTGCTGGCGGGCACTGTGCGGGAGGCGACAACGACACGATAATGGGTACCCTCCAAGGACCACCGATGCCCTCACCCACCCAGCCCGCGGCCGATTCGCTGCTCACCCACCGCGCGTTCGTCGCTTTCTGGCTGGCCCGGATCGCCTCCGGCTTCGGCTTCCAGATGCTGTCGGTGGCGGTCGGCTGGCAGATCTACTCGATCACCGGCCGCGCGCTCGATCTGGGCTTGATCGGCCTGGCCCAGTTCATTCCCTCCCTGCTGCTGGCGTTGCCGGCCGGGCACGTGGCCGACCAGTTCGAGCGGCGCCGGATCGTGCTGCTCGGGCAGATCGTGGAGTGGGTGGCGATTGCGGTGCTGGCCGGCATGAGCCTGGCGCATGGCATCCACGAGTTCGGCATTCTGGCGCTGGTGTTCGTGATCGGTATCGCCAAGGCATTCGAGTCTCCCGCGCTGCAGTCGATGTTGCCCGCGCTGGTGCCGGCGCGGATCCTGCCTCGCGCGATGGCGGTGAACGCCTCGGCCGGTCAGGCGGCAATGATCATGGGTCCGGCGCTGGGTGGCTTCCTGTATATCGCCGGCCCGGGTGTGGTCTACACGGTGGCCGCCGTGTTGTATCTGGTTTCGGTGATCCTGATGAGCCGCCTGCGCTACGAACAGGCACCTCCGCGACGCGAGCCGGCTACCCTGAAGACGCTGTTCGCCGGGGTGCACTTCATCCGGCGCCGGCCCGATGTGCTGGGCGTGATCTCGCTGGACCTGTTCGCTGTCCTGCTGGGCGGCGCCACCGCGCTGCTGCCGATCTTCGCCAAGGATATTTTGCACACGGGCCCATGGGGGCTGGGCCTGCTGCGCGCCGCACCGGCGGTCGGCGCGCTGCTGATGTCGGTGTGGCTGGCGCGCAACAGCATGGAGCGCCGGGTCGGCCCGATCATGTTCGCCTCGGTCGCGGGTTTCGGGGTGGCGACCCTGGTATTCGCGCTGTCGACCACGCTGTGGCTGTCGCTCACGGCGCTGTTCGCACTGGGCGCCTTCGACATGGTCAGCATGGTGATCCGCGGCGCCCTGGTGCAGTTGGACACACCGGACGAGATGCGCGGCCGGGTCAGCGCGGTGAACGCGATCTTCATCAACACCTCCAACCAGCTTGGCGAGTTCGAGTCGGGCATGCTGGCCGCCCTGGTCGGCGCTGTCGGCTCGGCCGTGATCGGCGGCATCGGCACCTTGCTGGTGGTGGGTGTCTGGATGACGATGTTCCCCGGACTGCGGCGGCGCCAGCGTCTGCATGTTGCAGTGGATACGGTCGACGAGCAGGCCACCGATACGATCTAGGGTGGTGTCACGTACTTGCCCAGGCATGCATGCGACCCGCATGATGGCCCGATGATCACCCTCCATCATCTGAACAACTCGCGCTCGCAGCGCATCCTGTGGCTGCTTGAGGAACTGGGCCTGCCCTACGACATCAAGCGTTATCAGCGTGATCCGAAAACCATGCTGGCCCCGCCTGCCTTGCGTGCGATCCACCCGCTGGGCAAGTCGCCGGTGATCACCGACGACGCGCTGACCCTGGCCGAGTCTGGCGCGATCATCGAGTACCTGGCTGAACACTACGGCGCCGGCAGCCTGATGCCGGCCGCCGGCACGCCCGAGCGCGTGCGCTGCAGCTACTGGCTGCATTACGCCGAAGGTTCGGCAATGCCGCCGCTAGTGATGAAACTGGTGTTCAACCGGATCAGGACCGCCCCGGCACCGTTTTTCGTGAAGCCGATCGCACGCAACATCGCCGACAAGGTGGTGCGAACCTTCATCGACCCGCAGCTGAAATCGCATCTGGATTATCTGGAGAGCGAGTTGGGCCCCCACGAGTGGTTCGTTGGCGGCGCCTTCAGCGTCGCCGACATCCAGCTCAGTTTTCCACTGGAGGCCTTCGCTGCCCGCGGAGGACTGGGCGACGACTATCCACGGTTGTCGGCCTTCCTCGAGCGCATCCACGCTCGCCCGGCCTACCAGCGAGCACTGAAGCGCGGCGGCGAATACAGACTCGGCGTCTGATCTCGTTTACGCACCGCTCACGGCCACAGTGGCAGCCTGATACACCAGATACCGAGGAGAGTCGTCATGCGCAACCGTGATATCGAGCGTCAGATCCGCGACACCGCCGAGCACGTGGGAGACCGCGCGCGTGAATACGCCGACGGCGCGAGCAGCAGTGCGCAAAGCCTGCTGGAGCGCGGACGTCGCCGCATCAACGAGCGTTTCGGCAAGCGTGGCAAGTCGTATGGCCGGCAGCTATCCCATACCGCTGAGGATCTCGCGGACGAGGCCAATTACCAGTATCGGCGTCTGCGTCGCCAGGTGAACCGCCACCCCGCGGCCACCGTGGCGATCGTGGCCGGCACGATCGGAGCGTTCCTGCTGCTGCGCCGCGCGTTCCGTAGCAACGACGAAGATTGAACCTTTCGGTTCGGTGGATTCGACCATGAAAAAGCCCGCCTTCAGGCGGGCTTTTTCATGCAGCGAGGTCAGTTCAGACCGTCAGCGGGTTGGGCTTGTCCTGATCGAGTTTGTATTCCTTGATCGCCCGGCTGACGTCCTTGGCGTTGACCTTGCCGTCCTTGGCCAGTGCCGCCAGCGCGGCATGGGCAATCCAGTGGCGGTCGACCTCGAAGAATTCGCGTAGATGCGCACGCGTGTCTGAACGTCCGAAACCATCGGTACCGAGCACGGTGTAGCGCATACCATCGGGCATGAAGGCGCGGACCTGGTCGGCGAACTCACGCACATAGTCGGTGGCGGCGATTGCCGGGCCCTGACGCCCCTCGAGCAGGCCGGTGATGTAAGGCACGCGCTGCTCCGACTCCGGATGCAGGCGATTCCAGCGCTCCGCGTCGAAACCGTCGCGACGCAGCTCGATGAAGCTGGGGCAGGACCAGATATCCGACTTCACGCCGAAATCCTTCTCCAGCAACTCGGCAGCAGCAATCACCTCGCGCAGGATCGTGCCCGAACCGAGCAGTTGCACGCGCGGTTCGCCCTTCTTCGGCTTGCCGCCATCCTTGAACAGATACATGCCCTTGATGATGCCTTCCTCGCAGCCGGCCGGCATATCCGGATGGCTGTAGTTCTCGTTCATCACGGTGATGTAGTAGTAGATGTCCTCCTGCTCCTGCATCATCCGGCGCGTGCCGTCCTGCAGGATCACTGCCACTTCGTACGAGAACGTGGGGTCATATGCCTTCACGTTCGGGATCACGCCAGCCATCAGGTGCGACTGGCCGTCCTCATGCTGCAGCCCTTCGCCGTTGAGCGTGGTGCGGCCCGCGGTACCACCGACCAGGAAGCCGCGCGCGCGCATGTCACCCGCCGCCCAGCACTGGTCGCCGATGCGCTGGAAGCCGAACATCGAGTAGTAGATGAAGAACGGCAACATCGCCTGATTGCTGATCGAATAGCTGCTCGCCGCCGCCATCCACGAGGCCATGCCGCCGGCCTCGCTGATGCCCTGCTGCAGCACCTGGCCCTTCTGGTCTTCGCGGTAGTACAGCAGTTGGTCGGAATCCTGCGGCTTGTACTTCTGGCCGAACGGCGCATAGATGCCGATCTGGCGGAACATGCCTTCCATGCCAAAGGTACGCGCCTCGTCGGCCACGATCGGCACCACGCGCTCACCCAGTTGCTTGTCGCGCAGCAACAGGTTGATGCCGCGCACCAACGCCATCGTGGTCGAGATTTCGCGCTCGCCCGAGCCCTTGGTGATCTGCTCGAACGCCGCCAGCTCCGGCGCCTTCAGCTTCGCCTCGGCCTCGCGTCGGCGCTGTGGCAGGAAGCCGCCCAGCGCCTTGCGGCGTTCCAGCATGTACTGCACTTCCGGGGAATCCTTGCCCGGGTGGTAGTACGGCACATCCTTGAGCTTGTCATCCGGAATCGGGATCTGGAAACGGTCGCGGAAGTGACGCACCGAATCCTCGTCCAGCTTCTTCTGCTGATGGGTCGGATTCTGCGACTCGCCGGCCGAGCCCATGCCGTAGCCCTTGACCGTCTTGGCCAGGATCACGGTCGGCATGCCCTTGGTATTCGAGGCCGCCTCATACGCCGCATAGACCTTGTGCGGATCGTGGCCGCCGCGGTTCAGACGCCAGATATCGTCGTCACTGAGGTTGGCGACCATCTCGCGCGTTTCCGGGTACTTGCCGAAGAAATGCTCGCGCGTGTAAGCGCCACCAAACGCCTTGCAGGCCTGGTACTCGCCATCCACCGTTTCCATCATCAGCTTGCGCAGTACGCCCTTGTGGTCGCGGGCGAGGAGCGGATCCCAGTAGCTGCCCCAGACCAGCTTGATCGTGTTCCAGCCGCCGCCACGGAACGCGCCTTCCAGCTCCTGGATGATCTTGCCGTTGCCGCGCACTGGTCCGTCCAGGCGCTGCAGGTTGCAGTTGATCACGAAGATCAGGTTGTCCAGGCCTTCGCGACCGGCCAGCGAGATCGCGCCGAGCGACTCCGGCTCATCGGTTTCACCGTCACCGAGGAAACACCAGACCTTGCGGTCACTCTTGGGCACCAGACCGCGGTGTTCCAGATACTTGAAGAACTGTGCCTGGTAGATCGCCTGGATCGGACCCAGACCCATCGACACCGTCGGCACCTGCCAGTAGTCCGGCATCAGCCACGGATGCGGATAGGACGACAGCGCGCGGCCCTTGCCGACCACTTCCATGCGGAACAGGTCGAGCTGATCCTCGGCCAGGCGGCCTTCGAGGAATGAGCGCGCATAGATGCCGGGGCTGGAATGCCCCTGATGCAGGATCAGGTCACCTGGATGATCGGCCGAAGGCGCGCGCCAGAAATGATTGAAGCCGACGTCGTACAAGGTCGCCGAGGAGGCGAAGCTGGCGATATGCCCACCCAATTCGCCCGGCTTGCGGTTGGCGCGTACCACCATCGCCATCGCGTTCCAGCGGATCAGGGTACGGATACGCCACTCCATCGCCGCGTCACCGGACATCTTCGCCTCGTTCGCCGGCGCGATGGTGTTGACGTATTCGGTGGTCGGGTCGAACGGCAGGTAACCGCCCGAACGGCGTGTCGTATCGACCATGCGCTCCAGCAGGAAGTGCGCGCGCTCGGTACCGTCGTGCTGGATCACTGCGTCGAGCGAGTCGACCCACTCGCGGGTTTCGGTGGGGTCGATGTCCTGATTGAGGATATCGTCGAGCTGATCCATGAGGTCTCCACGGCACAGGTATGTGCCTGCAAGGGGTTCGCGCCGCCGGGGATGCGGCGCGGTAACAGTTGAGTTTAGCGTGACGTCAAGGCACTCGCCAAATAGACGTCCATGCGCCCGCGCACGGCTGAGCGGGTGCGCTCAGCCGCGACGCTCGCTTTGCGCCGCCCGTATCTGCGCATCCACCGCTGCCACGGCGGTCATGTTGACCACACGGCGGGCACTGGATGCGGGGGTAAGAATGTGTGCCGACTTGTCCAGACCCATCAGGATCGGACCGATCGCCACGCCATCGGTCATCACCCTGACCATGTTGTAGGCGATGTTGGCCGCGTCGAGATTGGGCATCACGAAAAGGTTGGCGCGGCCGCTGAGCGTGGTGTGCGGGAACATGCGCTGACGCAGCACCTCGTCCCATGCCGTGTCGGCCTGCATCTCACCATCCATCTCCAGCTTCGGTGCCCGGTCCTTGAGGATCTGCCAGACCTTGCGCATTTTCGCGGCACTGGGATTGTCGTGGCTGCCGTAGTTGGAATGCGACAGCAGCGCTACCTTGGGTTCCACGCCGAAGTGCTTGAGGCGGTAGCTGGCCTGCAACGTGGCCTCGGCGATCTGCTCGGCCGTGGGATCGACCTGCACATGGGTATCGAGGAAAAACCATGCGCCCTTGTCGTTGATCACCCCGCTCAGCGCGGAGGTGCATTGCACACCCGGATCGAGATTGAACACGCTGCGCAGGTAGCCGAGCTTCTTGTGATAGCGCCCGACCAGACCGCAGATCATCGCATCCGCCTCGCCGCGTTCGACCATCAGCGCGGCGATCAGGGTGGTGCGCGAACGCAACAGGTTCTTCGCCGCCGCCGGGCTGACGCCGCGGCGCTCGGTCAACGCGTGGTACTGCTGCCAGTAGTCGTTGAATCGTGGATCATCGTTGATGTTGGTCAGCTCGAAATCCACACCGGCGCGCATGCGCAAGCCCAGCCGCTCGATGCGGGTCTCGATCACATCCGGGCGCCCGATCAGGATCGGGAACGCAAGGTGCTCATCGATCACCGTCTGCACCGCGTGCAACACCACCTCTTCCTCACCTTCGGCGTAGGCGACCCGCTTGCGGTCGGCGCGCGCACGCTCGTACACCGGCTTCATCAACAGGCCGGTGCGATAAATGAACTGACCCAGCTTCTCGATATAGGCCTCCATATCGACAATCGGGCGGGTCGCCACGCCCGAATCCATCGCCGCCTGCGCCACGGCGGGCGCCAGGATCACCAGCAGACGCGGATCGAACGGCCGCGGAATCAGGTACTCGGGCCCGAAGCAGGGCACCTCGCCGCCGTAGCCACCCAGGTCGGAGGCTTCCATCCGCGCCAGCGAGGCAATCGCGCGCACACAGGCCAGCTTCATCGCCTCGTTGATCACCGTGGCGCCGACATCCAGCGCGCCGCGGAAGATGTACGGGAAGCACAACGCGTTGTTGACCTGGTTCGGGTAGTCCGAACGGCCGGTGCCGATGATGCAATCCGGGCGCACGCGCCTAGCGTCCTCGGGCGTGATCTCCGGGTTCGGGTTGGCCAGCGCCATGATCACCGGCCGCTCGGCCATGCTCGCGACCATCTCTGGCTTGAGAATGCCGCCGGCGGAGAGGCCGAGGAATACATCCGCACCCTCGACGATCTCGGCCAGGCTGCGCTTGCTGGTGTCGCGCGCATAACGCTGCTTGTCCGGGTCGAGATGCTCGCGGCCGGTATAGATCACCCCGTCGCGGTCAAAGGCCAGAATGTTTTCGGGCTTCAGGCCCAACGCCACCAGCATGTCGAGGCAGGCGATACCGGCCGCACCGGCACCGGAGGTGGCCAACTTCACGTCTTCGATTTTCTTGCCGACCACTTCGAGCGCGTTGAGAATCGCCGCGCCCACGATGATCGCGGTACCGTGCTGATCGTCGTGGAATACCGGGATTTTCATCCGCTCACGCAGCTTGCGTTCGACGATGAAGCATTCCGGAGCCTTGATGTCTTCCAGGTTGATGCCGCCGAAGGTCGGTTCCATCGAGGCGATGATCTCGACCAGCTTGTCCGGGTCGTTCTCGTTGATCTCGATGTCGAACACGTCGATGCCGGCGAATTTCTGGAACAGCACGCCCTTGCCTTCCATCACCGGCTTGGCCGCCAGCGGCCCGATGTTGCCCAGGCCCAGCACCGCGGTACCGTTGGTGATCACCGCCACCAGGTTGGCGCGCGCGGTGTAGTCGGCCGCCGTGCCGGGGTCTTCCACGATCGCGTCGCAGGCCGCGGCAACGCCGGGCGAATAGGCAAGCGAGAGGTCACGCTGAGTCAGCAGGGAGGTGGTCGGGGTGACCTTGATCTTGCCCGGTCGCGGCAGGCGGTGGTATTCCAGCGCGGCGAGACGAAGTTCTTCGGGGAGGCTCATGGGCGGTGCTTTTGTCGGGAGAGGGTGGCCATCCGTCGATGCGGATGACCACCCGATATTAGCATCCGCAAGCAGGAGGCGATGGCGCCGTGCCGCCCTCAGGCGACGCTAGATGTTGAGCAGCAGCTCGTCTTCCTGCACCCGATTCATGTGGATGCGGTTGACGAACAGCGAGAACGCCAGCTTGCCGGCCAGCCCATGCACGTGCTGCATCCAGGGCGGCAGCCACAGCGGCGGCAGGATGGCGCCACTCTCGAAATACGGCTGCAGGCTGATTACGTCGTGCAGGGCCAGCTTGCCGGCAAACAGGTGCCGCAGCAGGTCCATCCGGCGTTGTTTCAGCGCCCAGCGGAAGAAGGTATGCACGGTGAGCAGGCCGGACAGGTAGACGTTGTCCTTGGCGAACACCGCACCACCACTCAGCGGCACGCCGCGAAAAACCCGCTGGGTCGAGTGGAAACTGTCTGCCACGCTCTGCCCGCGGTCGCTGAAAAAGCGGTACACCTCGACAAAATCCGCCCCTTTCAAGGCCATGTCGATCGCCAGGATGCGCAGGCTGATGCGCTTGAGCCGGGTGATGTCGATGGCGCCGGACATCAGCTCGGCGAACACCGCCAGGCCTTCCTGAGTGGCCGTCACGCGGGGCGAAGTGCGCCCCAGCGAGGCCAGCAACGGTTGCCGGCGACCATTGAGCGCCGTCAGCGAGTGAACGAAGGCTTCGTGCGCCAGCAACTGGTGGCGGTCATATTCGCTGAAGCTGGCGCCGCCACGCAGGCGGATGCGGGTGGCGCCAGCGGCGGCCTTGGCGGTCAGTTCGGGATCCACCTCGACGTTGATCTTGCCGGCGCCAAAAAAGGCATCAAGCGTTGCGGCCAGGTCGGCCCGCAGCACATCGGCTGGCATGTTCACGCTGCTGTCGTCGGCCAGCAGGTCGGCACCCAGCTCGTCCGACAATTCGACGAAATAACGGGCCGCGTCGAGGTTACTGCGCTGGCTGCCCGGAATCGTGTCGTCCGGGCGCCCGTAAAGCGCAATGGAGGGCTCGGTCACCCCGGCGGTGCCGACCGATTCCAGCATGGTGGCGGCGATCCGCCAGGACTCGGCGCTGCGCCGCAGATACTCGCCCAGCGGGTCGATATCCGTCGGATCGCTGCCGCCAGCAGCCGCTTCGATCGCCGCCAGTTCGGCGCGCGCCTCGCTCAGGTCCGGCACGTTGTAATGCACCGTCGGCAGGCTGAAGTTGCCGCGGTCGTAAGCCTCGATCATCCGGTTTTCCAGCGATGCGGGCCATGCCACGGTGGACAACACGTGGATACCGCGCACCGCCCCGAGCAGTCGCTGGTCGAGCGCGGCATAGCGCTGCAGTTCGGGCGCCACCGGCTTGCCGGAAGCGCTCATCGTGATGCCCCGCGCAGGCTGTCCACGCGCTCGATCAGCTCGGTGGCGATCGGGTCGGGCTTGAACGCGCTGAACAGGCCACGCGGGCTGGCCGGAATGAAACTGAGGTCGCGGCCGAAACGGGAGCTGGTGCGCAGCATGACGGTGATGCGGCGCGGATTGGTCATGCTGCTGGCGTTGATGTTCATCACATCGCGCAAGGCCACGCGCAACTGCTCGCGACGATTTTTCAGCAGCAGGTTGTCACCGTCCAGCCAGACTTCGTCGAGCAGACCGGCGATCAGTTTCCTGTAAACCAGAAATCCCACGACAAGCATGAAGGGCAGCAGCAAGAACTGCGGCCAGAACGGTTGGCCGGCGCGTGCCGGCAGTAGCCACATCATGGCGCCGGAAAGCACCACCAGCGTGAGCCAAAGCACCGGGAATACCCGCTTGTAAAAGACGGTGGACGATGAGGACAATCGACGCATGACGCGATCCATGGGTGCGCTGTCCGGATAGTAGCGCCTTGCAGCCACACTGCTGCAAGGCTTGCCGCTAGTCCTTCTCGCGCTGGCCGCGATGCCCTCGCGGCTGCTCGATCGGACGCCCCCCGCGCTGACGGCGCAGGCGTGCTTCAAGTGTGGCCGCCTGCTCTTCGCGTTCGTCGTGCAGCTTGAGGTAATTGCGCCAGCGCCCACCGGTCAGCTCGCCGTTGTCCAGTGCCACCTGCACCGCACAGCCCGGCTCGCTGCCGTGGCCACAATCGGCAAATCGGCATTGCTCGGCGAGCAGCTCGATGTCGGCGAACAGGTCGAGGTTTTCCTCGCCGGTGAGCTTGAGCTCGCGCATGCCGGGAGTATCGATCAGGCAGCCGCCACTGGGTAATTGCAGCAGGGCGCGGTGGGTGGTGGTGTGGCGGCCGCGACTGTCATGACTGCGCACGGCGGCGGTGGCCATGGTGGCGGTGCCCAGCAAGGTGTTGGTCAGGGTGGACTTGCCGGCACCGGAAGAGCCCACCAGCACCGCACTGTCGCCCGGCTGCAGGTACTGCACCAGCAGCGCCGCGCTCGCCGGGTCCTTGCAGTTGAGTGCATGGATCGGTGTGCTGTCCGGCAGTCGCTCACGCAGCGCCGCGATCATGGTCGCAGCGTCCTCATGCGTATCGAGTTTGCTCAGCAGCACCACCGGCTGGGCGCCGGAGTCTTCGGTCAACGACAGATAGCGCTCGATGCGGGCAGGATTGAAATCACCGTCCAGCCCGGTCAATACCAGCACGTAGTCGATATTGGTGGCGATCAACTGGCGCTCGTAGCGCTCGCCCGCGGCCGCGCGCGACATCACGGTGCGGCGCGGCGCCACCGTGATGATATGCGGCGGCGTGCCAGCGGCCACTTCGACAAAGTCACCAACCACCGGACGCTCGACCGGATCAATCCCCCGTTTGAGAAAGCGCCCGTCCGGCTGTGCCCCGAACAGGGTGGCGCCGTCGTGCAGTTCGTAGCCCGCGCGGTGCTGGGCGACGACCCTGGCAAGGCGCAGCCCGGCGGCCGGCAGCGCATCACCGCGCCACCCGATATGCCGCAGTTGTTCGATGGTCTCGGCATCACTCATGGCGTTGTCTGTCTGCATGGTGTGCCGATTATGCCCTGCCTGAAGGTTGCCAGACGATGAACCGCCAAAGCGCCCACAAATCCTCGCGCTGCACTGCATCACGCTGCTAGCATCGGGTGACCCTGCCCCGTGGCCGGATTTCCACTTCCAAAGGACACCTGCGTTGGCTTCCATCACACCCAGTACGCACCTGGCAGACGTGCGCTACGAGATCCGCGGGGCGCTGACACGGCGCGCGCGCGAGCTGGAGGCCAGCGGCCGCGAGATCATCAAACTCAATATCGGCAACCCCGGCCGCTACGGCTTTGAGGCTCCCGCGCACCTGCGCGAAGCCATCGCCAGCCACCTGCACGACAGCGAAGCCTACGGCCATGAACAGGGGCTGGAACTGGCCCGCGAAGCCATCGCCCAGCAGCAACGTGCCCGCGGCGCCCGCGGCGTCGACCCCGAGCGGATCTTCATCGGCAACGGCGTCAGTGAGCTGATCGATATTTCCCTGCGTGCGCTACTGCAGCCAGGCGACGAGGTGTTGCTGCCCAGTCCCGACTACCCGCTGTGGAGCGCCGCCACCATTCTCAACGGTGGCCGGCCACGCTATTACCCCTGCCTGGCCAGCCACGGTCACCTGCCCGACCCGAAGCAGGTCGAGGCACTGATCACCCCACGCACGCGTGCACTGGTGCTGATCAACCCCAACAATCCGACCTGTGCGGTGTATCCGCGCGAGCTGCTGCAACAACTCGTGGCGATTGCCGCGCGGCATCGCCTGCTGCTGCTCTCCGACGAGATCTACGACGAGATTCTCTACGACGAAGCCCGCTTCCAGCCGCTGGCCGAAGTGGCCGACGACGTGCCGTGCCTCAGTTTTGGCGGGCTCAGCAAGGTTCATCGTGCCTGCGGCTACCGGGTCGGCTGGATGAGCCTGTCCGGCGATCCCGCCCTTACCGCCAACTATCGCGATGCCCTGCAGTTGCTGGCGGCCCTGCGACTGTGCGCCAACGTCACTGCGCAATGGGCGGTGGAACCTGCGCTGCACAGCGCGCCCACCATCGGCTCGCTGACTGCACCCGGCGGTCGCCTGCATGAGGCGCGCCGCGCTGTGTTGGAGGGCGTAGCGGCCAGCGACTACCTTGAGCTGGTAACACCCGGCGGCGCGCTGTACGCGTTCCCGCAGGTGCGCGCCGACCGTGTCGAGGGCTTCGACGATGAGTCCTTCGCCCTGCGCCTGCTTGAGGAGGAGTCGGTGCTGGTCGTGCCGGGGAGCAGTTTCAATGTGCCCCGAAGCCGCCATTTCAGACTCACCCTGCTGCCCCAGCCGACGCAACTGCACGAGGTGTTCATACGCATCGAACGGGTGCTGGCGCGGATGGCCAGCGAGCAACCGGCCGCTGCCCGCGTCGCGATCGCCTGAACCGGAGGCCGGGGCGATGTCCGTTGCCGCACCGCCGATACCGACCTACGTCGCCCTCGGTGACTCCTACACCATCGGCGAGGCGGTGCCCGCCGAGGCGCGCTGGCCGACGGCGCTGGCTGAGCGACTGCGCCGGGCCGGCGTGATGCTGGACTACCCACAGATCGTGGCGGTCACCGGCTGGACCACGGACGAGCTGGCCCAGGGCATGGATGCCGCCGCCCTGACGCCACCCTACGAACTGGTCAGCCTGCAGATCGGCGTCAACAACCAGTATCGCGGCCGATCGGCCGAGGACTATCGCCAGCAGTTCGACGGCCTGCTGGCGCGCGCGATCGGCCTTGCCGGTGATCGACCCGGGCGAGTGCTGGTGGTGTCGATCCCCGACTGGGGCGTCACCCGATTCGCCCGCGAGCACGGCCGCGACGGCGGGCAAATCGCGGCGGAACTCGACAACTACAACACCATCGCCCGTGCCGGGACCTTGCATGCGGGCGCCCGTTTCGTGGATATCACCGGCCTGTCGCGGCAACACCCCGACGCGCTGGCCGACGACGGCCTGCACCCCTCTGCGGCGCAATATGCGTCGTGGGTGAATCGGATCGAACCGGTGGTGCGCGAGGCCCTGGCGCAGTGATCGCGGCAACAAGCCTGCAACCTGTTCGCCATCCCCCGGTGATTTGACGCCCACATACTGGCGCCCCGGCCACCACCGGGATCCTTGCCATGAAAACCTTCCACTGCCGCAGCGCTTTCATTTCCGACGTGCATCTGGGCACACCTGACTGCAAGGCCGACTATCTGCTCGACTTTCTGCGCCAGTTGCGTTGCGAAAAACTCTATCTGGTCGGCGACATCATCGACATGGAAGCGCTCACCAGACGCCACTGGTGGCATCCGCAACACAGCGCCGTGATCGCCGAAGTCCTGGCGCTCGCACGACGCGGGGTGGAGGTCACCTACATCCCCGGCAATCACGATGCGCCGCTGCGCGCCCTGCAGGGGCAGAACTTCGGCGGCGTCAGGATCGCGCTGGACGCCGTTCACGACGGCGCCGACGGCCGGCGCTACCGGGTCAGCCACGGTGACGAATTCGACCCCGAGCATGTAGGCCGGGGCTGGATGCTGCATCTGGGCGATGCGATGCATCGCTTCATCTGCTGGGGCAACCGCCGGGTGCACGCGGTACGACAACGCCTGGAGCTGCCCTACCTGCCGCTCTCGATCATCGTCAAATCGCATATAGGCAAGGCGCTGGCCTATATCCGGGCCTACGAAGAGCGCGTCGCCTCTGCAGCGCGCGAGCAGGGTTTTGACGGCCACATCTGCGGCCATATCCACTTCGGCCAGGTGCGCCAGATCGGCGCCGTGCTCTACCTCAACGACGGTGACTGGGTGGAGCACTGCACCGCCTTGATCGAGGACCACACCGGGGCGATGGAGCTGCTGCACTGGAGCGAACAGGCTACCGCGCTGGGTCGGGCCAGCCGCGAGCTGGTGCTGCCTTCGCCTGCCTGCGCCTTGGCGCTGGCACCGCTGTCCCTGGCGCAACGCAATCTGGGCGAACTGCACCTCGCTGCCTGAACGCAGTCTTGAAGGCGGGCGAGGGCACCGCATATCGGGCGGCGTATCATGTCCTTCTTTGCCGGAGTTTTGCCCATGTCCCTGGACAACGTCACACGCGAACGCATCGAGACCCTGCTCACGAACCACCGCGTGGTGTTGTTCATGAAGGGTAATCGTCAGCAACCCATGTGCGGCTTCTCCGCCGCCGCCACCAATACGCTGAACGAATTGCTGCCCGAATACCACACGGTCAATGTGCTGGAGGATCAGGAAATCCGCGAGGGCATCAAGCTCTACGGCGAGTGGCCCACCATTCCCCAGCTATATGTCGAAGGCGAGCTGGTTGGCGGTGCCGACATCATCAGCCAGATGTACGGCAGCGGCGAGCTGCACACGTTGTTCGGCGCGGCAGCACCGGATCGCACCCCGCCGGAAATCACCATTACCGACGCTGCCGCCGAGGCGATTCGCCAGGGCACAACCGGTGCTGAAGGCGTGGCCCTGCATCTGGAAATCGGCCCCGACCACAGCGCCGGCTTCCAGCTCGCACCCGCCGGCAAGCACGACATCGTGGCGCACTCCAACGGACTCGACGTGCATTTCGACCCGGCCAGTGCCCAGCGCGCCAAGGGCATCGTGATCGACTGGGTATCCACCGTGCAGGGCGAAGGCCTGAGCCTGAAGTTTCCTGGCGCGCAGGAGATCAAGCCGCTCAGCGTGCAGCAGTTGCAGACGCGGCTGGCTGCTGGCGATATCACCCTGATCGACGTACGCCCAGCCGCGAGCCGGGCGCTGGCTGCACCGCTGAAGCAGGCGCGCGTGCTCGAAGACGAGGGCTACGAAAGCCTC
>JBBQQL010000008.1:0-47882 GCA_038215995.1 Lysobacterales bacterium
GAGCCGTTCTTCCAGGGCACCAAAGAGGGCTCAAAACTTGCCGTAATAGCCTTCCTTCAAGGCATCGAAGAGGTTGGCGGCGGAGTGCATTTCGCCGTCATATTCCACTTGCTCGTTGCCTTTCAGTTCGACAACGCTACCGTCTTCCAGCTCGAAGCGGTAGAGGGTGTTTTCAAGATCGGATTCCTTGACCAGCACGCCCTGGAAAGCGGCGGGGTTGAAGCGGAACGTGGTGCACCCTTTCAGCCCCTGCTTGTAGGCGTAGAAGTAGATGTCCTTGAAGTCTTCGTAGGGGTAATCGGTGGGTACGTTGGCGGTCTTGGAGATCGACGAATCGATCCACTTTTGCGACGCCGCCTGGATGTCGACATGCTCTTTCGGGCTGATGTCGTCGGCGGCCACGAAGTAGTCGGGCAGCTTGTTCTCGACCTCGTCGGTGAACGCCTTGGCGTTGGCATTGATCAGGGCGCGGTAGGCGAGCAGCTCGAAGCTGAGCACCTCGACCTTTTCCTTGGACTTCTTGCCTTCGCGGATCACGTTGCGCGAGTAGCTGTGCGCAAAACTGGGCTCGATGCCGTTGCTGGCGTTGTTGGCCAGGCTCAGGCTGATCGTGCCGGTGGGCGCGATCGAGCTGTGGTGGGTGAAGCGCGCGCCGGTTTCGGCCAGCTCGGCCACCAGGTTCGGTGCCACGCTGGCGATGCGCTGCATGTAGCGGCTGTATTTGGCGTGCAGTACGCGGCCGGGGATGCTGTCGCCGACCTGGTAGCCGTCGGTGACCATCTCCGGGCGCTTGCGCAGCATGTCGCCGGTGACGGTGTAGTCGCGCAGCAGGACCGGCGCGGCGCCCTTCTCCTTGGCCAGCTCCAGTGCCATTTCCCAGCCGGCCACCGCCATCTCGCGCGAGACCTCCTCGGTGAAGGTGACGGCTTCGGCACCGCCGTAACGATGCTTGAGCATGGTGACGGTGGAGCCCAGGCCGAGAAAGCCCATGCCATGGCGGCGCTTGGACATGATCTCGTTGCGCTGCTGCTCCAGCGGCAGGCCGTTGATCTCGACCACGTTGTCGAGCATGCGGGTGAACACCTTGACCACCTCGCGGTACTCGTCCCAGTCGAAGCTGGCCTTGGGGCCGAACGGATCGCGCACGAACTTGGTCAGGTTGACCGAGCCGAGCAGGCACGAGCCGTACGGCGGCAACGGCTGCTCGCCGCAGTTGTGCGCGTGCAGGCCGTTGCCGTCGAAGGTATTGATGCCGGGCACCTGCACGTCGTAGACGTCCTCGACGCCGTCCGCCTCAAGCGAGGCGACGGTGGCGACGAAACGGGCGCGATTGAGCGTGCGCTTGTAACCCGACAACAGCGCTTTCAGGCGCAGCGACTTGGCGCTGTCGGCAAAGCCGATCAGCTCGGCGAAGCGTGCCAGCGATTCACCGGCGATGACCAGCTCATGCTGGGCCTGAGTCGGGTAGGCACGCATGCCGCCGTGACCGTCGGGCAGCAGGGCTTCGCCCGCCACGCGGCGATCGCGATAGAGGCGCGAAGGCATGCCCAGACGCAGCAACATGCGCTGCACCGCTTCGAGCCGCGGCAGGTCCGACTGCGCCAGGCGCACGGAAACGCCCTTGGCCTGACTGCCCTGGACCGAGCCGTCCGCGTCGAAGAAGCCACGCAGGAAGCCGCGATAGGCCTCGCTGGACGCGCGCTCCAGCGCCGGAGTGATCGCCTTGTCGCCCACCGACATGCCCAGCTCGAACGCGAGATCGCGCAGCGCCGTCGACTTCATGCGGCATTCGCCACGGCCAGCCACGTCGAACCAGCCGGAGAAATCGGCGCGATGCGGCAAGGTTTCGACGCAGCGCAAGGCTTCGTCCATCAGCGCCGTGGCGCCGCCGTGGCCCAGGCCATGGACGGCAGCGGCCTGCGGCCACACCGACAGCACCGCGGTTTCGTGCTTCAGAGTGCCGTCGCCGACCAGCATGCCGAGCAAATAGCCCTGCTCGCTGGTGAGCGCGCCGGACCAGGTCGCGTTGTCGCGGTGGTCGTTGAGCAGCAGCTTGTCGCCCGGCTGCAGCGCGCCCGCGGCGCACCACTCGGTGTCAACGCTCCAGCGGGTGAGCCGCGAAACACGACGCACGCGGTGGTCCTCGGTCAGACGCAGGCGATGGCCTTCCTCGGTCTGCAAGGCCAGCACCGGCTTGGTCGCGGTGCGGAAAAAGCCCTCGGCGCCGCTGGCGTGATCCTGCCCGTCCACCCGCGCCATGAAACCGTGGCCGAGCAGGTCGGTGACCTGGCGCGGACCGTCGGCGGTCTGCACCCAGGTGTCGGCGGTGACGCAGGGGTTGGTGGCGCGGATGTGCTCGCACCACCAGTTGTTGTTCATCTCGTTGACCTTGTCGATCAGGATGAAACCCGGCTCGGCATAGTCGTAGGTGGACACCATGATCATGTCCCACAGGTGCCGCGCACGGATGGAGCTGTAGATCTTGCAGGCGACCAGGCCGTCTTCGCGATCGACATAGTTCTCGTGCGTGGGCCACTCACGCCAGATCACCTGGGTCGGGTCGTTGAGATCGATCTCGTGCTGTTCCTTGACGTGCACCGGGAACACCAGCGGCCAGTCCTGGTCGTGCTCGACCGCGTCCATGAAGCCGTCGGTGATCAGCAGGCTGAGGTTGAACTGGCGCAGGCGGCCGTCTTCGCGCTTGGCGCGGATGAACTCCTTGGCGTCCGGGTGACTGATGTCGAACGTGCCCATCTGCGCGCCGCGACGGCCACCGGCGGAGGACACGGTGAAGCACATCTTGTCGTAGATATCCATGAACGACAGCGGGCCGGAGGTATGCGCACCGGCGCCGGAGACGTAGGCACCGCGCGGGCGCAAGGTGGAGAACTCGTAACCGATGCCGCAGCCGGCCTTCAGGGTGAGGCCGGCCTCGTGCACTTTCTCCAGGATGTCGTCCATCGAATCGCGGATGGTGCCCGAGACGGTGCAGTTGATGGTGGAGGTGGCCGGCTTGTGCGCCAGCGCGCCGGCGTTGGAAGTGATGCGGCCGGCCGGGATCGCGCCGCGGCGCAGCGCCCACAGAAAGCGCTCGTACCAGTGGCCGCGCAGCTCGTCGGTGGCTTCCACGTCGGACAGCGCGCGCGCCACGCGCTGGTAGGTGTCGTCGATGGTGACGTCGACCGGCTCGCCGTTCTTCGCCTTCAGGCGGTATTTCTTGTCCCAGATATCCTGCGATGCAGGCTGCAGTGGAATCTCCACGATGGCATCACGACCGGTGGTGGATTGGCTGGCGGGTGCACGCAGTGTGCTCATCGGCTTCCTGACCTCTCGGGGTGGCCGTGCGGCCCCCGTTTGTTTTTGTTTGATATCGACGCCTGGTTGATGCCGCGACTACGGCCGTCAACGGACAACAGCTTGGCGCTGCCGCCCTTGCGTCACTGCTTTCCGACGACAACGACTCCCCCTCAAGAGTACGGTGGTCGACACCAGCTCTAGTTTAGAGGGCGTCTGTCAAGCACAAGATGTTGTGGTTGTTATCGGATAGGCAAGTTAACCCCGACGCCGTTGGAAGTAAAGTACTTACGACAGCATTTCGCACCGACGGAACCGTCGCGCTGCCGATGTGTCGAACCAGCGCCCCTTCTCATCGCCTCCGGAGGAATTCCATGTCGCCACGCCCTGCCCGCCTGCTGCACCGGCTGACCGGCCTGCTGGCTGTCGCCGTGATCGCGCTTGGCCTGATCCCGGGCGGCTGCCGCGCCGCCACCCTGCCCGCCGCGGTCGATGGTCAACCGATGCCGTCACTGGCGCCGATGCTGACGCGGGTGACGCCGGCGGTGGTGAACATTTCCACCACCACGCGGGTACCGGTGCGCGATGCGTATTTCGACGACCCGATGGTGCGGCAGTTTTTCGGCCTGCCGGCCACCCCGCGCGAGCGGGTCGAGCAGAGCCTGGGCTCGGGTGTGATCGTGGATGCGGCCAAGGGCTACGTGCTGACCAACAACCATGTGGTTGGCGGCGCCGACGACATCAGCGTGACCCTGCAGGACGGACGCACGTTCAAGGCCAAGCTGATCGGCAGCGACCCCGAGACCGACGTGGCGGTGGTGCAGATTCCGGCCGAGCACCTGCAGGCGCTGCCGCTGGCCGACTCCGCCCAGTTGCGCGTGGGCGACTATGTGGTGGCCGTGGGCGACCCGTTTGGCCTGGGCCAGACGGTGACCGCCGGCATCGTCTCGGCGCTGGGCCGCTCGGGCCTGGGCCAGGGCGCCTCAGGCGGCAGCGGCTATCAGAACTTCATCCAGACCGACGCCTCGATCAACCCCGGCAACTCCGGTGGCGCGCTGGTGAATCTGCGCGGCGAGCTGGTCGGCATCAACACGATGATCTTTTCGCCCTCGGGCGGCAACGTGGGTATCGGCTTCGCCATTCCCAGCGACCTCACCAGCGAGGTGATGAAGCAGTTGATCACCTCCGGCAAGGTACAGCGCGGCAGCCTGGGTGTGCAGGTGCAGGCGATCACCCCACGCATCGCCCAACTGCTGAAGCTCAAGGACAGCAAAGGGGTGGTGGTGACCGGGGTCAGCGACGACTCGGCTGCCCAGCAGGCCGGCCTGCAAGCGGGTGACGTGCTGACCACGCTGGATGGCAAGCCGCTGCGCAGCGTGCAGGAACTGCGCAATGCCGAGGGCCTGCTGCCGCTGGGCAGCACGGTGCGACTGGGCGTGCAGCGTGACGGCCAGGCGCGCCAGGTCAGCGCCACTCTTATCGCCGAGAAGCTGGCCAGCGCCGAGGGCGGCCAGCTTGACCCCCGCCTGGCCGGGGTGCGCTTCAGCGAACTGAGCGAGGCCCAGCGCGGCCAGGGCTGGTATGGCGCGGCGATCACCGCGGTGCAGCCGGGCAGCCGCGCGGCGCAGGCGGGGCTCAGCGTGGGCGACGTGGTGATCGGCGTGGGCAGCCAGCGGATCACCAGCCTGCGCATGCTGCGCGGCCTGGCCAGCGTGCATCTGCGCCAGCTGGTACTGGTGGTGGCCGACGCCGATGGCAGCCATTACGTGGTGCTCAACTAGCCCGGCACCGATGGCGCCAGCACCCTCAACGTGGGCCGCGATGGCCGGGCGAGCGCCGCCCGGCGGCGCTGCCGACGCGACCAAGATGCCCACGCCGTCACGCAAATGCATGAAAGTGCTTGATGTTTTGCGCCCGGACCGATGCAATACAGCGGTCCATTTCACCGCGAGTCAGCCCGCCAGAGGGCATACTCGCGCTCCAGCACACCCAAACAATGACCGGGGTTCCTCACCATCATGTCTGTTCGTCTTACCCGTTTGCTCGCCATTGCGCTGATCGGCGCGAGCCTCACCACCACGGCGTTTGCCCGCACCGCCCACAAGGCCAAGGGCAGCAAGCCAACCAGGAACACCAGCAGCCTGATCTGGCGCGGTGACGTGGCTACCGCCAATGGCGTGGTCAACGAGGTCGCCCTGGCGTGGGAGCGGACGGGTCACGGCCACATCGAGCTGCAGCCGTTCAACACGGCCTCGGGTATCGACGCGGTATCGATGGGCAGCGCCGATCTGGCAGGCAGCGCGCGTGAAAGTGATGGCAGCGCGCAGAACAGCAACCTCACCTTCACCCCGGTGGCGTGGGACGGCCTGGTGATCGTGGTGCAGGCCTCCAACCCGGTGCGCAGCCTGACCCTGAAGCAGGTGCACGACATCTATTACGGCAGGATCCACAACTGGAGCGAAGTGGGCGGCAGCAATGCGCCGATCGACGTGTATGCGGTGGCCAGCCCCGGCGACGGCGTGGAATACAGCCTGCGCACGCTGCTGTTCGGCCGCGGCAACCAGCCGGTGGCCGCGCCGCGACTGTATGTCAACACGACCAAGCTCGAGGAAGGCATTGCGCTGAACCCGAACGGGATGGGCGCCGCCACGCTGACCAGCATTGCCGGCAACTCCAAGCTCAAGGCGCTCGCGATCGATGGCAAGTCGGCGACGGTGGCGAATGTCGCCGATGGCAGCTACCCGCTGTACACCCCGCTCTACCTGGTGACCAACCCGCGCAACCCGAAGGAAGCCCAGGTACAGGCCTTCATCGATTTCATGCAGAGCGAGCCGGCCAAGGCGGCGCTGCGCAAGCATGATGTACTGCCGTATCAGGACGGCATGGCGCTGGTCGCCATGGACGACAGCCGCCGCAGCCGCATCTTCGCCGAAGTGGGTGTGCGCGCGAGCGAGGTGCCTGCGCGTCGGCCCGGCAATGCGGGCCAGCGCTTCGAAACATCGCTCGGCGCGGTGAACGCCCTGGCGGCTGCCCAGTACCGCACCGCGACCGGCCATGCCAGCCCGGCCAGCAGCACGACATACACGGTAGTCAAGGGCGACACCTTGCCGCTGATCGCCTCGCGCAACGGCGTCGATGCCGCCCAGTTGCGCGAGTGGAACCACCTCAAGAGCGACAACGTGCGACCGGGTCAGGTGTTGCGGCTAAGCACCCCGTAAGCGGGGCGCGGCGTGCCGATTCTCGCGCTGACGCTGGATCTGGATGACACCTTGTGGCCGGTGTTGCCGGCCCTGCAACGGGCCGATCACGCCGTCGATGCGTGGCTGCAGCAGCACCATCCCGAGGTCGCCCGCGCCTGGCCGATCGACGCCATGCGTGAGCTGCGCGCCCAGGTCGCCGCCGAACGGCTCGACCTGGCGCACGATTTCACTCGCCAGCGCCAACTCACCCTGCAGCATGCGTTTGCCTCGTGCGGCATCGCCGAAGCGCCGATCGATACGCTGTGGGAAATCTACTTCGCACAACGCAACAGCGTGGAGCTCTATCCGGACAGTCTGCCGGCGCTGCAGCGGATCGGTGCGCGCTGGCCACTGGCCAGTCTCACCAATGGCAATGCCGATCTGGGTCGCATCGGTCTCGGTGCGCATTTTGCCCATCACGTCTGCGCCCGTGACCACGGCATGGCCAAGCCCGATGCGGGCATCTTCAGGGCCGCCGTCGATCTGCTGGGTGTGGCCACCGAACACGTGCTGCACGTGGGCGACGACCCGCTGATGGACATGGTCGGTGCGCGTGATGCCGGCCTGCGTACCGCCTGGATCAATCGCAACGCCCAGCCGTGGCCGACCGAACTGGGGCTGCCCCCGGAGCTGAACCTGCCGGACATGACCGCGCTGGCGGACTGGCTGGAATCGAACGCGGCAGACGACTGAGCCGCTTTCGCAAGCGTCATTGAGGCAGCGCCAGCGACGGCTTTCACGCAAACGCCCGGCGTGCCATCGAGATCATCCGGCGCAGCGCGACTGGACGGCCAAATGCCGCCGGTGATGAAGCGCGCGGCAGACTGTCGCTAGCCAATCGCCGGCAAAAACGCGCATGATGTTCGATTGCCAAGCCACGCGTCGCCGATCCAGGTACCGACGCCAGTCACAAGGAATCCGCATGTCCATCCTGCTCGCACGCCGCGCCGGCGAACGCCAAAGCACTGCCATCGAGACCACCGATGTCGCCCATTTCGCCGCCTGCCGCCGCCGACTGAGCGCGCCGCAGCGACGAACCCTGGCGGACACCGGCTTTGCCGCGGCACCGGGCGCCGTCGCCCTGCTGACGGACCCGACCGGCAAGCTGGTGCGCGTACTGGTGGGCGTGGACGCAGGCGATCCGCTG
Organism: Lysobacterales bacterium; assembly: GCA_038215995.1. Taxonomy (GTDB): domain Bacteria; phylum Pseudomonadota; class Gammaproteobacteria; order Xanthomonadales; family Rhodanobacteraceae; genus Rhodanobacter. The sequence continues at coordinate 7,681 of JBBQQL010000008.1, forward strand.
GCCGCACTCGCGGCACTGCCGTGCAGCCTGCCCGAAGGTGACTACCACCTGGCCGCCGAGGGCGTGCTGGGTGACTCGCTGTTGCCCGCGCTTGGCTGGGCGCTGGGCGGCTATCAGTTCACCCGCTATCGCAAGGCGAAGCGCGCACCCGCGCGGCTGGCCGTGCCCGCCGATCAGATGAAACAGTTGGCGCCGCTGGTGCAGGCCACCCGCCAGGTGCGCGACCTGGTCAACACCCCCACCGAGGACATGGGGCCGCAGCAACTGGCGGCGGCGATCAAGCAACTGGGCAAGACCTACAAGGCCAAGCTGCGCGAATGGGTGGGCGATGACCTGCTCAAGGCGAACTTCCCGACCATCCACGCGGTGGGTCGCGCCAGTCATCGCGCGCCGCGCCTGGTTGAACTGAGCTGGGGCAAAGCCAGCCACCCGCGCCTGGTGGTGGTCGGCAAGGGTGTCTGCTTCGACAGCGGCGGCCTCAACATCAAGACCGGCGACGGCATGCGCAACATGAAAAAGGACATGGGTGGCGCCGCCCATGCGATTGCCCTGGCCGGCCTGATCATGCAGGCGAAGCTGCCGGTGCGACTGACCCTGCTGGTGCCGGCGGTGGAAAACGCCATAGCCGGCAATGCCCTGCGCCCGGGCGACGTGGTGATCACCCGCGCCGGCCACAGCGTGGAGATCGACAACACCGACGCCGAGGGGCGGCTGGTGCTGTGCGACGCGCTGGCCTACGCCGCCGAACAGAAGCCCGACCTGATCATCGATTTCGCCACCCTCACCGGCGCCGCGCGCGTGGCCCTGGGCCCGGACCTGCCGGCGCTGTTTGCCAACCAGCAAGGCATGGCCAATGCGCTGCTGGCCGCCAGCGAGGCGGTGAATGATCCGCTATGGCAGTTGCCGCTGTGGCGGCCCTATCGACGGATGCTGGAGTCCTCGATCGCCGATTTCGCCAATGGCAGCGCCTCGCGCCATGGCGGCGCGATCACCGCGGCGCTGTACATGGAGCGCTTCGTACCCGACGGCATGCCCTGGCTGCACCTGGATACCTACGCCTGGAACGACAGCGACCGTCCCGGTCGCCCGCGCGGTGGCGAAGCGATGGGCCTGCGCGCGGTGTTTGCTTTCCTGGGACAGCGCTACCAGCCCTGACCGGCCCGGCACCGAACAGATGGGGAAAGACAGCGCTTCGGCGCTGTTTTTTTTGGCGATATCGAGAGCAAATAGGCCTTAGCACAAACATGTTACGGAATTGTTGTCTTTGAGACCGCCGCCGTGTGATGCTAGGTCCGCTGCGTGTTGGTGGTGAAGCGCCCGCGGTGTCGTCAACGAACCGTTCCACGGCCACAGCGGAACACGGGGTGTCGGACAAGAAGGGACGAAGGGAGGGGCAACGGCTGGCCTGGCATGCCGACAGCAAGTGCCATCGATTCCAAAACGTGACGACTGGATCTTCCAACAAGCTGGGGAAACAACGAACGCCTCGTTCATCACATTACCTAGAGACCACACTCGACCTATCACCTGAACGCGTTGATCGTCACCGGGTGCCACCAGCACCTATCAAAGAAGAATGCACGAACACGCTGCCGGCGGTTGCAGATGCCGATCAGGTTCGATGCACGGGGATCGCGCTTGAGAGCCACCGAATGCCGGGAAGCATCCGGACCCATGGCAGGACTGCCGGGCGGGCTCTTTCACAGGGTAACGAATGAATTCCACCATCGGGGACAACGCATGAAATACAACCAGAATCACCTCTCATTGGCTGTTCGGCTGGCATTGAGCGTGGGCTTCATCACCACGGCCGGCCTGGCCCAGGCACAGCAGGCCGAGGGCAGCGATACGTCCAGCACGGCGCAGACGCAGACCAAGCCCGAAGCCAGCAAGGCCAAGACCCTCAAGGCCGTCACCGTCACCGGCTCACTGATCCGCCGCGTCGACACGGAAACCTCCAGCCCGGTGACCACGGTGGATCGCGCCGCGATCACCAATGCCGGCAACCCGACCATGGGCAATGTGCTGCAGGCGCTGCCGAGCATCTCCGGCAACGCGACCAACACGCAAAACAATACCAATGGCGGCGGCATCGCCAGCCCGTCACTGGAAGGCGGCGACGGTGCCGCACGCATTTCGCTGCGCGGCCTGGGCGTCAACCGTACCCTGGTGCTCATCGACGGCCAGCGCATGGCCAACACCGATGTCAACATGATCCCGCAGAGCATGATCGAGCGGGTCGACGTGCTGGCCGAGGGCGCCTCGACGGTATACGGCTCCGACGCGATCGGCGGCGTGGTGAACTTCATCCTGCGCAAGGATTACAAGGGCGTCGAAGCCAGCATCAACGGCGGCATCTCCAGCCATGGCGACGGCCAGCGGCATGGTGTCAGCTTTGTCGGTGGCATGAGCGGCGACAACTACAACATCGTCGGCGGCCTCGATTACAACAAGTACGACGCGGCGCTGGCCAGCCAGCGCAAGTTCTCCGCCAATCCCCTGTACCTGTCCAGCGGCGCCCTCACCGCATCCGGCTCCAGCACCATCCCGACCGGCAAGATCCAGGTGCCCGCGTCGATCGGCAGCCAGTACGGCTGCACGATCAAGAACGGCACGGCCCTCATCACCAAGGCACAGGGCGACGGATCGAGCCAGAGCGATTACCGCTGCGACAACTACCCCGTCGATTCGTACAACTACAACACCTACAACTACATCCAGACCGCGCAGCAACGTACCGACGGCTTCCTGCTGGGCAGCTACAACCTGACGCCCGACCTGACCTTCTTCGCCAATGCGTTCTTCAACCACACCCAGTCGAGCGGCCAGGACGCGCCCGCGCCCACCGGCTCCAACGGCGATGGCTGGTATGTGGCGGCAAGCAACCCGATCAATCCGTTCGGAGTCACCTTCGGTACCGATCCGGCCAACCCGACCGATCCCAACGGAGGCTATGGTTTCAACCTGCGCCTGACCGGGGCCGGCAACCGCCTGCACACCTTTGATACTCAGAACGTGCAGATCAACACCGGCCTGCGCGGCCAGTTCGGCCAGAGCAGCTGGAACTGGGATGCCACGCTCAACTATGGCCATGCCAATCGCGTGCAGCGCAATTACAACGAACTCAACATTGCCCAATTCCAGGCCGCGATCAACAGCGGCGTGAATATCTTCGACCAGGCCAACCAGCCCGCCCTCAAGGGCCTGGTGGATAACCCGGAGTACGTGTTCACGAATGCCACCAAGCAGGTGCAGTTCGACGCCAACGGCGAGCTGTGGGACCTTCCGGCCGGCAGCATGCAGCTGGCAGTCGGTGGCCTGTATCGCAAGCAGACGATGAATTACACCGTCACTCCCGATGCCGTCCTCAACCTGGGCACCGGCACCTGCGCCATCCTGCAGGAAGGCTGCGGTTCACCGGGCCGCGGCAGCGACAACGTCAAGGAAATCTACGCCGAGTCGCTGATCCCGCTGCTCTCGGAGCAACCGGGGGCCTATTCGCTGAACCTCGACGTAGGCGTTCGCTACTCGGACTACAACACCAGCGGCTCGACCACCAACGGCAAGGTCGCCATCGAATGGAAGCCGATCGCCGACTTGCTGGTCCGTGGCACGGTGTCCCAGGTGTTCCGCGCACCCAACCTGGATGAACTCTATGACGGCATCACCCTCGTTCAGCCGAACCTGAACGATCCCTGCGTGGGCCTCACGGCGGCCCAGCTGGCGCAGCATGCCGCCGCCTGCCAGTCCGTCCCGGTCGGCTGGGTCAACACCAACGCCCAGGTCAATACGTATTACTCGGGCGCCAGCACGGTGGGCCAGTCACTCAAGCCCGAGCAGGGCAAGTCGATCGATTTCGGCCTGGTCTACAACCCCAGCTGGATGTCGGGCCTGTCCACCAGCGTCGATTTCTGGCACATCTACCTCAGTGACCTGCTGACGCCGATTGCCGCCTCGACCGTGGTCAACGGCTGCTTTGCCAACGACAGCAGCCCGTATTGCGCGTTGATCAGCCGCTACGGCACCAACACCCAGCAGGCCGGCGCCGTCAATGTGATCGACACGCCGGTGGTCAACCTGGGCAACCTCAGCACCAGCGGCATCGACTTCACGCTGGACTACAAGATCCCGCATTTCGATCTGGGCAGCGTGAATCCGGGTGACTTCAAGGCCGGCTTCGCCAGCACCTATCTCTCCACCTACAATAACGACGCCACACCCGGCCAACCGGGTGCGCAGACGGTGAACTACGCCGGCACTTACAGCCAGCAGTTCGGCAACATGACCCGCTGGCGCGGCACGATGACGTTCAACTGGATGCTCGGCAACTGGAGCGCCCAGTGGCAGACGCGCTACATCCACCGCCTGACCAACCTGAATGCGGATGCCTCGATCCAGGGCGTCAACCTGCCGATGGCCTCGGTGATGTATCACTCGATCCAGATCGGCTACAAGGTACCGTCCATCCACACCACATTCGATTTCGGCGTGGACAACCTCAGCGACAAGACGCCACCGCTGGTCTATCAGAATGGCTCAAACTACAACGTGGATGCCTCCACTTACGACACGATCGGCCGCTACTACTGGGCCCGTGCCACGGTGAAGTTCTGATCGGCTGAGCCCACCGAAAAGCGCCACGGCAAGACCGAGGGGCCGCGAGATATTCTCGCGGCCCCTCTTGCATAATGAAGACCAGCAAAAACCGGATTGGAACGGCATGCCCGCAGCACCCAACCATCTCGCCGAGGCCATGAGCCGTGCCTACGACGCTGGCGACATGGCGCAAGTCATCGCCCTGGGCGAAGGCGCCGCTGCAGCAAACGAACCCGTCCTGCTGTGGCTGGGCCTCGCCCACTACGCCTGTGCGCGCCACCGGGAAGCGGCAAGCGCGTTCGCCTCGCTGACGCGCATGCGACCGCAGGTGTCTGCCTACTGGAACAACCTCGGGCTGGCCCGCCGCCAGGACAGTGACATGGCCGGCGCGGAGCAGGCGTTCGTGACGGCGCTTTCACTGGCACCGGACGATGCCGAGTTGCACTACAACCTCGGGCTGCTGCATTTGCAGCAACGACATTGGGTGCTGGCCAAGCAGGCGCTGATGCGCGCCGCCGACCTGTCGCCGCGGTTTATCGAGGCGCGTCTGCAAGCCGCGCATGCTTGCTACGTTGGTGGTGACAACGAAGGGCAGCAGGCGATGCTGGCCGGCGCCGCCAGTTGGCCGGCCCAGTCGGGCGAACAGGCCCTGATCCTTGCCGCGATGCTTTCCGCGCAGGGCGAACTCGACATCGCGCTGGACACGCTCGCCCGGGCCGAGCTGCCCGATGGTCCGGCCGCCGCGATCATGCAACTGCGCATCGCCGCCCAGCGCTCGGCGCTGTACGAACGTGGCAACCAGCTCGAGCGCGCGCGCCAGGCGCTGCTGCCACTGCCACTGGAGGTCATCGACCGGCTGGCGGACGACGATGCCCGCGCCGAAGGCTGGAGTGCCCATGCTGCACTGGCCATGCGCGACGCCGATTACGCCGCCGCCGCGGCGCTGTATCGTCGGATGCTCGCGTTGACGCTTGATGACCAGCACCGCGCCAGGGCCGCTTTTGGCCTGGCCGCCGCCAGCAGCCGATTGAATCGGCACGACGAGGTATGGCCGGCTTTGCACACGGCGCACGCCGCACAGCTCAATATTGCGCAAGACATCGTGCCGGAGCTGATGCAGCCAGACAGCGTGCCGCTGCAGATGGCCAATCACCTGGTTGACCGCGCGGCGTACGAGGCCTGGCAGCCGTTGCCCTCATTGCCCGCCGGGCGGCAACCGGTGTTCGTGCTGGGCTTTCCGCGCTCGGGCACGACGCTGCTGGAGCAGATGCTGGACGCGCATCCGGACTTTCGCTCGATGGACGAGCGCGCCTTCATCCATGACCTGATCGAGGCTACTGAGATGACCGGCCAGCACTATCCGGACGACCTGGCCACGCTCACGCCGGCCGAGGCGGATCAACTGCGCGCCGTCTACTTCCGCCGGGTCGCACAGGTCGTGCCCGACCTCGGCACGCGCCGACTGGTCGACAAGAATCCGCTCAACATGTTGTGCCTGCCAATGATCATGCGGTTGTTTCCGCAGGCACGCATCATCCTGTGCCTGCGCCATCCCTGCGACGTGCTGCTGAGCTGTTACATGCAGTCGTTTCGCTCACCCGCCTTCATGGTGCTGTGCTCATCGCTGCAGCGTCTGGCGAACGGCTACGTGCACGCCTTCGAGCACTGGCAAAAACATGTCGAGGTATTTGCCCCGCAGGTGCTGCCATGGCGTTACGAAGCGGTGGTCGATGACATCGATGCGAACTTGGTCAGGCTCGGCAAGTTCCTTGATCTTGCCGACGCTTCACCGATGGCCCGGTTTGCGGAACATGCCAGCGGCAAGGGTTTCATCAGCACGCCGAGTTACGCCCAGGTAACCCAGGGCATCAACCGCAAGGCGGTCAACCGCTGGCATGCCTACCGCGATCAGTTCGAAGCGGTGCTGCCGACGCTGCGCCCGATGCTGCAACGACTCGGCTACGAAGACTGATGTCTGGCTCCGGCATCAATCCGAGCGGCGAATGCGGCCGGCGCGGGCCGGCGCGCGGGCGCGCGGATCATGACCACGAGCTTCTCCCCGGACGGAACTGCTCGCCTCCCTGCAGGACGACGGCGCGATGACCCACAGCCCGACCGAACAACCGCTGGAGGACTACCGCACGATCGCGCGGCAACAGAGCCAGCAGGGCGCGCTGGACGCCGCAGAGAGGTCGTACCGCAGCCTGCTGGAGCGGGCGCCGGGAGATATCGAAGCCCTGCGCTTCGTGGCCAACTGCCACTCCGGACGCGGGGAACATGCGGCGGCGATCATGCACCTGCAGGCCGCTGCCAAGCTAGCCCAGGACGACCCGGCCGGCTGGGTTCAACTGGGCCACGCACAGATGGCCGCAGAGGACTTCGGCGCCGCCGTCGGCAGCTTCCGGCAAGGACTGTCGTTGGCACCGCGCATCTTCGTCGCACGATTGCAGTTGGGCATGGCGCTGGAGCAACTGGGGCAGTCGCGGGAGGCTCTCACGTCCTACCGCATGGCGATCGAAACCGCGCGCGCGCTGGGCCGCTGGCAGGATGATGCGACCACGGCCGTGGGTCTGCGCCAAGCGGTGAAGCACGCCGTGAACTACGTCAACCAGGGCCGCCGCCAACTGTTTCACGGCGTGCTTGAGCCGCTGCGCCAACGCTATGGCAGCAGCGAGCTGGTGCGGGTGGAGCGCAGTCTGGCGATCTATTTCTCCGATCAGCCGGCGAATATTCCCGACCCGCGGCAGAAGCCGAAATTCCTGTTTTTCCCGGGTATCACCAGCCAGCCGTACTATCCGCGCAAGCATTTTCCCTGGCTGGAAGCGCTTGAGGCAGCCACCGATGTGGTGCGCGATGAACTGCGCGCCGTGCTGGCAGACGGGCAGCAGCTGGAGGCGTTCCTGGGAGCGGAGGCCGCGCCGGCCGGGCAAGACATGCTGCGTTCCACCGGCGCCCGGGATGCGGCGTGGGATGCGTATTTCTTCTATCGCCACGGCGAACGCTACGACGAGCATTGCGCACGCTGCCCGCAGACGACAGCCCTGCTCGATGCGTTGCCCCTGGTGCGCATCCGCGACCATGCACCGGAAACGCTGTTCTCCATCCTCACCCCCGGCAGCCACATCCTGCCGCATACCGGCGTGACCAACACGCGCCTGGTGACCCATCTGCCGCTGATCGTGCCACCCGATTGTGCGATTCGCGTGGGCGGCGAAGAGCATGTCTGGCAGGAGGGGCGCTGCGTGACCTTCGACGATACCTACGTGCACGAGGCGTGGAATCGCAGCGAGCAGACACGGGTGGTGCTGATCCTGGATAGCTGGCACCCGGATCTGAGCGAGGCGGAGCGTGCGGCCGTGACCGACCTGGTCGAGGCCATCGGCGACTTCAAGCAGTCCTGTGAATTGCCCGCAGCACCCGCCTGAAGCGCGTCGCGGCGGCCGACTGACATCGAATTGCCCATGAAAAAGGGCAGCGCTTTCGCGCTGCCCTTTTTCCCTGCGCTCAGCCGATCAATGCGTGGCGACAGGTACTGGCGGTGCCGGTGAGGTCGCCGATCTGGCCGGCTTCGCCGGCGCAGCGAGTGACGCCATGTAGATGCCGCTGAACTTGCCGCCGTAGGGCAGCACTTCGCTGGTCAGCTTCGGATCGGACTTGATCATGCCGACCGCGTCGAACAGGATGTGCGCGGTCTCGTTGAGCTCGACGTCCTTGGCCTTCTTGGCGTCCTGCTCCTGCTTGAGCTCGCTCTTGAGGCTGCGCTCGTTGGCGTTGAGGCCGTCGTCGAGCGAACTATCCTCGTCGGCGAGCAAGGCATCGCTACCGTCGATGGCCTTGTGGCGGGCGCGGAAGTCGGCCTGCACCTTCTCCTGCTGCTTGCGCTCGTCTTCGCGGGTGATGAAGTTCAGCGAAATCGTGGTCTTGGCGCGCATCATCTTGTACTGCGCCAACTCGTCCAGCATCAACTTCCATGCCGGCGACTTCGCCACGCGCTCCTCGTGCAACACCTGCAACTGCGGCAGGTAGGCCTTGAGGTTGGCCACCGGCTGGTAGTCGGCCGGAGCAATCTGGGTCCACGGCAGAGCGTTGTCGTAGGTCGACTCGCCGAAGTCCTTCTCGTCGCCGTTCTTGGGGAAGGCGATATCCGGCGTGACACCCTTCAGCTGGGTGGAACCACCATCGATGCGGAAGAACTCCTGGATGGTCATCTTCAGCTCGCCCAGCTGCGGCTTCTCGCCGGCGCTCTGGGCGAAACGGTCCAGATCCACCAGGTTCTGCACGGTGCCCTTGCCGAAGGTCGGCTCACCGATCACCAGGCCGCGATGGTAGTCCTGGATCGCCGCGGTGAAGATTTCCGAGGCCGAGGCTGAGCCGCGATTGACCAGCACGGCCAGCGGACCGCTCCAGGCCAGGCCTGGATCATCGTCGCCCTGCACCTGCACTTCACCGCGGGCGTCGCGTACCTGTACGACCGGCCCCTTGTCGATGAACAGGCCGGTCATGGAATTGGCCTCGGCCAGCGAACCGCCGCCGTTGTTGCGCAGATCCACCACGATGCCCTGCACGCCTTCCTGCTTGAGCTCGCCGATCAGCTTGGCCACATCACGGGTGGTGCTGCGGTAGTCCTTGTCGCCTTCGCTGCGGGCACCGAAGTCGGAGTAGAACGAGGGCAGGTCGATCACGCCGATCTTGCGGGTGACGTCACCGTCCTTGATCTCGATGACTTTCTTGCTTGCGGCAGCGTCTTCAAGATTGATCTTGTCGCGCACCAGGGTGACCAGCTGATGCTTGCCATCCAGCCCGGCATCCGCCGGCAGCAGTTCCAGGCGTACCACGGTGCCCTTCTTGCCACGGATCAGCGCGGTCACGTCGTCGATGCGCCAGCCCACCACGTCGACCAGCGGGCCGCTGCTGCCCTGGCCCACCGCAAGGATACGGTCGCCGGGCTTGAACTTGTGCGACTTCATCGCCGGGCCACCGGGGATGAGCTTGACGATGATGGTGTTGTCATCGCGCGACTGCAGCTGGGCGCCAATGCCTTCCAGCGACAGCTTCATGGCGATGTCGAAATTCTCCGCCACCCGCGGCCCGAGGTAGTCGGTATGTGGATCGGTGGTCTCGGCGTAGGCGGTCATGAAGGTCTGGAAGGCGTCTTCGCTATCCAGCTGCTTGACCCGCTCGATGTATCCGGCGTAACGCTTGTCCAGCGTCTTGCGGATCTCGGCATCGTCCTTGCCGGCCAGCTTCAGGCGCAGCCAGTCGTTCATGGTGCGCTTGCGCCACAGGTCGTCCAGCTCGGCCTGGTCCTTGGGCCAGTCGGCGTGCTCGCGATCGAAGGTGTAGCTCTGGTCGGCCGAGAAATCAAAACCCTGCTTGAGCAGGCCGCGCGCGTAGGTCATGCGTTCGACCGCGCGCTGCACGTAGACGTTGAAGATGGAAAACGGAGCGGCGAGATCCTGGTTCCAGATCGCATCGTCGAGCTTGGTCTTCAACGGCGCGAACTTGGCCATGTCGACCTGGGTGAAAAAGACCTTTTCGCCATCGATCAGCTTGAAATACGCCTTGTAGATCCGCTCCGACATGGCGTCGTCCAGCGGCTGGGCGTCGTAATGGAAACGGGTCAGGAAGCGCGCGGACAACTGCGCTGCCTGGGCCTCTTCGGTGGTGGGTGCCAGCGGCCAGGTGGCCGCCTTGCGGTGCGTGCCGCCACCAAGGTCGTCCGCCGACTGAGCGAACACGCCGGTAGCAGTGAGGGCAAACAGCAGGACCAGCGCGTGACGAAATTTCATGAATACTCTCAGGCTGACTCGGTTACACCGGCTGCATGGGCCTGCAGGTCGGCATGGTAGGACGAACGGACCAACGGGCCGGAGGCGACGTGATGGAAGCCCATCGCCTCACCAGCCACGCGCAGGGCCTCGAATTCTTCGGGCGTCCAGTAACGCACGACCGGATGGTGATGCGGCGTGGGCTGCAGATATTGTCCGATAGTGATCATCTCGACGTCATGGGCGCGTAAATCCCGCATCGTCTCGATCACCTGCTCATGCGTCTCACCCAGGCCGAGCATGATGCCGGACTTGGTCGGCACCTCGGGGTGCTGCGCCTTGAAGCGCTTGAGCAGGTCCAGCGACCACTGGTAGTCGGCGCCGGGGCGCACTTCGCGGTACAGGTGCGGTACCGTTTCCAGATTGTGGTTGAACACATCCGGCGGATATTCCTTGAGCACGTCCAGCGCCCGCTCCATGCGGCCCTTGCCACGAAAATCCGGGGTGAGGATCTCGATGCGGATGCTCGGGCTGGCATGGCGCACGGCGCGAATGCAGCTGGCGAAATGTGCCGCGCCGCCGTCGCGCAGGTCGTCGCGATCGACCGAGGTGATCACCACGTACTTCAGGCGCATGTCGGCGATGGTCTGTGCCAGTCGCGCCGGCTCCAGCTCGTCGGGCGGCTGCGGGCGGCCATGCGCCACGTCGCAGAACGAACAGCGGCGGGTGCACACCTCGCCGAGAATCATGAAGGTGGCGGTGCCCTTGCTGAAACATTCGTGGATGTTCGGGCAGGAGGCTTCCTCGCACACGGTAACCAGCGCGTTTTCGCGCAGGCGCGCCTTGAGCTGCTGCACGGCGTTGCCCTGCGGCAGCCGCACGCGGATCCAGCTGGGCTTGCGCAGGGTCGGTACGTCGGTGTCGAAACCGGCGCGATTCAAGGCGATCTTGTCATTGCCCAGCTGCTTTTCCCCCGCAGGGGCTCCGGCAACGACGCTGATCGGGATGGTACGGGGGGAGGTCGGAGAAATTTCGCTCATCTGGGGTGCTCAGACCGCTACACGAGCGGGGAGTTCGGGAATCTGGGGCTCGGCTGGCTCGGCATCGAAACCGAACTGACGGCAAAATTGGCCGATCAGCACATCTTCGACCTCCGCCAGTCGCGAAGGGCCGCCCAAGTCTAGCAGTTGTGTGACGGCCAAACCCTTGTAACCGCAAGGGTTGATGCGATGAAACGGCTCCAGATCCATCGCCACGTTGAAGGCCAGCCCGTGAAAACTGCAGCCGCGGCGCACGCGCAGACCGAGCGCGGCGACCTTGGCCTCGCCCACGTAGACGCCGGGCGCGCCCTCGCGCCGCAGTGCCAGCACGTCCCAGTGGGCCAGGGTGTCGATCAGTGCCTGTTCGATCCGGTGCACCAGCTCGCGTACACCCACGCCGACCCGGCGCAAGTCGATCAGCGGGTAGCCCACGATCTGGCCCGGGCCGTGATAGGTGACTTGCCCGCCGCGGTCGACCGGCACCACCGGAATGTCACCGGCGGCCAGCACGTGCTCCATCTTGCCGGCCTGGCCGAGGGTGAATACCGGGTCGTGCTCGAGCAGCCACAGCTCGTCGGGCGTGTCCGCCGTACGGTTGTCGGTGAACGCGCTCATCGCCTTCCAGGTCGCCTCGTACGGCTGGCGACCGAGTCGACGGATTTTCAACGGCAACGACATGACAGGTGACCTTGAACGGAGTACGGGGAAAGTGCGACCTCAGGAGCCGGATACAAGTGTCAGATGACGTCAGGGCAGAACCGCAGCACCGCGTCCGGATCGCGGGAAACGCCAGGTTTCCCGCGATCCGCCGATCACATCGTGTAACGAATATCCGGGCTGTCGCGCAGCGCCGCATGCGCCGCCTCGTACTGGTCGCGATTCTCGCAGCGGAAACTGACCGTGACCGAGACGAAGTTGCCGGCACCGGAGTGCCGGTGCTTCACGCTCTCGTGCAGCACCTGCAGGCCGGCCCGCTCAAGCAGTTGCGGCACGTGAACGGGTAGATTGGCGCTGGCGTTGCCCACCGCGGTGATCTCGAACTCACCGGGGAACTGGAAGCCCTTGCCGTCCTGCTTGGCCTTGCTGAAATCAATCGGCTGTATCACGGTCTGCTCACTGTTTGGCCGGGGTTTGCTCGGCGGCGCCCTTGTTATGATGGAACCACAACATGATGCTGTCCCACAGACGCGAGAAGAAGCCCCCTTGCGGCGCATCATTCAAGGCGATCAGCGGCACCGTCTGCACCGGCTGGCCATCCAGCGTGACGCGCAGCGTACCGACCTGCTGGCCCTTCTTGAACGGGGCGATCAGGGTGGCGGGAATGTCCATGGTCGCCTTGAGTTTGTCGTACTCACCGCGCTTGACCGTCACCATCACGTTGGAGGCTACGCCGATCGGCAGTTCGTTCGCTTCACCCTTCCACAGCCGCGGCGTCGCCAACGGCTTGCTGGTGTCGTACAGCTTGTGGGTTTCGTAGAAACGGAAGCCGTAATTGAGCAAGGCCATCGCCGAATCGGCACGGGCTTTCTCGGTGCTGGCGCCCATCACGATCGCAATCATGCGCGAATCGCCCTGCTTGGCCGAGGCGGCCAGGCAGTATCCAGCCGCTGCCGTGTGCCCGGTCTTGATGCCATCGACACTCGGATCACGCCACAACAGGGTATTGCGATTGCCCTGCTTGATACCGTTCCACTCGAACTGCTTGATCGCCGAGATCGCATAGTCCTCGGGGAAATCACGGATCAGTGCACGCGAGAGGATCGCGATGTCATGCGCCGTGGTGTAGTGGTTGGCAATCGGGTAACCCGAGGCGTTCTCGAAGTTCGAATTGACCATACCCAACTGCTTGGCATAGGCGTTCATCAGGCCCGCAAAAGCTCCCTCGGAACCCGCGGTGTGCTCGGCCAGGGCGATCGCCGCGTCGTTGCCGGACTGGATGATCATCCCGTACAGCAGGTCCTTCAGCGGCACCTGGCTATTGAGCTTCATGAAGCTGGTCGAGCCATCCGTGCCGGCACCGCCGCCACGCCATGCGTGCTCGCTGATGGTGACCGGATCGGTCATGTGGATTTTGCCATTGGCGACCTCGGCCGAAACCACGTAGTCGGTCATGATCTTGGTGATCGAGGCAGGCTCGACGCGAAGATCCGGCTCTTTGCTGGCCAGAATCTGGCCGGTCGCGTAGTCCATCAGGACCCAGCTCTTGCCGTCCACATCCGGCGGCGGTGGCACCGGAGCGTCAGGCACCACGGGGCGCGGCACGATGGGACGCGAAGGCGTCTGGGCAACGGCAACGCCAGCCAGAAAAACGGCGGCGGCGAACGGGATCAGGGTGCGGCGAAAGAAATTCATCGTGTGTATCAGTCCAGTTTCTGGATACCGGCGAGGTGGCTGCCGGCGTGAGTGAAAAGGGTCAAGCAAATTCCGCTCAGTCTACAGCGACCTGAGGCGATGGCAGGCCCATGGCTTCAATCCGGGCGCTGACCTGGTCAGCTTGATCGACATCCTGCAGCGGCCCGACGCGTACCCGATGCACGTGGCGGCCGTTGACCTGGGCGTCCAGAATCTGCACGTCACCGAGTTTGGCCTGACGCAGGCGCTGCGCCAAGCGCCCGGCGTTGTCTGCATCGGAAAACGCACCCACCTGCAGGTAAATGCCCGGGTGTCCAGCTCTGACCACGCGAGGCGACGGCAGTTCCTGCGCCGGGCTACCCGGATCGATGCCGCGCACCTCGACCAGCCCGGTGCCCTTGGGCCAGATACCGATTTTCACCGCCGCCGCGTAGGAAAGATCGATCAGGCGGTTTTCGTGGAACGGGCCACGATCGTTGACCCGCACGATCACGCTCTTGCCGTTTTCCAGGTTGGTGACCCGCGCATAACTGGGCAGCGGCAAGGTCGTGCTGGCGGCACTGAACGCATACATGTCGTAGGTTTCCAGGCTGGAGGTCTTGTAGCCGTGGAATTTGTTGCCGTAGAACGAGGCAATACCGCGCTCGTCGTAGCCGCGTGCGCTCGGCAACACCCGATAGGTTTTGCCGAGCACGGTATAGGGCGATTTGTTGCCATACAGCGAGCGTGGCTCGATCTTGGGAATCGGCTCGACCAGCTTGCTCACATCGGGCACGGCGCCGGGCACGCTGTCGCTGTTGTCGCGATAACGGCTGCTTTGCGGTCGATTGATGTCATCGTGGAAGCTGTCGGCGGAACTGCCGCCGCGGGCGCTGCCACTGCCCGCGCCGCTACCCGAACTGCGCCCGGGGCTGACGCTGGTACCGGGGGCATGCGGCGGACGGGTTTTCGCCCCGCTGCAGCCAGCCAGCAGCAGGATCGCCAGCAACGTCGCCGCTGCCGCGCCCCTCATCGCGACGCATCCTCCGGGCCGACGCCGGCGGCAATCGCCTGGGCCAGCTGGTTGACGGCCATCGCGTACATCGGGCTGCGGTTGTAGCGGGTGATCACGTAGAAGTTCTGGAAGGTGAACCAGTATTCCGGCCCGTTGACGCCATCGAGCTCAAGCAAGGTGGTGGGCTGGGCCGGCGAGATCCGCTGCAGCGGCGCATAGCCCCAGGCCTCGAACTGCTCCAGCGGCCACAGCGGCTTGCTGTCCTTGACCGTGACGGGCTCGGCGGACGGATCCGCCTGCGCCCGCACCGCCACCGGCTCACCGCTGACCCAGCCATGCTTCACGAAATAGTTGGCCACGCTGGCAAAGATGTCCGGCAGCGAACGCTGCAGGTCGATATGCCCGTCGTGGTCCTCATCCACCGCGAAATCGCGGATGCTGGTGGGCATGAACTGACCCAAGCCCTGCGCGCCTGCATAGGAACCGGTGAGCTGATCAAGCGGACCGGCGAGGTGGTTGTCCGGCATTTCCAGCAGCTCTTTCAGCTGCTCGCGGAAGAATTTAGCCCGCGGCGGGTAGTACAGACCCAGCGTGACCAGCGCATCGAGCACCTTGTAGCTGCCGGTATTGCGGCCGTAGCTGGTCTCCACGCCGATGATCGCCACAATGTATGCCGGAGCCACGCCGTACTGCCTGCCGATGCGTTCCAGCAACTCACGATGCTCGCGGTAGAACGCGATGCCGTCGTCGATGCGCTTGTCGGTGACGAAGATCGGGCGGTAGTCCTTCCATGGCTTGCTTTCGGCGGGCCGACTGATCGCATCGAGGATGCTTTGCTGCCGCTGCGCACCATCCAGCAGGGCATTCAATGCCTGCGGGTCCTTGCCGGTGTCGCGGACCACTTCCTGCACCAACTCGGCCTGACCGGGGTGTGTCGCCGCCCTTGCCGGCATCGTCGCGCCGATGATCAGAAAACCCAAAAAGGCGAAGCATCGAACCGGGTGCAGCGCGGAAATCGCGATCATTCAAGGCCTTCGTTGGCGGGGAATCTGAGGACGCGTAAAGCCTAACATGCGCGCCGCAACAACTTGGGGCGGTTCACGGGCACAACGCGGCTGGCCCTCAGATATGGGTCTTTCGATTGGCGTGGATCGACATCAGCACACCGAACCCGACCAGCAGCGAGACGGCCGACGTGCCACCGTAACTGACCATCGGCATCGGCACGCCGACCACCGGCAGCATGCCGGCGACCATGCCGCCGTTGACGAAGACATAGACGAAGAAACTCATGCCGATCGCGCCGGCCAGCAGGCGCGAATAGGTATCACGCGCCTCCATCGCGATCCACAGGCAGCGACCGATGATGAAGGCATACAGCACGATCAGCACGCACACGCCGACCAGGCCGAATTCTTCGGAAAACACGGCAAAAATGAAGTCGGTGGTGTGCTCGGGCAAAAAGTCCAGGCGCGACTGCGTGCTGTGCAGCCAGCCCTTGCCGAAGATGCCGCCGGAGCCCACCGCGATCTGCGACTGGATGATGTGCCAGCCGTTGCCGAGGGGATCGGATTCCGGGTTCAGCAGGGTCAGCACGCGATCACGCTGGTACTGATGCAGGAAATGCCAGGCGACCGGGATCATGCCGCCGACGGCGGCCAGCAGCGCGCCAATGCGCCACCACGCCATGCCGGACAGGAACAGCGCGAACGCGCCCGCGGCGGTCACCAGTACGGCCGTACCCAGATCCGGTTGCTCGGCGATCAGGCCCGCGGGGATGGCAATCAGCAGTCCCACCACGGCCATGTCCTTCCAGCCCGGCGGCAACTGGCGCGGATGCAGATACCAGGCCACCATCATCGGCATGGTCAGCTTGAGCAGCTCGGAAGGCTGAAACCGGATCACGCCAAGATCCAGCCAGCGCATCGAACCACGCCCTTCACCCAGGATCGCCACCACCACCAGCAAGGCGGTGCTGCCGGCATACAACCACGGCGTCCAGCTGCGCAGCACCGCCGGCGGAATGCGCGAGACCACCAGCAACAGGACCCCGCCCAGCACGAAGCGCGCCGCCTGACCGCCGACCAGACCCAGATCGCCGCCACCGGCGCTGTACAGGGTGACCAGGCCGATCGCCGCCAGCACGAACAGCCCGAACGCCAATGGCAGATCGATCCGCGGGCGGGTCAGGATGCGGCGCAGGAAGCGGCGGGCGCGGACGTGGATCGTGCCGATCATGGGTTGCCTCCAACCGTCGCTGGCGCTACCGGGAGATTGTCGCCAGCATCGTCCGGATTGCTGATGTCCTCGGGCACGACCGGTGATGGCGGCGGCAACACGGCCGCTGGCGCCGGGTCACCGCCGGGAATGACGCCGCCATGCGAGGCCAGCCAGGCGTCGAGGATCTTGCGCACGATCGGCCCGGCATCCTGCGCACCCCACGCACCGGACTCCAGCATCGACACCACCGCTATCTGCGGCGCGTTGGCGGGAGCGTAGGCGACGAACCAGGCGCGATGGCGACTGGCCAGATAGGCGTTGTTCTTGTTGTTGTTGTAGGCATCGGAAGTGCGCGAGAAACGCTCGGCGGTGCCGCTCTTGCCGGCCATCAGATAGGGAAACCCGTTGGCCAGGCTGCGCCCGGTGCCGGTCGGGCCATAGATCACCATCTGCATGCCCTGGTTCACCGCATCCCAGTCAGCCGGACTCTTGATCACCGAGGCACCGCTGGGCGGATTGGGCAGCAGCTCGCGCGGACTGCCGAGCGGCCCCTGCGTCGCCATCGCCAGCCGCGGTGCGTAGGGGATTCCGTGACCGGCGAACGTGGCGAACGCATGAGCCAGCTGGATCGGCGTGACCGTCCAGTAACCCTGGCCAATCCCCGCGATCACCGTCTCACCGGGATACCACGGCTGCCTGAAGTGTGCCTGCTTCCACTCGCGCGACGGCAGCACGCCGGCTGACTCACCGATCAGATCGATACCGGTGGGCCGTCCGAAGCCGAACTTGCCCATCCAGGCGCTGAATCGATCGATACCCATGTCGAGGGTCAACTTGTAGAAGTAGGTGTTGACCGACATCTCGATGGCCTGCATCAGGTTGACCCTGCCGACGCCTCCGCGCTGGTCATCGCGATAACCGCGCTTCTGCCCGGGGATGTAGAACACGCCGGTAGAGACCACCGTGTCCTGCGGCGTGCGCAGGCCGGTCTCGAGCCCGCCCAGGCCGATCAGCGGCTTTACCGTCGAACCGGGCGGGTAGGTGCCACGCAATGCCCGGTTGTACAGCGGCGTCTCAGGATCGTCCGTCAGTGCGGCGTAGTCCGCCTGGCTGATGCCATTGACGAACAGGTTGGGATCGAAGGTCGGCTCGCTGACCATCGCCAGCACCTGGCCGTTACGCGGATCGATCGCCACCGCCGCGCCCGGCCGCCCGGCCAGCGCCGTCTCGGCGGCCTTCTGCAGGCGCACGTCGAGGCTGAGGTAGAGGTTGCGCCCCGGCGTGGGCGGGTGGGTTTCCAGCACGCGCTGGGTGCGCCCATCCGCGTTCACCTCGAGCAGCTCGTAGCCCGGCGTGCCGTGCAACACATCCTCATAGGAGCGCTCGATGCCGCTGCGTCCGACATGGCTGGTGCCCTGATAGCGCTGCGGATCGAGTCGCTGCAGATCGTCCGCGTCAATGCGCCCGACATAGCCCACCACGTGCGCGAACAGGCCGCCAAACGGATAGCGACGGGTCAGGTACGGCACGACGTCCACCCCCGGAAAGCGCCAGCGATTCACCGCAAAACGATCGATCTCATCCTCGGTAAGGTGCATTTTCAGCGGCACGCTCTCGAAGCGATGACTCTGCTTGAGCTGCTTGTTGAAGGCGTCCAGATCATCCTTGCCCAGCGGCACCACCTTGCCCAACTGCGCCAGCAGGGCGGGCATGTCCTGCACCTGCTCGGGCACTACTTCCAGCCGGAACGCAGGTACGTTGTCAGCCAGCAGTACGCCATTGCGGTCGTAGATCAAGCCACGCGCCGGCGGGATCGCCCGCGGCTTGACCCGGTTGTTGGTCGAGCGCGTGGCGAACTCGTCATGCCGCGACACCTGCAGATACACATAGCGCCCAATGAGCAGCGCCAGCCCCATCAGGATCAGGACGAAGCCCGCCAGCGCGCGGCGGCGGAACAACTCACTCTCGCCGCGTGCGTCCTTGATTGATCGCCGACTCTTCATCTCACTGGACGCGCAACCGCGCGCGCAGATCATCCAGCAGCAGGAACAGGAACGGCCACATCATGGCACCGACGAAAGGCGCCACCCACCAACTGACCGGAGGCAACGAAGAGCCTGCCAGCATGCGCACGACCAGCAGCAGAAAACGGTCGTTCAACAACAACCCCAGCACGGCAAGCGACTGTTGCCACATCGGAAAAAAGCGCAGCCGCGAGCGAAAACGCAGCGCAATGAACACCAGCGCGCACAGGCGCAGCGCCTGCTCGCCCAGCACCACGCCGTTGAGCAGGTCCGCCCCCAAGCCGATACTGAAAGCCAGCCCCAGACTGACCCGATCCTCCGCCTCCAGCGTCCAGTACAGCAGCACTAGCGCCGGCCAGTACGGCTTGAACGGCTGCAACACGCCAGGCAGGGGGACCAGCATCAACAACAAGGCAACGACCAAGGTGCTGGAAAACAGCCAACGACCCAGGCTCTGCTTGTTCATGGCTGCACCCCGCCGTTGCCGGTGATCGCAGGGCGCTTGGCCGGCGACGGCGCGGGCGCCGCACCGGGCGCCAGATCGCTGGGCGGCCCCATCGGGGTGATCGGCGGCGGCGGGCCGTCCGGCTCAGCCTGGTCACGCAACAGCAACACGTCGGCGCTGCGGTCGATGTCTGCAGCCACGCTCGCATGCGCCACCAGAAACATGCCGGTATCCGCAGGCGCCACTTCACGGATCTCGCCCACCGGGAAACCCGGCGGAAAGCGTCCACCCAAACCGGAAGTAAGCAGCTTGTCGCCGGGGTGCACGTCGGCCGCCAGCGGAATATTGGGCAAGGTCAACCGTTCACCGTCCCGCGAGCCATAGGCCACCGTACGCAGCCCGGTGCGCTCGATCACCACCGGCATGGCGTGCTCCGGGTCGGTAATCAGCATCACGATCGACGTCGTCGGCAATACCTCTTTCACCTGCCCCATCACGCCGCGTGCGTCGATCACCGGTTGACCGGACTTGACCCCGTCGCGCGCGCCCATGTTAAGCGTCAACTGATAGCGATAGGCGCCCATGTCGACGCCGACCACCCGCGCCAGTTGCACGTTGAGCTTCAGGCTGTGCTGGGTATCGAGCAATTCCTTCAGCCGCTGGTTCTGTTCGGCGACTGCGGCCATCCGGTTCAACTTGGCGTTGGCCAGCAGCAGATCCTCGCGCAGGCGCTGGTTCTGCTCGGTCAGTCGCTGCCGGTCGGCAAAGGCCACGCTCATCGTGCGGATGCCTACCGCAGGCAGCCCGGCCAGCCGATAGATCGGCTCGACCACGGCCGATGCGGTGTAGCGCAAACGCCACAACCAGCCATTGCGCTGATCCAGCACCATCAGCGCCATGGCCAGGGCCAGATAAATGATCAGACGCAGCGTGCCAGCCGCGTTACCGGCGAAAAGGGGCGAGGATTCGTCGCGCGCGCGCGCCATGGCGAGCCTGAGGTTCGCGCTTTATTCGGGCGCGAAGAAGTCGCTGCCGTGCTGATCGATCAGCTCCAGCGCCTTGCCACCACCGCGGGCCACGCAGGTCAGCGGGTCGTCCGCCACCTGCACGTGCAAGCCGGTTTCCTCGGAGATCAGCCGGTCCAGGTCGCGCAACAGCGCGCCACCACCGGTGAGCACGATGCCGCGCTCGGCCACGTCGGAACACAGTTCCGGCGGAGTCTGCTCCAGCGCCGACTTGACCGCCGCCACGATGCCGGCCAGCGGCTCGTGCAGGGCTTCGAGAATTTCGTTGGAGTTGATCGTGAACATGCGCGGCACGCCCTCGGCGAGGTTGCGGCCGGAGATCTCGATCTCTTTCACGTCGGTCTGCGGGAACGCGCAGCCAATCTGCAGCTTGATCCGCTCGGCGGTGGACTCGCCGATCAGGGTGCCGTGGTTTCGCCGCACGTAGTTGATGATCGCCTCGTCGAAACGGTCGCCACCGACCCGCACCGACTGCGAGTAGACGATGCCGTTGAGCGAGATCACCGCTACTTCCGACGTGCCGCCGCCGATGTCCAGCACCATCGCGCCACGCGCCTCGTGAACCGGGATGCCAGCGCCGATCGCTGCTGCCATCGGCTCCTCGATCAAAAACACGTCACGCGCGCCGGCGCCTTCGGCCGACTCCTTGATGGCCCGACGTTCGACCTGGGTCGAGCCGCAGGGCACGCAGACCAGCACGCGCGGACTGGGCCGCAGGAAACGCGACTTGTGCACCTGCTTGATGAAGTGCTGCAGCATCGCCTCGGTCATGGTGAAGTCGGCGATCACGCCGTCCTTCATCGGACGCACGGTGGCGATGTTGCCCGGCGTGCGCCCCAGCATGCGCTTGGCTTCGCCGCCCACGGCCGCGATCGTGCGCGGGCCGCCGGGACCCCGATCCTGGCGAATGGCCACCACCGACGGCTCGTTCAGGACGATGCCCTGTCCACGCACATAAATGAGCGTATTGGCCGTGCCAAGGTCGATCGAGATGTCGTTGGAGAAGATGCCGCGAAACTTCTTGAACATGGGTCCGCCGTGGCTCGGCTTGGCTAAAAAGTAAGCTCGCCAGTCTAGTCAGCGAACACCGCATGCGCAAGGACAATAGCGTTAAGAAATCCTTTTACAACATCGTCGTAAGGTGGTTTCCTGCATGAAAAAGTGAACTCGGCAGTTGCTGAAGAAGTCGCCAATCGGGTCGGATGACGTTACGATTGCACCCTTTGACCGGGACCCTCCGGTTCAGCTTCCGGTCGTGCACATCCGTCCCGACCCTTTCACCTTGCCCAGGGGTTCCCGAACATCATGTCTGCCGTCATCTGCGGATCGCTGGCCTACGACACCATCATGGTGTTCCAGGACCAGTTCAAGAATCACATCCTGCCCGACCAGATGCACATCCTGAATGTGTCATTCCTGGTGCCGCGTATGCGCCGCGAATTCGGCGGTTGCGCGGGAAATATCGCCTACAACCTCAAGCTGCTCGGTGGCGACCCGCTGCCGGTGGCCGCGGTGGGCCAGGATTTCGGACCCTATCGCCAGCATATGGAAGAGTGCGGCATCCGGCTGGAAAGCGTGCGCGTGTTCGACGACCAGTTCACCCCGCAGTGCTTCATCACCACCGACCTGGACAACAACCAGATCACCGCTTTCCATCCCGGCGCGATGTCCAGCGCCCAGGAAAATCACGTCCGCGACATCCCGCAGATCGACTTTGCGATCGTGGCGCCGGATGGCCGTGACGCCATGCTGCAGCACGTGGATGAATTCGCCGCACGCGGCGTACCGTTCATCTTCGATCCGGGCCAGGCGATGCCGCTGTTCAGTGGCGACGAGTTCCGCGCGATGATCGAAAAGGCGACCTACGTGATCGTCAACGACTACGAGTCGCAGCTGCTGCAGACTCGCACCGGCTGGAGCGCCGAAGAGATTGCCGGCCACGTCACGGCCTATATCGTGACCCAGGGACCACGCGGTTCGATCATCCACGTCGATGGCGAAACGCACCACATTCCGCCGGCACGCGAGCGCCGCGTGGTCGATCCGACCGGTTGCGGCGATGCGTACCGCGCCGGCCTGATCTTCGGCATCATGAAGGGCAAGGACTGGCCGACCACCGGTCGTATTGCCTCGCTGATGGGCGCGCTCAAGGTCGAGCACCCGGGTACCCAGAACCAGCGTTTCAGCTACGCCGAGTTCGCCGCGGAATTCCTCGATCAGTTTGGCTACGCGCTGGACTGAGCGCGCTGCCGCAGGCTATTGAGAACAAGGCCCTCGTTCGAGGGCCTTGTTGCGTTCAGCCCACCCGAAAACCAATGGTGGCCCCTACCGCCGCCTGCCAGCCGCGATAGAGGCGCTCCCGCTCACCCTCGTCCATCGTCGGCTGGAAGCAGCGATCCTCCTGCCACAGCGCCGCCAGTTGCGCACGACTCTCCCAGAAACCCACCGCCAGCCCGGCGAGATAGGCCGCGCCCAGCGCCGTCGTTTCGGTAATCTGCGGGCGCCTCACCGCCACGCCCAGCATGTCGGCCTGGAACTGCGCCATGAAGTCATTGGCGATCGCACCGCCGTCGGCCCGCAACTGCTTCAGCGGAATCCCCGCATCAGCCTCCATCGCCGCCAGCACATCGCGCGACTGATAGGCCATCGACTCCAGCGCGGCGCGGATCACATGCTCCTTGCGTGTACCACGCGACAGGCCGAAGATCGCGCCGCGCACGTCGCTGCGCCAGTAAGGCGCGCCCAACCCCACGAACGCGGGTACCAGATACACGCCTTCGCTGGAGTCGACGCTCTCGGCATACAGTTGCGACTCACTGGCACTCTCCAGCATCAGCAGCCCGTCGCGCAGCCACTGCACCACCGAACCGGCAACGAAGATGCTGCCCTCCAGCGCGTATTCGATCTGGCCGTCCAGCTCCCACGCGATCGTGGTCAGCAAGCCGTGCCGTGAGGGCACCGCCACCGCACCCGTGTTCATCAGCATGAAGCAACCGGTGCCGTAGGTGTTCTTGGCCATGCCGGGTTCAAAACAGGCCTGGCCGAACAAAGCCGCCTGCTGGTCGCCGGCGATACCGCTGATCGGCACCGCATGACCGAAGAACGCCAACTCGTCGGTGCAGCCATATACCTCACTCGACCCGCACACCCGCGGCAACATGCAGCGAGGAATATCCAGCATGCGCAGCAACGCGTCGTCCCAGCATCGCGCATGGATATCGAACAGCAAGGTGCGCGACGCATTGGTGACGTCGGTGATGTGCAAGGCCCCGCCGCTGAGGTTCCACACCAGCCAGCTATCGATGGTGCCGAACAACAACTCGCCGCGTTCCGCGCGCGCCTGGGCGCCATCCACATGGTCCAGGATCCAGCGGATCTTGCTGCCGGAAAAATACGCATCGATCAGCAAGCCGGTCTTGCCACGCACCAGCTCGTCGTAACCGTCAGCCTGCAGCCGCTCGCAAATAGAAAGACTCTGTCGTGACTGCCACACGATCGCGTTGTGCACCGGCTGCCCCGAAAGGCGATCCCACACCACCGTCGTCTCGCGCTGGTTGGTGATGCCGATACACCCCAGCTCCCCCGGATCGATCCCGGCCGACGCCAGCGCCTGCGCGATGGTCGCCTTCACGCTGGCCAGAATCTCCAGCGGATCATGCTCCACCCAGCCCGGCCGCGGAAAGATCTGCGCAAACTCCTGCTGCGCCGTCGCCACCACACAGCCCCGGCGATCAAACACCATCGCCCGCGAGCTGGTCGTGCCCTGGTCAATCACCAGGATGTAGTTCTTTGCCACGGTTTTCATCGGGGAAGATTAGCAAGTTGCATCGTCGCGATGCTGCCACGCGCCGACAAGCGCGACGCCGCGGGCACCGCCCGATGAGTTGAACGAGCCACCTCGGCTACACCACGCACCAGGGCACCGGCGCGCCAACCCGTTCAAACAGCTTGTATCGGAACATCCTTCGTCCCGGGTTGCGATACCTGCCCTACCGAGATAAACGCATGCGGACACACCCGGACATACTGCGCAGCGGAAACCGGGTTGAAGCAGTACCCGTTGGTTACCGTGAAAGCGCCGGTGACAGGATTCAGCGGCAACCAGCAATCCATAGGTACGCCGAAGGTGCAGAACACGAACGGATCATTGCCGTAATACGGAATCGCCTCGTAGTAGCCCTGCGCCACCGATCCAGCGCTCGCGCTGAGCTGGGCACCGAGCAACAACGTTCTCAACAAGGTCTTTTTCATCGGGATCCCTCCACCTGGGTGATGTTGCGAAACTTACCGTGACGGACTGCATCCAGCGTAAGTAACATGGCAGTCGCGGCCGCCCGGCCGGGCGCAGGCTTCCAGGGCCGATTGCCTGGCGTGATCGAGCGTCACGTCGGCGGCGGCATGGCTGCCTTGGCCACTGGTCGCCAGCGCAGCGCAACCGTCGCCATAGGCAATGGCGATTGAGCACTGCGTGCCGCCTTGTTCTTGGCACTGACCGAGTACCGAGCGCTCAGCCGTCTGCTTGTTTGGGAGATCAACAACCGCACCGACGCGAGCATGGGCTGCATCCAGCGCGATCGCGCCCCAGTGCGTTGCGGCCATCGGAACTGGTACCGGCCGCCCTTGCTGGTCACGCGGGATCGGCGCACAGATGACTGCCCCCGGCATCCCTCGTGGACTGGCCTGGTACTGCCCTTGCGGGCACGCTTGTCCAGCACGCAGCACAGCGACGTGCTGAAGCAGTAGGGCAGCGAGTGAGAGAGCAACGGGGATTCTCTTCATGACCAAGGAAACCTGGTTTAACCAGCGACCAAAGAAACGGCTGACGCGGCGGATGAAGCTGGTGCTATCTGTGGAGCGCTGACTCGTTCGTTATCACCCGCGGCGCCGATGCCTCAAGGCCCGACTGCATCGGTTGCTCGGGCAGCGTTTGCCGCGACGCCGCGATAACCGAAACGCTGCTCTGCTCCATCGGCGTATGCACCGCCAGCGCGGTTACCACCTGCGCCACTTTCGGCCGCACCAGGTCAGTCTGCAGGATCGAAGTGCGTGCGCCGTCCGGGCTGATCGCAATCTGGTCGATACGGGTCATGCCCTGTTGCTTGGCCGCCACGGTCAGCGCCGCGGCAAGGTTCGTACTGTGCTGGTCGGGCATACGACCCATGTCCGCATCGATCCTGTGTACGCCGGCCAGGGCCTGCGCAAACAGTGCGTGGTCGGCATGACGCGAATCGGTGAGCGGCAACGGTGCATGCGCGTGATGGGCCTCAAGTGCCTGATCGAGCGCCGCCTGCGTGTGGGGGCCGACCTTGCCATCGACGGTGAGGTGGTGCTCGTGCTGGAAGGCTTTGACTGCGCGCTTGGTGTTGGCACCTAATTTGCCGTCGGTCTTGAGTGCGTGGCCGTGGGCGTTTCGATAGCCTAGTGTGGTCAATTCGATTTGCAGCGTGCGAACGGCCTCGCTGCGGTCGCCTTGTGCCAGCAGCCCTGCATGCTGCGCGGCCTGCGCTGGCATCGGCGTTGTCGACCGCTCCTTTTGCCGGGAGTGCTCGATCGCCCGCTGCATGATCGGGCTAACGTAGACCGCAGCCAGTTGCCGGGCATAGTTCGGGTCGGTGGCATATCCCGCTTTCTGCAGCGCTGCTGCTTCCCTGGCGAAATCGCCTCGGGTGCCATCATCAAAAAGGCCTGCCTTTGCATAGCGTGGATTCTCGCGCAGAAACTTGACCCGGTCGCTCAGCGCCTCCTCATCCGATCCGTACACCCGGAATGTCTGATCCTTCCATAACTTCTTGCCGTTCTCGATTTCCCAGACGTTGAAGGTTTTGGTGGGCCCGGCCCAGCCACCACCCGCTTTGATATTGAAGATATTGTGCGTACCGGGCAGCACGTGCTCACCCCAACCGGTCTCCTGCGCGGCCTGCGCCAGAATCAGCTCCTTCGACACCCCGGTTTCCCGTGACACCTTCTCGGCAACGGGATAGAGCTTCTCGATAAATGCTTCCTTGTCGCTCATGGCTTGCCTCCAATGGCAGGGGTGAGGTCGGAATTCAAACGTAGGATGATGCTGACCCGCGGGTCGTCGCTGGAGTTCCGTCGATAGGCAGCAGAGACCATCAGCTCACTTCCAATCCACTGGAAGTGACTGGCGCCCTCGTCGACCCAGGCGGTGTAGGCGCCGGGCACATCGAGTGCTTGCTGCATCTGCACGCCACCACTGGCCGCATCGAGGCGAACCACGCGTAGTAGCGTCTGCGAAAGTGTCTGCTGCGATTGCGTATCGGACTGCAGCAGCACGACCAGTGCGGCGCCCATGCCGGTGCAGTGAGTTGCACGAGTTTGATAGGTGTCCGGCGGTAGCGGCAGTCGATCCAGCCAGACAATCCGCTTGCTTTTCGCGTCAGTCATATAAACGATCGGCTTTTCATTCAAGCCATCGTCGTCCGTCACAGCACCCACCACGCACAGCTTTCCGCCGCCGATCGCCTGCGAGGCGTAGCTCATGAAATTCGCGGGCAACTGCGGCGCGGTATGGCCGGCTCGGGGCGTTGCCGTGTCAGGTGCCAACGCATCATGCGCGGAACCTTCGGCCGCCAGCGCGGGACCAGCATCACGTAGGGTGGCAGCGTCCTCTTTGGCTACCGCAGCCACCACAGCACGACCAGATGACTCGCTCACCATCGCACCGGGTGGTTGCGGGGACTGGCACGCAGAAACCGTGGCACACAAGGCAAGCAGGCCGAGCAGGAACAAATGCTTCTTGGTCATTGTTGCACCCGTACCGGCAGGCTGCAGGCGGTGTAGGTAACTTGGCAATGGGTATCGGCCGCCTTACAGACTTTCATTGCGGCCTGCGTAGCGAGGTCGATAGTCAGGCCGCTTTTGGCATTATGGCCGGTGTCGCCCCCTACCAACGCGACGCATCCGTCGCCATAAGAGATCTCCACTTTGCAAATCATTCCCCCATTGGCATGGCATGTTGCGATAGCTGCCTGCTCCGCGCTGCTTCGACTCGGCGCGTTGGCCGACACCCCTCCACTTTTACGTACAAGGTCGGTAGCAATGGCCCCATATTTGTCGACCCAGATCGGCGGCAAAGGTTTTGCGGCTTGAGGTAACTGCTGCGTGGATTGTTGTTGACTGTTATCCGGCCCGCAGAAACTTTGATCCTGCCCCGTCCCGTAAGGAATCGTGCCACTAGGACAAGCAGCTTGCGCGTGAGCCATGCCTGTCGTTAAAGCAAATATACCCAGCACCCAATACAAGAAGTTGGATCTCATGTTCATACTCACATGCTTGGTGGATTAACTGGCTTGATGGCGTCGGTCTGAGCGACGGTGGCCTTTCCTGCCATCTGGCCAAAATTGATGCTGCTGGGGGGAGCCACTTGTTGCGAGGGAACAGATTGTGTTGTTGTTAGCTGCGGCGCCCCCCCATACCCACCCAACCCTGACTGCATCTGCCCGTTCGGCCCTTGTCGATTGCCGCCACCAGCGCCGAAGGCGGAGTTGAAATAGAAGTTGCCCACCGTCCCCTGAAAGAACATTGCCGCCATCGGCGGTACCGAAATAATCAGTACCGTCATCAGCAGCCCCACCCCACCCTGCTGCAGCGCCTGGCTGGAAAACCCCTCCGCACCCTGCCCGGTGATCGTGTTGATGGTGCTCGATACCCACAGCGCACCGGCCACCCGCAACGTAAGCTGCAGCGCCAGCGAACTGATGAAGGCCAGCATTGCCATCGAGAAGATCGTGCCTATGCCGTATAGCAGCCAGCGCTGGAAGAGTGACCTGGTCTGATCGAAGATCAGGCACAGAATGAACAGCGGTCCCAACCCGATGAACAATGCGATCGTGAACTGATACAACAGCAGCATCGCGCCCGCCGCCATTGGTGCGCTGGCGGTACCAAAGCCGGCCAGCAGCAAGGCATGATTCTTTGCATCAATGTCCTCCGGATCCGTGGGCGCTACCTGCACCGTATCGATCGCCGCCAACGCCAGCTGCGTCCAGGCCAGGTTGTCGTCGATCGTCTGCGCGATGGTGCTGGTGCTGCCGGTGAACAACTGGTTGACCTCGTTGCTCAGGTCGGTCGTGAAGAACGTCAGCAGGTTGGTACCAAAGATGCTCATCGTCGTTGCCGCCGTCACGATGATCACGATACGCGCCATGTTGTTGACCATCGCCATCATGGAGTCGCGCGACTGACCGGTAATCATGCGGTAGCCCTGGATCATGATCCATAACGTGACGAGAACAAGCGCGATTCCGCTGGCCCAGCTCATCAAGCTCGCCATCAGGTTCATGCCGAACTGATTGATCTGATCGCTCAACCATTTGTAGATCAGAACGTAGTAAACGAAACCCATCGCACCATTCCCTGTTGACGTGACGGGGTGTCAGCCCGGTTCCTGCTGTACAGACGATCAGCTCACTGGAAGGCGGCTGCGAACGTTGTGGCTTGCACGACGTTACCCAGGAGCGTGCTGCTGCCTTTGAGCGCGACATGGCCGAGGATCGATTGCTGACTTTGCAGAGTGGAAATGACCGCATCGTCTGCTTGCATCTGAGCTTGCCAGTTGGACATCTCGGTTGACACCGCACCGCTATATTTGGCCACCTGCGTGGTCGCCCGCTCGGCATCGGCTTGTGTGTCGACCCCAGCTGCCATCTGGTCCATCTGCTGAAACTGGCCACCATAGTCGTCGTGCAGTTTGTTGAGCATGGTGACCGTCTTGTTGTACTTGTCGACCTGTGTCGTGACAATTTGTGCGCAGAGCATCTGCTGGGTCTGGGTGATGGATTGCGTCATCAACGACGACATGCTGTTCATGACGCTGCTGACCAAGCCCGCAGGACTCGATGCGCCCGAGCATTTGCCCTTGATGAGGGCATCGGTATTGGTGATCTGCTGCAGCTGATTGGGTGCAAGCGACAGGCCATTGCTGAGATTCTGGATGCTGGAGAGCATCTGCTGATACTGCTGGAGCTGAGTCTGGTACTGCTGGATTTGCTGCGTGTATTGCTCGACTGTCTTGGCGAGCTGCGAAGCGAATCCGGCCTGATTGGTTGCGATGTTGCCAGCATCAATGACTGCCCACTGCGCACTTGCGCTGCCGGCAAAGCCACAGCAACCGAACGCCAGAACGAATGCCAGCCACCGCTGCCTGCATCTTGTCTGGCGGGATGACGCGGTGACGAATGGTATCTTTCGCATGAGATGATCCTCCACTTCAACGGGCCGCCGCGCGCTGCGTGCGTGGCGTAGTTTGGTCGGGCTTCTTCTTCCCGCTGCCCTTGCGGTTTTCATAGAACTGGGTGAGCCACTGTTCGGGGCTCAGCGCTTCGACGCTGACGCCCTCGGCGTCGGCGCGGCGTTGCAGCACCTCGTGCATGATCTCGATGTTGTCGGTGGAAGCTGATATGACGGCGAGCGCGTCGTCCATGCCGCGCAGGTTGAGTTGGCATACGGCACTGGCGTGGCCTTGCTTGACCAGGAAGCAGCGTGAGCGTTCGTCCAGACTTACAACGACCTGGTATTCAGCGTCGGTCAGCTTCAGCCCACCGACGTAGTCATCCCGACTGGCGTTGGGATTGGGCAGCAGGATCATTGTCGCCGTCTGCTCGATCAGCGCGGCAGCGATGTCGCTGGCAAGCGCATCCTCCGGGCTCTGCGTAGCGAAGATGCCAAGACCGTTCTGTTTACGGATGGTTTTTTGCTTGTTTTTGGCAAACTCCTTGAGGCCGCCCTTGCCGTCAAGGATCTTCCAGAACTCGTCCATCACGTAGATCAGCGGGCGGCCATCGATCAAGGCCTCCAGCTTGTGCAGCAGGTAGTTGATGACCGGCACGCGCACCTCGGGATTGTCGATAAGCTCCGTGTAGTCGAAGCCAATGATGTTGGCCTTCTCCAGATCGATGATGTCGACCGGGTTGTCGAATACCCAGCCGAGCGAATTGCCTGCCGTCCACTTGCGCATGCGGATGAACAGCCCATCGTCGCCCATATTGGGCAGGCTTTTCTGAAAATTGCTCAGGGTACGCAGGCGCATCGGGGTGTCGAGCATGTTCTCGACGGCTCGGAAAATATCTTCTTCCTCACGGGAGCTGTAGATGCTCTTGCCAACCAGCACCTTGACCAGCTCGGCGAGAAACTGCACGTTCGCTTCATTGCGTTCGCAGTGGAAGGGATTGAAGCCGGTAGGCTTGCCGTTCTCCAGTGCCAGGTAGTTGCCGCCGCAGGCGCGCACGAAGATTTCCGCGCCGCGGTCCTTGTCGAAGAAGAAGATGGTGGGTGACGGTGAAAGCTTTTGTACCTGGCTGAGCAAGAAATTGATGAGCGCGGTTTTACCCGTGCCGGATTTGCCGATAACCATGGTGTTGGCGATGGCCTTTTCACCCAGCGAGTTTTCGGCCGGGTGGGTGGCGTGAAAATTAAAGTGGTAGGCCTGACCGTTGGTGGTCTGCAACGTGGTGACGCAGTCTCCCCAGGGGTTGTTCTCTTTCTTTCCCGTGGCAAAGTTGTGCAGCGGCGAAAGGCCAAGAAAATTGAGCGAGCTGACATTGGCCAGTCGGGTGCGGTACTTCCAATTGCCGGGGAACTGAGCGTAAAAGGCAGCCGTGATGGCCAGGTCTTCCTTGACGGAGACAAAGCCGGCGTTGGAGAGCTCCGCCCGGGTGGTGGCGATCTGCTGCGAAAGCACCTCCTGGCTTGACGCGTAGATGGCCATGGAGAAATGGTACTCGCCCAGCACAAAGTTACCTGAGGCAAGCTGATCCATCGCCTGATCGAGCTCCGCGATCTGGCTGAACGCCTTGTCGCCGGAGGAGATCATCATGCCCTTGGTGCGATCCAGCGCCTTGAGCGCGTCTTGCCGCCCCATGGGGCTGAAGGAATGAGTAATGACGTATTCAAAATCGAGGTACTTGAGTCCATTGAGGATTCCGGGATAGGTCCCGTCGGTGTATTCCTTGATGTTGAGGATCGCGCCGAAGTGGTTGCTTCCATCCGGCGTGGTCAGCACGAAGTCACCTGTCCTCGCTGAGAATCGTTGCTTGCTCAGCGGCAGGTAATTGAAGACGGGGGCGGAAAGCACCGGTACCGGTTCGTCGATCCGGTTGAGAAGGTAGCCGAAGAACTCCAGAGTTTCAGAGAACACCACGCCATTGCTCGCCTCGTACATGCCAAGGCGATAGGGCGCGTAGTCCTTCAATACCGCCTCGACGTTGCCCGCAAGCTCCAGGATGGTGTTGATCGATTCAAGTTGCTCCGACTCCAGTCGCGCAATGTCGGCCGACTTTTCGGCAAAGCGCTTCCCGGCAACGATCGGCCGGTAGATCATGCTGAGATACAGCTCGTTCTGCATCAGCTTCTGTGCAGAGAGCGCCTCGTAGTAGGCATCCGACATGGACTGGTTGAAGGCTTGATCGAATTTGCTGTGATCCTGCAAGCGACGGCGGCGACGTACGTCGTGAACCCAGAACGCGACGTTGACGAAATCGGGCGCGCGAAGCGTCTGCAGCATGCGGTTGAAGGTATTGTGCCGATGTTCGATATCCCACTCCTCCCGACCGACAAACGGGAGCCCTCCCAGCCGCCACACAAGCAGGAAATCACCACCCGTAGTCTTGAGTACGGTGGGCGAGACATGCGTGGACAACGGCAGAAATTCGCTGATGGGGGTGTCTGGGTTGATGCTTGGTATCGGCATGGAATTTTCCGGGACGGAGCCCTGACGGCGAGCGTCAGGGCTCCTGGATGGGACTCACGATTTTTCTTTTGACTGACCGCGATAACTGTTGGGTGTGAACACCCACATGCCATCGTTTTCCCTGATGTTGCGAACTCGCGTACGGAACTGCAGACGCAGGCCAAGCAACCGGAAGATCATCTCGTCACGGCGCGCCATCTGCCGCATCACAAAGATCACCGGCGGCAGCAGCAACAGGTAGAAAAGGTTGGTGTACATCGCCAGCAGCATGCACCCACCGGCCCCCATGAAAAACGGGATATAGGGAACACCCATGAACATCGGCGGGCGCGTGCATCCGCGGAACAAAGCGTTTTTATGCATAGTGGGTGATGACGTGGGTAATCAGGCTGGTAGTCGCCGAGCACGCACTGCTGCCCGCGCTGGTGGAGAGGAACATCTTGGCGATCTGACCGGCGGCACCGATCAGGATGGCCCCGATCATTACCGGGGCGACATCGGAAATGCGCTTGTGAGCAAAGGCAATCTGGTAGCCGGAGAAAATGACGGCGATCGTGACCACCACGATCGACAGCGCATTCAGAATCATCTGGATATTGCTGGCAAAGCCACAGGTAGTGGTAATCGTGTCAGCTGCACTTTGTGCCAAAGCAAGATCAGGCAGCGTCAACGCGGCAAGGGCGGCGGCGCACATGAACATGAAAAGCCGCGTGCGCGATGTGGGAAGAATGCTGCTGGTAGCGGGATAGTTCGGTGCCATATCGGATGTCCTTGTCGTGAAATGGAGGCTATGACGGCTATCAACTGATCGCTGCTTCAGAGTGATCAACGTGGTGCAGTGGAATAAACGGCGAAACCCACCCAGGGTGCGCAACACCGTGATGGCCATACGGCCGGAACGACACGTACGGAGGATGCGTGCCGAGTAAAGCGAGACCCGTGGCTGCCTGACCAAGTGTCATCAAAAGACGAAAGCTGCATCAGTTACCTCCTGGTGAAGGCTGGCCCGATCACGGACAGACGCGACGAGCTGTGGGGCCGAACCTGCCACGGGTGCGACGCTAGCGCTCGCCTCTGTCGCTGGATCGTTGGGACTGCTGACTTGCGGCGTGAATACCTTGCTACTGGCAGCTTCAGCGGCGGGCGTCGTGACGACGACGGAAGCGCCCAGACTTTTAGCTGGTGGCGCACCTGCCACCAGCGAAGTGCCTGGCCCGGACCCGGGCGATAGCACGGCCTCACTGCTCGCGGAAAGGGCGGATACGGCCGTGGCTGATACCGTGTCTATGGCCATACTACGCAGGCCCACTCGATAGTTTGGATCGCTCGAAGCAAAGACGGTGATCGTTTTCATGACGCGACGAGTTGGCAATGAGGCAGGCCTCCTCGCGACAGCAGATGTGCCATCAACGGCTTGCTGAAGCGCGATCGGCAGTGCAGTGACGGGGGTCTCACTACGGTTGATGGAGGCATAGACTTTCTGCACGTAGCCGTCGCGAAAACCGGTAACAAAATTCCCCGAGTAGTAGCAACTGAAGGCCTTGCCCCAATCACCGCGCGCGCTGGCGTAGCAGTCCGCAAGAATCTGGGCGCCGGCGGAAAGGTTGCCACAGGCATCAAAGGCCTTGGCATAGGTGTTGAGGCCGTAGCGGTCGAGGTTGGCGCGATTCACCTGGGCGATACCCAGGGAGTAGTTATAGCCCTTGGCGTCGAGCATCTGCACCGTGGCCACGGCCTCATCCAGATTTTTTGGTTGGCGCATCAACATGCCACCCACTACGCCGATCGCGAAGGGGTTGGCGCTGGATTCGACCTGGACAATGTGTTGCATGACCTCGGCCGAAACGGCGAGATGGGGACAGGACATCATTTCCATGGTGGGCAACATGCGACAAGTACTCCTGTGACTTGACGTGCGAGGTAGCCGTTTTCTTGCTCAGTGAGCCCTGTGATCACGCTCCGGATCGAAATCGATTCCGGTAATGCAGCGCCGTCCTGCGTGTGCCTTGATGTGAACCACGATATCGATGGTCATCATCAGCAATCGCTTGATGATGTTGAACTCAAGACCGGCACCCTCTGCGGAGGCTTTGACCATCAGTGCGAGCTGGTCCCAAGTTTGCTCGGTGCTGCCCGCGTGACAACTGGTGATGGAGCCGGGATGACCCGATGCACAGTTGCGGATGAAATAGAACGATTCATCGCCGCGCAGCTCGGCCAGGATGATTCGGTCCGGCTTCATGCGCAGACAAGCTTCCATGCAGCTCTTCGCCGTGACCTTGCTGGCGCTCTGTCCACCCTTGGAATAGAGCAGGTGCACCACGTTGGGCTGCTCGATGAACAGCTCGCGAGCGTCCTCGATGGTGACGAGTCGCTCGTCGTGGGGAATGTGGTTGACCAGCGATTTCATGAAGGTGGTTTTTCCACTGCCGGTTGCGCCGGATACCACGATGTTTTTCTTGTTGAGCACAGCCTTGCGGAAAAACTCGGCGTAACGCCTGGCCGCCCTCAGTTCGAGCAATTCGTTGTCGTAGTCGCTGAGGCCATGGTTGACCTCAACAATCTCGTCGAAGAAACCGTCTTGCTCATATTGCTCAAGCGTCTTTCGTTGCTTCGAGGGCAGGCGGATGGTGATCGAGATAAAACCTGCTTCGCACGCCGGCGGTATCACGAACTGCGCACGCTGGCCGGTGGGGAAAGTCAGCGAAACTACCGGGTCCACATCGGTAATACGCTGTCCGGTATTGCTCTCGTTGATCACTGCCGTACAGAACTGCCGGGCGCGATCGAAGGTAAGCGAGGGCACATCCACTCGTTGCCAGCCACCCCGACTTTCCAGGTAGAGCTCGCCGGGACGGTTGATGCAGATTTCGGTGACATCCGGCGAAGCCATGTACTCGCGTACGCCCAGCACCTCGTACTGGTACTCGAGGAAATCCTTGGACACATGTGAGATCAGCTCATCCATCGGCGGGTCAACGGTTCCTGGTGCGGGCTGGGGATATCAAAAACGGGCAACCACAGCGCTGAAATCAACGTCTTTCGCCACGTAGACGTAAATGACAGTGCCTTGATTGATGGTGACCGTGGCTGGGCGATTGGCTGCAGCCTGCACCGCCTGATTCGCCAGATTCTGCACCGTTTGCGCGGTGTTGCTCTGGAAGGGCTCCTGCACGGCCACGCCGCCAGCGGCGATCGTGGTTGTGGTGGGGCCGTGCTTGGCGGCCTCGTACTTGAAGGCATCGCTGAGCATGCTGATGAACAGTGCCGAGCTGATGCGCTGCGCCCAATGAGCGTCGTAGTAACCCGGCAAGCCCGCACTTCCAAGGTTGTCTATGCCGGGGCTTTTCATGTTCACGTCGATGCCGGTTGGCGTGATGATGCGGTCCCATATGACGGCCATCCGCTGGCCTACCGGGCCCTTGTCGTAGCTCCCAAGCAACTTGGATCCCTTGGGCAATAGCAGGGTGTGGCCATTGAACGAGTAGACCGGCTCGGTAACCAGGCACGTGCTGTATCCGGAAAGGTCGGAGATGATCCGGGTTTCGAGTACGCAGCGGATATAAGTACCTCGCTGCATCAAGGTGTCCGGATGTGACAACGGCTGTGCGCTTGTGCGCCCCACGTCCTGGCCCGCAGGCAAACCACCGGGAGGAAGTTGTGAGGGGAACGTTGCAGGCGGCGCAGCATCGGAGCCGAAACTGGCACTACTGGCTTCGATTCGACGTTGCAGCAGCGTGGGAGCACCTGGCGCTGAAGCCGCGGGCCGCATCTGCGCCAGTGGCTGAGATTGCGGGGCCTGCGCGCTGGCCGGCATCAACGGGATCGGTCGGGGCAGGCTTGGCAAGGGCCGTTGAGGGAGCGGAGGAGCGACTATCACTGCCGGCGCCTCGGTGACACTGACTTTTTCTTCGCGTGGTTTGCTCCGCTCTCGTGGCGTACCGGCGCTCTTGATCATCCAATACGCCACGAAGAGCAGCAAAAGCACCACCGCGCCCAACAGCAGCAATGCTCGATGGTTCATTCGTCGCAACTCGCTGGAGCGCAGTTCGGGCGCGCTGGCATCGAGATCAGGCTCGGCAGAGCGCTGGTATTGATGGGCGTAGGGATTGCCTGCCAGCGCCTCGGCGGTAGCGCGTGCCTCGCCGCGGGCTGCTTCGTTACCGAGACCATCAGTTTCAGGAGGCTGTGGAGTTTGATTGCTCACTGTTTGGTGTTCCTGCGCAGACCCACTACATCGTTGCCGTGACGAATGACCAGATAGTTGTAGGTGCCATGGACGATGATGGTGTTTCCCTCCACGCTGGTGTTTACCAGCGAGTCTTCGCTGTGCTCGTGCTCACGCATGAAGACGGCAGGAAAATCGCCCGAGGGGAACGCCTTCGGGTTACTCATCTTGATGTAGGTAAAGCGACCGTCATCGTAAACATTGAGTGGCACCAGCCACGGCGCGGCCTTGCTCTTGGTCGCATAGTCGTAGTTGAAGTTGTAACTGCGATCTGGCTGGAGCAAGCTGTTCTGTGATGCGCTCTGCAACTGTTTCTTTTTCACCTTGGCAAAGCTTGCGTCCTCGGGATAGGTGAACGTGATCTTGTACTGGACGCCGTCTCGCCTTGCCTGCTCCAGCGTCTTCCAGTCCGTGGCCACCACCTTCAACTCGAATATGTACGAGTGCGTTTCGGTGCGGACCATCATGTTGGTGTCCACATCGATATTCTTCGGCTTGAGGTAGAACACGTTGTCGCGGCGAGTCAACTCCCAGCCACCGCTGAAGCCAGTGCTGTAGTCGAGGATTTTTTCGTTCGCACTCAGTTCGATCTGGGTGGTGATCCCCAGACCCGTGCGCACGGTATAGACGCGGTCGGGCTGATACTGGTATTCCTGCAGCGCTTGGGCCTTGGCGGCCAAAGGTATTGCTGAAACAGCCAGTGCCAGCGCGGACAACCAACAGCGGATGCTTGTTCGGTTCATCGAGCACTCGCTCCCATTTCGGAATCTCTCTTCGGAGTCGCCTGCAAGGTCACAAGGCTCGGCGCGGGAGAGGTGGCAGGAGCAGAGGATGGGCCACTCACGGAGGGGGAAGAGGTGTGCCCATCAGCGCCAGGAAGTGACGCCGCCTCGCCGGAGGCTTCGGGCAATGGCGCGGGTGTGCCGACCGGACTCAAGGGTGCAGCCGGATTTTCGGCGGGTGGTGGCGTTGCGTAATCGTTGTCGACCCGGTAGCTGGTGACCCAGAACCCGAGTGGATTCTCGAGTCGACTCTGGTCGTCCATTTCCAGGTTGGACTTGTAAGAAAATTCGATCGTCGCAATCTTGCTGTCCAGCGGACGGGTTGCTCCGTTTTGCTTGTCGTAGAGGCTCCGCTGGAAGCGCACGGTGGCGCCCTTTGGAGCAACGCCCCGACTAGCCCCGATGAGCACGATGCTTAGCAGCCTGACGCGGACTGCACGATCCTTGCCGTACTGCTTGTAAAGACTGTCGGGATTGGTAGAGGAGTAGAGCGCGACGTAAGCGGCCTTTACCCCGGGAGCCGCCATTGTCTGCACGGTTTTCCAGTCACCCAGATTCAGCATCGCCAGGTCATAGGACTCACGCGCCATGACGAAGTGCGCGACATTGCTGCGGTTGACCGCTTCGCTCGTCGTGATGCTTCGATTGGCGAAGTCATCCGTCAATCGCGCGACCGTTGCGGTGCCCGTATAGGCATCGGCCATGACTAGGTATGGCACCTTCTGCTTCAGCGGGAGCATGTAGTAGTAGCCGCCAGCGAGCATCAGCGACATGCCTATGGCGGCGAACGCAACCCACCACGCCCGGCGCTCGCTGCGCCTGGAAAGATCAGCCACCGTGAGCTCGAAATTCGCGGATCTTTCGACAGCACGCTCGATCGCTGGAGACGACTTCTTTGAGGACGCCATCAATGACACCCTTCTTTGTTTGTATTCGCCAGGGCGCAAGGATTCATGGATGGGCGCCTGGCTTGGCAGATGCGTCGGTCGATTCTGCGTGCTGATCCTTGGCACCAACTGCGGTTGCTTGCACAACTATTTCGCGGGGATGCGCCGTGACGAGTACGTTTTGCGCGACGAAAATTCCGCTGAGTTGCTGGACGGCTGAGTCGATGTCGGTGGTGCGGATCTCTGCGACAGGCTCGTACAGCGTTACGTCGTAGCCAAGGCCGTATTCCAGCTTTCGGCCGGTGTCTTTCGCCCAGCGAGTCAGCATGGTCTTGAGCGTCTCATCTGTAGGAGCGGCGTAGAACGTGTACGCCTGCTGCAGCGGAATCTCGGTGGGTTGCGACTGAAATCGGTTGATCGGATGCCATGAACCGCTGAAGTCTTTTGCGGGCGGTGTGCCGCAGGCGGTCAACGCAAAAAGGGCCATGGTGCCGAGGGCCATCGAAATAACGGCATGTCGCGCCTTCTGCCCCCTTTCTGCCCATACCGCAGCCTGCCCCGTTGCCGGCATGTCCGACACCAACGGGACCAGCGAGCGCCCATTTCCGCGATTGGCAAGTTTTTCGCTAGCAACACTGATCAGACGAGCAACAGCATTGCCCCTGGCTCCAACGACCTTGCGTTCCATGGCATTCCCTTGCGTTGTTCGTTGGCGATTGCGGCCAACTGATTACTGACCTCAAATTCGCGAGCGGCATTCCATCACTGCTCACCGACAAGAGCTCCGAGCAGTGCAGCAGGAATCGAATCTACTGATTCGCAGGTCGAAATTCCCCTAACCCCCTTTTCGCACTCTGAACCCCTGGCTGTTGGAGCGGGCTCCTGTCACCCCCACTGCACCAACCCGCGATCCAGATCAGCCCTGCGAAACATCACCCCTTTGGGTTCGTCGATGAAGGCTACCCTCCACCGGATTGCGGCACGATCTTGCCGGAAACAGTCCAACGCCACCAGACGCGGGTTCTCCCGAATTTGCCGTTATCCGAGGTGAATCAGCTGCTGCTGATTGAGGGAGGCTGGGCTAGCTCTCCGCTAAATTCGGTCGCTTTTACGGTGGCTTGAACACGGTCGACAATAGAGACATTAACTTACCTATGTGGCTGAATTAAATTCGATTTTTTAATGTTTCTGTCGTGACAGACCACATGCCTTTAGACATATTTCTCCACTACTGAACACGTAGCCCACGGATACGACATTGCACCATTGGCCTTGCGTATTCCGATCAAACCCGCCACCCGTTCCACTCTCAAACCGGCCACCCGAAATGCTCCCAAACCGGCCACCCAAAATGCTCTCAAATCGGCCGCCCATAACGATCAGAAACCGGCCACCCGGAATGCTCTCAATCCGGCCACCCAGAAAGTGATCGGGCCAGCCAGCACCGGTACGAAAGTCTCTGACGTCAAATCTGCAGGGCGGGAAGCGAATGGACGATCTTCATAGTCTCCAGGCTGACTGTGATGACGCGCAGGAACAGCTCCAGCGGGTGGCGGGGGTTGTGCATGGTGTCGACGGCCCAGTCGTTGGCGTCGTTGATGATGCCGCTGTCCTTGTCGGTTTTCACGCACTGGCGCTCGACAACCCAGTCCAGCGCGGGCTTGCCGTTGACGACGTATTCGTAGGCTTCCAGCGGAATATCGGTGACGGTGATCTTGGTGTTGTAGTGCAGCGTCGTGAGGTCTTTGTCCTTGCCGTTCTTGCCGTAGCGCATCTTTTCCACTCGGTAGTCGGCGTCGGTCAGCTTCTTGCCGCCGGTGTCGATCTTCGCGCCGGCGTACATCGGCACGGCTTCGTAGATCAGGTGCAGCTCGGCCAGCGCGCGGCCGGCCGTGGAGAATGCCCTGAAGTCAGCGGCTGTTTTCACACAGGGGATGCGCGCCAGTTCTTTGCTGAGGTTATCGGCGTAGCTGTCGCGGTAGTCGGGCGAGTGCAGCAGGCCGTAGACGTAATAGAACAGGTCTTCGCGGCCGATGACCGCGCCAGGGTATGCGGACTGGAAGTGCGCCAAGCCCTCGGCCGTGATGGCGTCTCGGCGCTTGGGTGCGGCGGCCGGGGCTGGTTGGCTGGCCTC
>JBBQQL010000009.1:0-47563 GCA_038215995.1 Lysobacterales bacterium
TGCGCGCCCGGCGGCAGGTTGACGTTGGCGCTGGCGATCAGATCGTTCAGCACGATCAGTGGCGAGTTCGCGATCAGGGTGGTGTTGGTGGCAGTAAGGATGCAGAACGCCATCGGCAGCAACAGCCGTGACAGCGGCACACCGGTGCGGGCGGACAGGCGGCTACTGACCGGGATCATCAATGCAGCCAGCGCCTGGCTGGGGATCACTGCGCTGAACAGGCTGGCGACCATGTTGATCACCAGGCCCAGCCGCGACTCCACGCCGCTGGCCATGCGCATCACGAAGCGCGCGGTGAGGCTGAGCACGCCGGCGCGGTCGAGGCCTTCGCCCATGATCATGATCGCGATGATCGCGATGACCGCGTTACCGGCAAAACCGTTGAATACGCGGTCGGAGGGAATCAGCCCGGTCAGGCCGATGACCACGACCACCAGCAGGGCCACCATGTCGGCGCGGATCCACTCCAGCACCAGCATCAGCATGGTGAAGCCGACCAGGCACAGCACCAGGATCATTTCGGGAGTGAGCGAAAGGCCCATCAGCCAATGCCCCCGCAGGGCAACCGGCTACGCTCAAGACAGTGGAGCAGTGGGAGCATCACGCTGCGCTATTTCGTCCCTGGGTGGATCGCCAGAGTATAAGCGTCCCGGCCCTGCGGCTGGTGAATCGCGGCGCAGTTCAGACCTTGCGGTACAGCATATCCGACACGTTGTGGCCCAGTTTCAGTCCACGCCGCTCGAAGTGGGTCTCGATTCGCCACTCGGGTTTTTCCGCGCACTGGCCCGGGCCGAACTGGTTGCGCCAGGCGGGTGCGGCTTCCATCACCTCGATCATGTGTTCGGCATAGGGTTGCCAGTCGGTGGCCAGGTGCAGCAGGCCATCGACTGCCATGCGTGAGGCGAGCAGGGCGACGAATTCGGGCTGGATCAGACGACGCTTGTTGTGGCGCTTCTTGTGCCATGGGTCGGGAAACCAGATGCGCACTTCATTCAGCGAGCCGGGTGCGATCTCGTTTTCCAGCACTTCCACTGCATCATGCTTGTAGAGCCGCACATTGCTGGCGTCGCGTGCGGCCAGCGCGTTCATCAGCCTGCCGACGCCGGGGCCGTGCACCTCGACGCCGATGAAGTCGCGATCAAGGTCATGCTCGCTGGCCCAGGCCAAGGCCTCGCCGTTGCCGAAGCCGATCTCCAACACCCGCGGCACCTGTCGCCCGAAGCACTGCTCGAGGTCGCGCGGCGTGCCCTGGTAGTCGAGGC
Source organism: Lysobacterales bacterium (assembly GCA_038215995.1). Lineage (GTDB taxonomy): Bacteria > Pseudomonadota > Gammaproteobacteria > Xanthomonadales > Rhodanobacteraceae > Rhodanobacter. The sequence continues at coordinate 1,263 of JBBQQL010000009.1, forward strand.
CGAAACGCGGCCACAAGGTATCGAAGGCGCGCTGCTGCGCCGGTGTCATGCGGCCTTCGCGCAGTACAAAGCTGCGGATCCGGCGCAGGTAATCCGGCGGGGTTTGCGAGAGGGGGCTGCTTTCAGTCATGCGAAATCCTGGGGTAGAACTCTGCCCCGAAGAGGGGGCAGAGTTCCCGTGTGGTGCCGGCTGCCATCGCGTCGCGGCGCCACATCCTGCGCGTGCGCGCAGCGGGGTGCAGACTCTACCTCAGCTTCAATGCTGCTGTCCGTCATCCTTGTTGCGCGGCGGAGGCGTGCGATCGGGGCGCGGTTCGTTGTGCTGCGGGCGCGGCGGCTCGGCATGCGGCGGCGCGGCTGTGCGCTGCGGTGGCTGATAGCGAGGCTCCTGCATGAGCTGACGCGGCGCGGGTGCAGGGCGTACATCCTCCCGGCGATAGTCGCGCGGGATGGCTTCAGGTTGCGCGCGGGGCTGGATATGGTCGCGCACCGGCATGCTCGATATCCCCGACGGGGCGGGCTGCACGCTGCGATTGCCCTGGTAGCGCTGGAGACGCTGGTCGCCGGCAGCATTCATCCGTTCGTCTGGCTGGGCACGTTGAAACCGTGCTGTCGGTGGCATGTCCAGGCGGCCCTGCTCGACCGGTTGCCGGCTGACGTCCACGTTGCGGCCCGGACGGGCGAACCGCTCCGACGGCATGGTGGCGTTTTCCCGCGGCGCGCGTGGAGCGTCGACATTGGTCCGGTCGTTGGATGCCTGCGATGAGCGTGAATCCAGTACGCGGACCCGCGGTGCAGCTGGCGCCGTGCGAACTGGCCCACCCGCGCGCTCCGGGCGTGCCAGCTCCTGTGCCGGAGGCGCGTGCCGGGCCACTACGTCCCGCTTGAAACCGCCGGCGGGCAAGCTGCGTACGTGTGCGTTGCGCGCCATTGCCGCGGTATCCGGGTTGGGGCGGAACTGATTGACGTTGCGGGTCAGTATCGGGGCGGCGATTCGTGCGCGCGCGTCGACCTGTACCAGGTTGCGTCGGACGTTTCTGCCGCCGGAAAAGTCACCGCCGGGCACCGCGGTGAAGCCGCGGGGCGCGTCGCGATTGGCGTAGCGCCGATCGGCCGGCGGCAAGCCCTGTCGGTAGCGGTCGTAGTGATCGTCGATCGCGCCGCGGTAATCGCCGCCGCGTCGCCCACCCAGATTGCGGGCGTTGATCGTGGTGTAGTAGCCACGGCTGGCGTGGTACCACGGGTTGTAGATTTCGCCCGGGCCGAGCGGGAACCAGCCCACCGGGCCGCTGCTGACGCCGATCGACCAGCCACCGCCGCCGACGAAGGCGACCAGCGCGGGCGCGTAGATCGGGCGAACGCCGCGCGGCCCGGGAATCCAGCCCCAGCCGCGTGTCGTGTAGGCCCAGCGGCCATAGTGGTAAGGCGCATAACCCCACGGTGAATCATCCACCCAGGTCCAGCCCCACGGGGCGATGTACGCCCAGTGGCCGTCACGGTAGGGCGCCCAGTCCGTCGCCACCTGGTTCGGGTACCAGATCGCGCCGTAGTCGCTGCTTTGTTGCCAGTTGCCGTACTGATCGAGGTCCTGGTAGCCGACCACATCATCGGACACGTACTGGCTGCTGTCCGATGACGCGTAGCGCTGGTTGCGCTGGTCATTCCAGGCGTCAAAGCCGTCACCGCGCCCGATGTCGCTGACCGTCACCGTCGCCAGATAAGGGTCATCAAAACGATAGCTGCGCCCGGCATGGATCGCGCGCCTGGCGTTGTTTTCGCCGTAGACCGTGGCGTCGCCCTCCAGCACGGTGACCTGGGTGTCGTCATGGTCGGCATCCACCCGGTACGAGCCGGGTTGGTCGATCACCAGTGCCACGGTCGGTGTATCGATCTCGTAGCTCTGACCATCATCCAGGTGGCGCACGCTCAGGTTGACCGTGCCCAGGGTCAGTTCGATCTGCGCCAGTTGGTCGTTCAGGTCGAGCACTCCGACATCGGTGCTGCCGTCCATGCGCAGCGTGCTGCCGCCAAACTCCAGCTCGGCGCGCGCGCCCTGGCTGCTGGAGAGGCGGTCGCCGACGGTCAGCGGGCGGTTGAGGTTGGCATCGCTCCAGTCGGTTGCTCCGGCCGGGAGAAAACCCAGGTCACCGGCAACATAGGCCAGCCGTGCGACCCGAGTCGGCGGATCGGCGCTGTTGTCGTCGGCAGACGACTGCGCCTGCGCCACGCTCGCGGCGAAGCAGAACAGCAGCATGGCCAGCAACCGCCGTTGTTGCGGCAGCGGAACGAAAAATTTGCCAAGTCGAGTCATGCTGTTTCCCCCTGATGACGTGATGTTGTTGGTGCGGCGCGGGGTGGCGGCTTGTCGAGGCCGCTGTTGAGCGCTCTTTCCGGCCGATTATGCGCATGCCTCGGGCCGGATTTTGCTTGTTTGCAGCCGCGTGCACGATGTCGGTTCAGCCGCCCGCCATGTGCGATTCATGCGCGGTTGTGCCGCCACCGCTGTTTTTCATGAAGCACTCGGGATCGCCGCGGAAAAAGCAATAGTTCCAACCGCGTCGATCCCGCGTTACCATCCGCCGGCCAGCGCGGGTGTAGCTCAATGGTAGAGCTGTAGCTTCCCAAGCTACTGACGAGGGTTCGATTCCCTTCACCCGCTCCAATCCTTGCCGCGAGTATAGCATAACTCGCTGATTTAAGAGGATTTTCAGGGCGGAAAAGGTTACCTCATTCATGCCTCAGATAGGTATCGTTTGAGGTACTGTTTCATGCCGAAACCCCTTATTTTGCGCCGGCCCAGTGGGCTTTATGTCCGTTACTGGGTGCCCTTGGCGCTGCGCTCGTGCGTGGGTTCAAACCACATCGTGCGCTCGCTTGGCGGCCTTCGCGGCGATGCCGCACGGCTTGAAGCTGCGCGCCTCGGTTATGCTTTGTCGCAACAGTTCGCAAGGATGAAACGGATGGCTAAACCAAAAGGCGAAAGCGGCGAGTTTGATGTCTCGGAGTTTCGTCGGGTGGTCGTGGTGTCGTCGCCGTTCACCGCTGATGAACGCGTCAACTATGCGTGTGAATTGCGCCCCGATGGCTCCGCACGCGTTGAAGCCGACGGCCCCGAAGAACATGCCCGTGCGCTTGAAACCTTGCGCACGATGCGCGAGAGCACGCCGCCGCCGGCCACTTCGGCCAAAGCCGCCCGCACCCTGGGCGAAGCCCGCGATTTGTTCCTGGTGCAGTTTAGGGAAAAGAACCCCGCGCCGGCGACGCTGCATGAAACCGTGGCGACGTTGGGGATGTTTGTGGACATCGTAGGCGCTGGCAAGCCCATGGACGCGATCGGCGTCGATGACGTGGATGCGCTGCGTGCCGTGTTGGCCGTGTGGCCCGTTCGTGCCCGGGTGCGACCGGAATACAAAACGTTGAGCACGCGCGACATCATCAAGAAGGCCAAAAAAGACAAGCCGCCCGGCATCAAGGTGCGCACCAAAGACAAGCACCTCGACAACGTGCGCAAGTTTTTCGGTTGGGCGGTGCAGCGTCATGAGATGACGCACAACCCCTTGTCGGGCGTGCGACTGCAAACCAAGGCCCAGAAAGCCACGCTCACCCGCCGCGGATTCACGGCGCCGGAACTGTCGGCGCTTTTTTCGCGCCACCTGCGCGCCCGTCACGCGGCCACGCCGTCTTATTTCTGGTTGCCGGTGCTTGCCTTGTACACCGGCGCCCGGCTGCGTGAGTTGGCGCAGTTACGGGTGGTCGATGTGCATGAGGTCGCCGGTGTCTGGGGTGTGGACATCAACTATCACGCTGGCTCACTGAAAAACCCGCAAAGCCAGCGCTTTGTGCCTCTGGCCTCGTCGGTGTTGGCGTTGGGTTTCCTGGACTATGTGGACGACGTTCGCGCCGCCGGTTTTGACCGTGTGTTTCCTGATGGGTCGTGGTCTGCAAAGAACGGCCCCGGAGACAAGGTCTCCAAGTGGTTCAATCGCGGCTACACGCGCGCCGCTGGCCTCGTCGATCCCGCGCTGGTCTTTCATTCGTTCCGTCACACGTTTGCGGACACTGCCGACGGTGTGGGTTTGACCGAGGCACAAATCGGCGCGTTGACCGGGCATCAATCGGCGACGGTACTGGGACAGCACTACATCCGCGCCAAAACCACGGCAGTGCGCCGGCAACATATCGACACCATCACCAGTCAATTCACCTTGCCGCCCCTTGGCGCCTACGCTGCTGGCCAGTTTGCGGCTGTGTTCGCCGAGTTGAAAAAGAAGAACGCCCGGGCTGCCGCGTTGACCGCGCGCGCTGCACGTCAAACCAAAAAAACCAAAGCGTGATGCGCCCCTCGGGCGGCACTGCCGCCCGGCGCACTGCTCTTTTCTTCCGCCAGCCGCGTAGCGGCGTAACGCTCTGCTGATCTGCGAAGCGGGTCAGCGCTCCGGCTCTAAAATTTAGGGCGCTTTTGCTTTTTGTTTTTTAGGGTGGCGGGTGGGGAATGCGATAAAAGACGCAGCTCTCCCAGCGCGCCGCACGTTGCGCGCCGGTTGCCCCTTTTGCTGGAAGAGCAAAGGCCACTGCAAGAGCAAAAGCAGGGGGGCTATCCGCGCCCCCCTGCCGCCGGAGGCGGCCACCCCCGGCGTCCCCTTCGGGCTGCGCCCTCCGGGGCAACCGTTTTGCGGTTGCTGGGCGCTAGCGCCCATCCGCCCGGTGCTCTTGGTGCGCGAAGCGCCAGTAGTTGGGAAAACCCAACCTCTCGGTTGGGTTCCGGGCGGCGCCGCCCCTACCCCAGGCGGGGTAAAAAAATTCGATGCTTGAAATCTCGCGCCACCGCTTGAAGTGCCCTAAGGGCTGGTGGTGGTTGTGGGTCAGTGCGTCGGCCCACAACTAGCGCAGTTCACCGCGAACGCCGCGGCTGCCCTCTGGTCTGCGCGCCCGGTCGGTTTGTTGTCCGGGTTTTCTCTCAGTTTGCCGCGGGGGTTCATTCGGCCACCGGGTGGTACCCCTGCGGCCCTGCTTTGCGCCAGCACTCTAAATAACCGGCGGAGACAGATAGCGGCGTGCTTGCCCGTGTGCGGGGCTGAACTTTGAGAATCGGGGCTGGTGTAGGTTTTCATTCCAGGGACGCCTAGCAAGGTTCGCACAAGCCCTTGGGTTTCAAGGTCGTGAGTTTCACTAGGGGTTGTGCTTCGTCCCATTTTTGGTAGGTTGGCCGTTGAGGGGCCGCGCCGCCTGGGTCTAGCAGTTCTCTCCTGCTTCACTCGCTCCCAGGGCTGCTAACCTTGGGGGCCATCTCATCGTTGTAAGGCAAACCGCCGGGAGCGCAAGCCCCCGGCGGTTTCTTCTTTGACGCCTAATCGCTCCAAAGTTATAGCCGCCACCGGGCAACGGCTTGTCCGTTGTTCGGTGGTGGCTGATCTGGGCCGGAACTGCCCAAAAGCGCATCACGCGGGACCGATCGCCGGCTGTTTGAGAAGGCACGGACTTCTTGTAGTCTCCCACAGGGGGAGCCAGCAAAAAGGAGGGGGACGACATGAAGGGTTGCAAGGGAATAGCGCAATGGATCGGCATGCTTGCCATGCTGCTGTGTGGCGCACTGCATGCTCAGCAGCAGGGGACTGTTACCTACGTTTACACCGACCCGCAGGGCACGCCCTTGGCGGAGGCTGATGCACACGGAAACATCACTGCCACCTTCGACTACGCGCCGTATGGCAGCCAAGCGATGGGCACGCCGCCCAGCGGACCCGGCTATACAGGGCATGTGAATGATCCAGATACCGGGCTCGTCTACATGCAGGCGCGCTACTACGATCCGGCGGTGGGGAGGTTCCTCAGTGTGGATCCTGTTCAGCCTTCGGCTGGCAACACGTTCAACTTCAATCGATACGACTACACCAGTAATAATCCGGTGAATCACATCGATCCCGACGGACGCCAAGTAGCGCCGGGCGATGATGGTCCCATTGCACTCAATGCAAGGTATGGCGATGGGGCAGGAATACCATCTCAAGCCGCCAATAATGCTCTCATGGTCGCGCTCTCAGGTATTCCTTATGTGAGTGATGCGCAAAATGTTTCAGATGCGGCTCAGAACCCAACTCTGACGAACATTTCAGTCGCTGCTGTGGGGCTGCTGCCAGAAATTGGCCCTGTTGCTTCAAAGGTTGTTAGAGGCGCCGAAGGAGGCATCAGGGCCGGCAAAGATTTCACCCGCGCTGGAAAAGCAGAGGTCAAGGCTGCAAATGCGGCGGCACATGATGGGAAAACTGTGTGTGGGGGCTGCGGTAGGGAGACCGTTCCCGCACAGCAGAGCCGTGCTGGCGTAACACCGCCGGGTGATGAAACACATGTTGATCACGTGATGCCAAAATCCAAAAATGGAAATGGCTCGCCTGATAATGGACAGGTGCTGTGTCGGGACTGCAACCTGAAAAAAGGTGCCGACCATGACTGATCTAGTAAAAATCTTTTTCCACTTGCAGCAGGATGAGGACGGATATCCCGAAGTCTCGGCGGAATCGGTTTGGGCCAAGCCGACGGGAGGCGCAGACGAATACATTGTGGACAACATTCCCTTTTTTACACGTGATGCGACCATCGGCGACACATTGAAGGCTCTCAAAGAGGATGGTGTGCTTTGGTTTGATAGCCTGCGGCAACGATCAGGAAACTCACTCATCCGAGTAGTTTTCTTTGAAAAATCGCTCAAAGAAAAAATCAATGACAAGCTCAACACGATGGGCTGCTCGACTGAATACTCAAAAGCTCACAGCCTTTTGGCCGTGAATATTCCTGCCAAAGTCGATGTGTCTGATGTTCAGGCTTATCTTCAGTCCCAGACAGATCTTGGCGAGATTGATTTTGAAGAGCCCATTTTGAGGCAGCCCTGATTGTCCCTCAGAGAATTTCTTCGAGCGCCAGAAACGGCTCAACTGGTTCACTGATTTGTGATGCTTTATTGCGGACGGGCGCCGGTCACGTCCGGCGCTCGGTGCTGGCTCACTGCTGCGGTGGGCGTGGCCGGGGTCGCAACGTGTTGCCCATGCCCGCACGCGAGCGCCGCCGCTGTTCTTCGTCCGCCGTCGGCGGGGCCGTTGCCGTTGCTGCTTGTCCAAGCGTGCGCGCGGCGGCGGTAGTCCAATCGTCCGCCGGCTTGCTCTCGGGCTGCCGCTGTGGCTCTTCGCCTGGCAACGGCCAACGCTTCGGCCGCTCCTCGTCTAGCGCCCGGATTTTTGCGGCCACGTCGTCGGCCCTGGCATCCAGCGCCGCAAGTTCCGCCGCCGACACCAGCACGCGAGATTGGCGCTGCTGCTTGTCGGCACGTTCTAACCCGTGTGCCAGTTTTTCCCGCCGTTCCGACCATGCCCGTTTAGACTTCCAGTGCAGGCGCCCGGGCTGTGGGTTTTCGTCGGTGAATCGATCCAGCCGTTTTTGCCGCCTCTGGTGCTTGGCTTGTGCTTCTTCGTGCGCATTCATTCGCCCGGTTTTGTCTGCACGCAATGCATCAAGTTTGTCGCACGCTCGGCCGCGATCAGTCAGCCAAAACCTAAACCCCTGCGCCTGATCTTCTTTGATCGGTGCCGCGAGCATGTTGCGCATGGCGTCTTCCATCGCTTGTGAACACTGCTTGCCCATGCGATCGAGTTCCAAGAGATATTTAGCCAGCATTTTCTCCTGCCATGCCATGTTTTTCTTGTGTTGGGCCAACTCCGCGTTGGCTCGTGCATCTTCCGCCCGCGCCTCCTTGCTTTTGCCCCCAGACGACACATGGACAAGGGCGCCGCCTCCGGCGCCGCCGGTTGAAGGGGGGACGTGGCTGCCGCCACGTGCAGAAGAAGGCACACCGCCGCGCGGCGTGGGCCGCGCTGGGGCGGCTGCTGCGTGCTGTTTTCGGATGTGCCCAGCCACTTGGACAGGCTTGCCGTCAATCGTGCGGGTGTAGCCTTGGACGCCAACCGCGACAAGGGGGCCGCTTGGGCTCTGCCGCTGTTTCACCTCTGCGGTTGCCTGGGCCTGTTGGCCTGGTGGTGTCGGGACAAGCCGACCTTCTGCGCGCGCCTGCCGCAGGTAGTCGCCCAGCGCCGCACTGTTGTCCCGGCGGATTTCGTCGTTCTCTCGCACCCGATCAAGCACGTGGCCGGCACGCTTGGCGGCTGTTGCGGTTTTGCCCTCGTGCTGTGTTGGTTCGCGTGCGAGCGTGACCGCCTGGGCGAGGTCGCCGGCCATCTCGGCGGCTGCCGATTGATCGGCAAGGCTCCGATGGTCAACGCGTGCCACTTGACCAGCAAGGGTTAGATGGTGATTGATCCTGCCCGCGATCAGTTCGCGCACGGCCTGGATTTCCTCGCGCCCCCTCGGGCCGCCGTCAAGCTCGCGGGTTTTCTCCGTGAGCCCATCGGGCCCCATTCGCCGGGTCGTGGCCAACAAGTGGACGTGGTGGTTTCGCTCGTCGCCTTTGCCTCCGTGCGGCTCGTGGGTGCTGGCTTGGATGGCGAAGCCATATTTATCGACCAGCGACTGCGCAAGGTCGTCGACAAGCGCCCGCCGTTGCTCCGGATTCAACTCATGGGGGAGGCTGATTTCAAACTCACGCGCAACGGTCGAGTTTTTCCGGTTTTCTGCCGCTTCTGCCGCGTTCCATAGCGCCTCTGGGTCTTTCGCCCATCCCGGCGCCAATGCCGGGGCAAACATGGCTGTTTCAACCACGCCGCCCCGGCGCGTGTAGTCGTGCCGTTCGCCCGTGCGCTCATCGGTCAATGCCACGCCAGCACGATAAGCCGCCGCTGCGGTGGCGGTGTGCCCGGCGCTGCGGCTGATCGTGGCAATGTGGGCGTGATAGGTGGCCATCGATTGGGGTTTTCAGCGAAGCCCCTCGGGGGGCGAGCATTGGGGGCGATGGCGGAGCCATCGGGGTTAGGGGCGGAGCCCCTGCGCACGCAAACCCGCAGGGTTTGCATAAGTGCGCTCTTGTTCCTCACTTTCGTTCGTTAAGAGAACTCATCTCGGCCTGCGGCCCTCAACTACATCCTTGCGGATTTCCCTCTATCGTCAAGGGCTTGCGGTTTTCTCGGGCGATGGTAGTCGTAGAGGTATCCCCCTGCGATCGAGCCGTCCGATGTCGTCAGTCAACCTGCAAGACCAAATCGCCCGGGCAACCGATCGACTTGCCCAATTGAAAGCCCGCGAAATCCTGAAAGAACGCGCGGCACAAACCCGGCTCCGCTCTCGCGCACGCCGTGAAGATGCGCACCGGAAAATCCTGCTTGGTGGCCTGGTCATCGCCGCCGGCGCCGATCAACTCGACGATGAGGGCACGCTTGTGGGCTTGCTGCTGGACGCCCGCGACCGCCTGAAATCCCCCGACTACCGCCACGCAGTGCGAGAGCGGGGCATTGCCCACCTTGACGCGCGCGCCGCTGCCGCACGGGGGAAGTCATGAGCAAACCAGCGGATTTGAGCGCGTCGGCACCGGCGGACTTGGTGGATCAGCGCCTGAACATGTCCCGTGAGGAATTACCAGAATTGTTCGGCATCCAGTTAGGCACGCCGCCGGTGCCGGTGCCCGAGCGTTCGGCGAACGAGTGCGCCCGTGATGAATGGGAGCGCGATCTGTCCGCCGCCTTCCTCCATCTGGCCCATGGGGTCGGCGCAGCGCCCGCGCACCCGGTGGATTTTTCCTCACATCCGATTTTCGCCATCCTTCATGCCCGCTGGCTCCACGGCCGGGGTCACCCACCCAAGGAGGATCAGCCATGCCCCGCCGCCGCCCCCTCGCTGCCGCCATTGAGCACACCTATGGTCAACAAGGTTTTGGCCTGTTGGGCCTTATCGTTGCTTTGGGTCTTTCTGTCGCCGTCGTCGGCGTCGCTTATGTGGCCTACGGTCAGGCGAGCACCACCGCCGACGCCAAGAGCGCGGCCGCTTCCTCGGCCGAAATCGCGGCAAGCGTCCGCTCGTCGTATGCCAGCGCGCCCACCTTCGCCAGCCTCAACCAAAGCAACGCGCTGTGTGATGGAGTGTTCCCGCCGTCCTCGCTGGTCCTTGTTTCGGGCACCATGGCGTGCCCGGGTGCCTTGCTTCCTGCCAAGGCCACCCGCAACCCCTGGGGCGGATCCATTCAACTGACGGGCACCGCGTCCGGCTTCGCACTGACGTATGAAAACGTCCCCTCTGCGGCCTGCACGCGGTTCGTGTCTGCGGCGGCCACGGGCTGGGATGATGTGACAGTTAACGGCTCGTCTGTAATGAGTGGGCGCGCCGTTCAGCCCGCTGTCGCCGCTGTGCTGTGCAGTCAGTCGCCCACCGCTGTGGTTCAGTTCCTGGGCAGCAAGGCCGCCGGTGCCACGGCGCTGCCAACGCTGGCCCCCTGCGTGCCACCGGCACCGCAGACGCAAGCCGTGGCCTGTCCCGCGGGTCAGTTGTCCAGCGTGGCCCCTTACTCTGTCGATGGTGTTACCCAGCAGCGCACCGGTTTTTGCAATGGCGCCTATGGTTTGCCGGGCTGGTCGCCCTGGACCATGACCGCCAGCACTTGCACGCCCTCGTGTATCACCCAACTGGCCAGCGTCACACCAAACCCGGCCACACAATCCCAGGCCGTGCCCGGGTCGATCGCGTGCCCGGGCGGCCAGACCGGCAGCGACACATGGCAACAAGCCCAGAACCGCAGTCGCACGGCTTCTTGCGTGGGTCCTACGCCAGTCAGCGCGCCGACGTGGGGCGCCTGGTCCGCCTGGGTCAACGTCGGGCCGAAACTCGGGGAAGTGAACACCTGCGCGCCCACCTGTGCCACGCGCCTGGGTGCCGCGCCATGGTTGCCCAACCCGGCGACGCAAACCCAGAACGTGCCCGGTTCGGCGGCTTGCCCAGGGGGACAAACGGGCAGCGACACATGGCAGCAAAACCAGACCCGAAGCCGCACCGCTTCATGTGCGACGCCAGGGGCGGCCGCTGACCCCGTCTGGGGCGCGTGGTCGGCCTGGAGCAATACCGGCGGCAAGGTGGGCGAAGTGAACACGTGTGCGGCTCCACCGCCCCCGCCGCCGCCTGCTCCACCGCCACCGCCTGCACCGCCGCCGGCACCCCCACCAGCGCCCACCTCGGCGACCTTGTCGAACTCCAAAATGTGCCTGAACGGCCAGTGCAACAACACGGGCGGCGGCTGGGCTTATACGGCTTATGACCCCACGGCCCAGGTGAGTGGAGAAACCGCTACTTGCTCGGCCACCTTTACGCTGACCGTGGGCGGTGTGTCAGCCAATGAAGCTATGACATGCCCGGCGTTTTCTTACTGGGACACCACGCCCGGCAGCTCCGCCGTCAGCTGCCCGAAAACCTTTGTGGTGAACGGGGTTTCGGTCAAAGTGAGCATTGGTCAACAAGTGACTTATTTTACGGGTGATGAGGGTGTGGGCGCCCAATTGGCCTCCACTTGCGGCGGCTACAACGTAACCGTGGCGGGTGTCTGCGCACCGCAAAATGGGCATCCGAGTGGCGGCGTTCCCTGCACTTATTGAACCACGTGGGCCGTCCCTTGACCGGCCTGATACAGCAGGCCGGTAGGCGTTGCCAGATAGCCCGGATGGGCAAAATCAGCGTCCGAAAAATGCGCCAGATCGAAGCCGCCCATGTAGCGCGGCGGGTCGATGGGCGAACCCATCATGATCACGTCGGCGGGCGTTGCCAAGATCCGCAAGCCACGGCGGCCGTGGCTGTGGATGGTTTCACCCGTGCTTGTCTGGCCAGCGATCACGCGGGCCGGATCGTTTGCACACCCGATGTGCGAATGACTGGAACCCAGCACCACGCCAAAGCCGCCGTGTCCATCGGCACCGATGATCCCGCACGCTTCAAAGCCGGTTTTGTCGCTGTATGCACGCAGTTGCGGTGCAACGCGAAGCAAAAACGCGTGCTCGGTTTCCCCCGGGAGGCTGCGCAGGTCTGCTATGTGCTCGTAGGGCAGGGCAGTGGTGTCCACGCGATCGCCCACCGGGCTGTTGTTCGCGTTGGCAGGAATTGAACCCAGACCTAAAAGAACCACCAATGCAACAAATGCCGCTATTCGTTTGACCATGACGTCAGCCCTCAAAAGGACTGGCGCCCAGCGCCCACGCGCTGTTAGCCTTATATCTCTCCGGGTATTGTTTGAGGTCCCGTTTCAGTCACCCCGAAAGCCGTCATTTTTCCAATAAAAACAATGACTTTCTGCGGTGATTTTCGTGGGTCCCTTCACCCGCTCCATCCTCCGGTCCATCGATCCCCGAACTGTCGCGAGCTCCCATGGCGGATCCGATCACCGTGCCCCTTGTGACGTTGGGTTGGCGAGAGCGCCTGGCCTTGCCGCAGCTTGGCATCAGCCTGCTCAAGGCCAAGCTCGATACGGGTGCCCGAAGCAGCTCACTGCATGTCGATACGCTTGAGGCATTCGAGCGCGATGGTGCCACCTGGTTGCGCTTCAGTATCCACAATGGGCGGCGCCATCCGTTGAACGTTCGCTGCGAAGCGCCGGCACTGGATCGGCGTGCGGTCACCGACACCGGTGGCCGCCGCACCGAGCGCTGGTTCATTCGCAGCGAAGTGCAGTTGGCCGGGCAATCTTTCAGTGTCGATATCAATCTCACCGATCGTCGTCACATGCTGTTCCCCATGCTGCTCGGCCGTACCGCGCTGAGCGGACGATTCAGGCTGGATCCTTCCCTTTCCTATACTCAGTCGCGACCGTCGTCGACGGTTGCCGACCTTGCCTGATGGTTACCGAATGAAAATAGCGATCCTGTCGCGAAACGCACGCCTTTACTCGACCAAACGACTGGTTGAGGCTTCCCGCCTGCGCGGCCACGTGGTGCGCGTGCTCGATCCATTGCGCTGCTATGTGCGGATCGCGCCCGGCGCGGTGGCGATTCGCTACAACGGCAAGGAGGTGCGCGATGTCGATGCCGTCATTCCACGCATCGGAATCTCCAGCACCTTCTACGGCACCGCCGTGTTGCGCCAACTGGAGATGATGGGCGTCTACACCCCAAACCCTTCGGATGCGGTACTGCGCGCGCGCGACAAGCTGCGCACGCTGCAGATACTGTCGGACCAGGGTATCGACATGCCGGTGACCGTGTTCGGCGACAATCCCGATGACAGCGCCGATGTACTCGCCCTGCTGGGTGATCCGCCGCATGTGATCAAGCTCAACGAAGGCACCCAGGGCACCGGCGTGGTGCTGGCTGAGAAGCGCAGTGCATCGCAAAGCGTGATTGAGGCCTTTCGTGGCCTGTACGCGAATTTCCTGGTGCAGGAATTCATTGGTGAGGCCAACGGCAGCGATCTGCGCTGTTTCGTCGTGGGCAAGAAAGTGGTCGCCGCCATGCAGCGCGAGGCCAGCCCAGGCGAATTCCGCGCCAACCTGCATCGCGGTGGGCGAGCGATGGCCGCCACGTTGAGCGCCGATGAAAAACGCATCGCGGTGCGCGCCGCTGCTGCACTGGGTTTGGGCATTGCCGGCGTCGATCTGCTGCGCTCCAATCGAGGCCCCTTGCTGCTGGAAGTCAACGCCTCACCGGGACTGGAAGGTATCGAGGCCGCTACTGGCGTGGATGTGGCTGCGCAGATCGTCTGTTACATGGAGCTTGAGGCGGCGCGAAACGCCTGACTGGGATGACGAATACTTTACTCTTTGGTTAAAGTACTAAAATATTCGTTGACAGGCTTCCAGTTAAGAATCTAGTCTTTTATCATCATGAATGCCGAGTTGGCTGCTTGCACAGATGTTTCTTCTGGAGAGATCAAATGAAAAGCGTGAATTGGATGGTGATGATTCTGGTGTTGGCGTATTCTTATTTGTGGGTCCCGTCGGCTGTTGCTTCATCCCCACCTAAAGTGAATACGCCGCAGGTGAATGCCGATACCAAGGTTGATTTTGATGCAGTGGCCGCTGAAATTCGCAAGCAGATGCAAAAGGATGGGCGTTTCAGTTTTGTCACCGATCAAGAATACAAGACTGTAAATGCTAATCTTGATGCGATGGAAGCTCTGTTTTCCACGTACGGTAATGTGGACAAGATGCACAAGGACTACAAGATCGCTCTCTTCAACCATCAAGAGGTGGTTAATAGCATCCTGCGGCAGCGCGATAACGATCGTTTGATATGCGACTCGGAGGCTCCGACCGGTTCCCATATTCACATTACCAAGTGCCGGTCCTATGGTGATATTCAGAGAAACCAGACAGAGACAAAGAATTTCCTGCGGGACCATTGGCAAGTTAGTGCGCTGCACGGCGGTAACTGATATTTCCCGTCGTCCCGCGTCAGTGGCTCAGTCGCCGAGTCAGCGGTGACGCTACCGGAATTTCGGAATTTCATGCTCAGCCTCGTTGGGCGCCGAGTTCGTTAGGAATGGTTGCTCTTTGGGGGCAATAATCGGCGGAAGGCCATTCGGACGGACTGGTTTGTGTTGATTTCCATGAGTGTGAGTGTATGAACCCAAGTCCTCATGAACAGAGCCACGCGTAAGCCTACCGATGCTGAGCTGGAGATCAGGTGTGTACTCTGGTCGCGGGGCCTTGCACGGTGCGGGAGGTCCACCAGGTGCTCTATCACGACGAGGGCGGCGGTTACACCAACGCCCTCAAGCTGCTTCAGATCATGCTTGCCAAAGGTTTGGTAGAGCGCGACCAGAGTCGACGCGCGCACGTATATCGAGCTGCTATGAGCAAGGAGCGGACCCAGAAGCGGTTTTTGCGCGATCTCGCCCAGAAAATGCCCGAGGGCCCGTCCTCGAAGCTGGTACTACAGGCTCTCGGGAGCCAGCCCACCACTCGTGGGGAGTGGGATGAAATTCGTGCGCTTCTCAACAAGCTCGACAAGGAGGCATCGTGATGGATGTTCCCCGGTTATAGCTTGTGCTGACGCATGTGCTCGGTTGGACGCTGTTGCACTTCGTGTGGCAAGGCGCGTTGATGGGTTTGGTCTATGCGGCTCTGCGGCCACTGCTTCCTCGCGGCAACGCACGATACCGACTCGGTATGGGCATGTTGTTTGCCTCTGCGGCGTGCCCGCTGGCGACGCTGTGCAAGCTGTCGGGTGCGGCGCAGGCGCTGGCTTGGGTGGGCAGTGGCAACGCGACGGCAGCAGCGGCGTTTGTCACGAGCGAGGGCGATCCACCAGGCAGAGCGGTGGCCGGAGTCGACGAGGTGCTGCCATAGCTGGTAGTCGCTTGGGTTGTGGGCGGACTGTTTTTGACGGGGCGGGCCTGGCGTGAATGGTGGCAGTTGAAGGCCTTGGTGCGGATGGCGCAGCCAGCGCCTCGTTGCAGCGCGTGGCGGTAAATCTGGCACAACGCTTTGGGGTGCGACGACGCGTCACCGCCTTGAGCAGTCAGTGCGTTGCGACGCCGATCCTGATTGGCTGGCTGTGGCTACCGGGTTTCCGGTCTCACCGGTTGAGTTGATTCTCGCTCACGAGTTGGCGCATCTGCGGCGCTGGGACACGTTGGCCAATTTGTTTCAGTTGGTTGTGAAAACCGTGCATTTCTATCACCCGGTAGTGCGCTGGATTTCTCGTGACGTGCGAAATAAGTGCGAAATCTGCTGCGATCGCCTCGCGCTGACGCTAGGTGGCGGAAGCCGCCAGGAGTTCGTCCGCGTGCTGGCCGAACTGGGTGACCTGCGGGAGCGTCGCGACAACCAGTTGCTCGCCGCGACCGGTGGGGTGCTGCTGGACCGGGCGCAGCAACTGGCGCTACCCGGGGATCAGGCTTTCAGGGGGCAAGACTCGAGCCGACTCGCGGCGCCTTCCTCGGCGCGCTGCTGATTGTCATTATGCTGCAGTGGCAGTGGACGCAGACACGCTTGCATGAGGGCATCGACGTATCCATGCGACAACTGCAAGCCTTGCTGACTGGCATGAAGTTGCCGCTGCCCGTCTTCGATGGGAGTTCCCGGATTGCTGATCTGGCCCCGATGGTGGTCGGGTTCATTCATGCTCCGAGGACGCCGGAGCCGATCACGACGTCGGCCTCCCTGCAGTCATTGGGGTCGCTGACTTTGGCGTAGCCTCGGGCATGGCAGGTAGTGGATCTGCATCCCATTTCAGAAAGACTTGTGGCCTTGGTGGATCCTGTGGAAGCGGTGTCGGTGCCGGCTCCAGCGCCCATTCGCGTGCGGCAACCTGTTTATCCGCAGGCGGCATTGAAACGCGGGGTCGAAGGGCGGGTCGTGCTGGAATTCAGCCTGAGCGCGGATGGAGGTGTGAGCAATCTGCAGCTGATCAGTTCGACACCGGCCGGAATATTTGAAAAGGCGGCAATCGACGCGATGCGCGGCTGGCAGTACGCTCTGCCTGATGCCGCGGCGGGAGGTCGCCGCTATCGGCAAACCATGGCTTTCACTTTGGATTCTGGGCGCGCTGGCGCCTTGCCGGGGCCACATATCCATGCCCGTGGCGATTGTCAGATGGTTACCGGCACGCATATCTGTCGCTGGCCGGATGAGGTCGGTTCGCAGGCGAGGGAGTTATCCGCCCAGGGGTTGCAGTCGTACTGTTGACAAAAGCCCTGCCGAGAAAGCCAGTCGGCCTGAGGCGTGCGCGGGTTAACTTCATCCTAACCAGCGACCCCTTATAACGAGCGAGCTGATTATTTGCGCCACCGGGTTATGGTGACGGCAGATGATGGTATCGGGGCGGTAGCTTGGGCCCAGGTGCGGCGACGGCGAGTCGCGCATCTGGGCCTTTTTCTTGCCTGCCCCCCGTGTACTTTCAGCTTCGCCACGCTTGCGATGCGCTCCATTCACGCAAGCTTGTTAAGCTGGCAGCCCCAGCCGGCCCGTGCGTCGGTTGTGCAGGAGTAAAACATGCGTGTACTGGTGATCGAAGACAACAGCGATATCGCGACCAATATCGGTGATTATCTGGAGGACCGCGGCCACGTGGTCGACTTCGCAGGCGACGGCGTGACCGGCCTGCATCTGGCCGTGGTACATGATTTTGACGTGATCGTGCTGGACCTGACCTTGCCCGGCATGGACGGTCTCGAGGTCGCGCGCAAGCTGCGCCACGAGGCGCACAAGCAGACCCCGATCCTGATGCTGACCGCGCGCGATGCGCTGGAGCAGAAGCTCACCGGTTTCGAGTCGGGGGCCGACGACTACATGACCAAGCCGTTCGCGCTGCAGGAGTTGGCGGCGCGGCTGGAAGTGCTGGCGCGCCGTGGCAAGGGCCCGCAAAGCCGCGTGCTGAAAGTGGCCGACCTCACCTTCAACCTCGACACGCTTACGATCAATCGCGAGGGCAAGTCGATCCAGCTCAACCCGATCGGTCTCAAGCTGCTGCAAGCCTTGATGGAAGCCAGCCCGTCGGTGGTGACCCGGCAGGATCTGGAGCAGCGCGTGTGGGGTGAGGAACTGCCTGATAGCGACTCGCTGCGCGTGCACATCCATGGATTGCGCGCGGCGATCGACAAACCCTTCGACAAGCCGCTGATTCATACACGGCACGGCATTGGCTATCGGATGGTCGAGCCGGATGCAGTCCAGGCGTAAGCTCCGTTTCCGATTGATTGTCTCCTTCGCGCTGTTCGGTTTCGGCCTCAGCGCGTTGTTTGCTGTGGCCTCGCTTTATGTCCGTGCCAGGGTCGAGAACCAACTGATCAACGACAGTATGCAGAACGATGTCGATCAGGCAGTCGAGAATGCCATTGAGCATCCTGAGCGCCCGTTTCAGTCGGAGCTGATCGAGGGCTGGGTTAAAAGCAACCGCACTCTCTACAAGATGCCGATGTCCTGGCAGAACCTGAGCAGCGGGGTCCACGATATTTACGAACTCGATAGCGAAGGCCGAAAAAGGCATTACAAGCTGGCCGTGCAGCGAAAAGACGGCATCATCGGCTTCACCCGCTACGACATCAGTCGCGAGGACCTGGGCAAGCAGCAGTTGATCCTGTCGCTGGTCAGTGCGGTGTTGCTCTTCAGTCTGCTATCGCTGGCCATTGGTTTGTGGCTGTCTCGCAAGGTGCTCAAGCCGGTCAGCGACTTGGCCAATCGCCTGCGCGATTTCCGCAAGGCCGGCAAGGCCGAGCCGCTGGCACCGCATTTTGCCGATGACGAAGTGGGTGAGCTGGCGGTAGCGCTGGATGAGTATTCCGATCGACTGACGGCCATGGTCGAGCGCGATCGGGAGTTCAACTCCGACGTCAGCCATGAGCTGCGCACGCCGTTGGCGGTGATCGCCAGTACCACCGAATTGTTGCAGGGCTCGCCGGATCTCACCGAAAAGCTCAGCGAGCGACTGAAGCGGATCGAGCGTGCCTCGCGTCAGGCGACCGAACTGATCGAGGCGTTGTTGCTGCTGTCGCGCGCCGAGCGTCGTGGCCCGACTCGCGGCGAGAGCACCGAGGTTGGCAAGGTGGCTGGCGATGTCATCGAGAGCCAGCGTCCGCAGATGCGCGGCAAGCCACTGACGATCGAGCTGACGGTGAGTGAGCCGGTCAACGTCAATGCGCCGGCTTCGGTGTTGGCGGTGGCACTGACCAACCTGATCGGCAACGCGATCAAGTACACCCTTGAGGGCAGCGTGCGGGTCGAGGTCGGAGCTGGTCGGATCGAGGTTATCGATACCGGCCCCGGCATCAAGCCGGAGGATGCCGAGCGACTGTTTCAGCGTGGCGTGCGCGGCGAGGGCGCTGGCGGCAGTGGCGCCGGGCTCGGCCTGGCCATCGTCCGGCGCCTGTGCGATCTGTATGGCTGGGACGTCTCGATGCGCCCGCGCACCGACGGCAATGGCGCCATCGCCAGCATCGTCTTTCGCTGAAAATCGCCTTGCACAGGAGCCCGCAAGCGGGCTCCTGGCGGTAGCCGAATCAGACCTGTTCCAGCCAGCCCCATTTGTCGTTGGTGCGGCCGTCAAACAGGCCGAAGAACAGTTCCTGCAGACGCAGGGTCACGCGGCCTGCCTTGCCGGTGCCGACGGGCTTGCCATCAACGGAGCGGATGGGGGTGATTTCTGCCGCCGTGCCGCACATCAACAACTCGTCGGCGAGGTACAGATATTCCCGCGGAATATCGCGCTCGACCACTTCGATGCCTTCTTCACGGGCCAGGGTCTTGAGCGTGTCGCGGGTAATGCCGGCGAGGATGGAGGCACTGGCCGGCGTGGTGTGCAGTACACCATCGAACACCAGGAACAGGTTTTCGCCCGCGCCTTCACTGAGCAGACCGCTGGACGCCAGCGCGATGCCCTCACCGAAGCCGAGTCGGCGCGCCTCGCGGGCAATCAGCTGACCGGAGAGGTAGTTGCCGCCCGCCTTGGCGCCCGCCGGAATGGTGTTCGGCGCGAAACGCTGCCAGCTCGAGACGCAGGCATCGATGCCATTTTGCAGTGCTTCCGGCCCGAGGTAGGGGCCCATCGGCCACGCGGCGACGGCCACGTCGATCGGGGTATCCGCAGACAAGCCGAAACCACCCAGGCCGCGGTAGGCGACCGGACGCAGATACGCCGCGCCAAGCCCGTTCTCCTTGATCACTTCTCGGCAGGCGGCGGCGAGTTCCTCGGCGGAATACGGCAACACCATGTCGTAGATCTTGGCCGACTGGTAGAGCCGGTTGATATGGTCGGTGAGGCGGAAAATGGCCGCGCCATCGGGCGTGGCATAGCTGCGGATGCCCTCGAACACGGACGAGCCATAGTGCAGCGCGTGTGACATCACATGCGTCGTGGCCTCGGCCCAGGGCTTGATGTTGCCGTTCTGCCAGATCCAATCGGGGTATTGCTGAGCCATGTCGGTGCTCCTGAGGGGAACGCCCATGATAACCGTTGCGGCTCAGTCCGCGATGCGCAGCCAAAGGCAGCCGGCGCGGCGAATGAGGTCGAAATGTCGCTCTTGCGAGCCATCATGGCCTGCGGTGTGCAGCACCAGTTGGTTGCCGTCCGAGGAAGGCTCGGGCGTGGCAGGGGTAGCGGGACCGAATGGATCGAGCCCGATACCGCCGAGCGACTGCGCGGGGGCCGGATCGCTGTTTGCAGGCGCTGTGCCGGGCATCCTGATATCGAGCAGCGACGCCTTCATCAGTTCGTCGAGCGAGCGAATGTCGGCGGTGACCGCGCCCTGGCTGTAACCGTCCCACAGGATCAGGCCGGCCAGGCGGTTGGCATCATGTCTGGCGAAGGCCTCGATCATGCTCTGACGGAGCTTGCCAACGCTGGCGGCACACAGCGTAGGGGGTGGCTGCGCGCTTGCCCCTGCCGCGGGAGCCATCGTCGGTGGCGTGACGGTACCGACCGGCGTCGCCTGAAGCGCGGCGCAGGGCTGGTCGGAAAACACCGCGCCACCATTGGCGCCGATGCAGCGGTGGATCGTTGTCTGCGCCATCACCTGGCCAGACAGGCAGTACAGGATCAGGCAACACGTGATCAGGCAGATCAGGTCAGACAGTTGGCGCATGCCCGCAGCATAGCCGGGCGCGGGATCAGGAAAGTTGCTGCAGTACCAACTGCGTGGCCCTGGCCCGGTTGAGCGTATAGAAATGCAGTCCAGGCGCGCCGCCCTCAAGCAGGCGCCGGCACAGCTGTGCCACCACCTCGGCGCCGAGCGCACGCACGGCGTCGGCATCGTCGCCGTGTGCATGCATGCGCTTGGCGATCCAGCGCGGGATCTCCGCGCCGCACATGTCGGAGAAGCGCTTCAGCTGGCTGTAGTTCGAGATCGGCATGATGCCCGGCACGATCGGCACATTCACGCCGAGCTTGCGTACATCGTCGAGGAAGCGGAAGTACGCGTCGGGATTGAAGAAGTACTGGGTGATGGCGCCGTTCGCGCCTGCGTCGACCTTGGCCTTGAAATGATGCAGATCGCGCAGCGCATCTTCCGCCTGGGGATGGGTTTCCGGGTAGGCCGCCACTTCGATGTGGAAGTGGTCGCCGCTATGGGCGCGGATGAAATCCACCAGCTCGGCGGCATAGCGGAAATCACCGGCCGTGGCCATGCCCGAGGGCATGTCGCCGCGCAGCGCGACGAGGCGCCGATAACCGGCAGCGCGGTAGCCATCGAGCAGTTCGGCGATTTCGGCGCGGGTGCCGCCCATGCAGGACAGATGCGGCGCCACGTTCAAACCATGCTGCTGGTGCAGGTGCGCCACGGTGTCGCTGGTGTAACTGAGGGTGGAGCCGCCAGCGCCGAAAGTGACCGAGGCATAGTCCGGTTGATAGGCCTTCAGCGCCAGCGCGGCGCGATCAAGCTGCGCGCGCTGTTCGTCCGTCTTGGGCGGGAAGAATTCGAAGCTGATCGCCGGCATGGCCTGGGTTCCTGATAGCAGTGGCGGCGAGTATATATCTTTGCGTCGCGATGAAGCGATATATAAAACAAAGGAAGCCCCGCCGTGATCGGGAATGTGATCACGGCGGAGCCTTGCCTGCGCGGAGCCTATTCGGCGTCCGTCGGCATCAGTCGGTATCGGGCCGGCACCCGTGTGCTGAAGACCGAGGCATCCATCGGTTGGTCGACTGACACATGCATCCGCTGGCTCAATACCTGGCCGCCATTGATGTCAATCGCCCGCGGCAAACCATCGGAGTCGGCCCAGAGGGTGATGTGCATGCCCTCGGTGTTCATTTTCCAGCCGGTGGTGGGGCGGCCATCGATGGTCCGCTTCTCCGGTAGTCGGGTCGCCTTGCCCTGAAAGCGGCGGATGGCGTCGAGCCAGGCGAGGTTGTCGGCGGGGCGTGCCGATGCGCTGACGGGCAGTGGCGTCAGCATCGCCATGTGCGAATCGTGCAGCAGGGTGAGGATCTGGTGCTCGCCGAGATTGACCACCGTAGTGGAGGCCTTGCCGATGTCGGTGCGGGCATCGCCGGCATGGTTCATGCGCACGTGGATGGTCGGCATGTCGATGCCCTGCGAGCGCTGCTCGATGGTCAGGCTTAGTGTGGTGAAATCCCGCAGATGCCTTTGCGCGGTGGCAAAGGCGATGCCTTGCGCGGCCGGCAGCATCACCAGTGCCAGTACCAGGCAACCGGTGGCCGCAGCGGCAACCCAGCCAATCCATGGGCGTCGCATCAGCTCCGGCGGGCGATGGCGGGAAAGTCGCGCCTCCAGCTTGCGTTGTGCTGCTTCGGTGGCCGCGTCGGAGGGCGCGACATCGAGGGCTGACAGATGGGCGGACAGGTTCGGGGACAGTTCGTTAGTCATCACAACACCTCCGGAGAAGTCGCGGTCTGGGACTCATTCAGTTGCGTCTCGAGCGAACGGGTGGCCCGGTGCAGGCAGACGCTGACATGGTTGACGGTCATCTCGGTGACCTGCGCGATCACGGCTATCTCCATGCCGTGCAGGTGACGCAGCGTGAAGCACTCGGCCTCCTTCGGTTTCAGGCGGCACAGGGCGAGTCGCAACTGCCGGGCTCGGTCGGCCTGGATGGCATCGTCCACGGTACTGTCGAAGGCGGTGGGCACGCTCGCCCGCCACACGGGCATCAATCGCCGCCAGCGCTGATGTCGGCGCAGCCGGTCAATCGACATGCGCGTGGCGAGTGTCGTGAGGTAGGCAGGCCATGAGGCGATATCGCCTGCGGGCTTCTCCAGCAGGCGCATGAATACTTCCTGCTGCACGTCTTCGGCCTGAGCGGTGTCGCCGAGCACACGATAGGCGGCGCAGAACACCGAGCGGCCGTAGCCGCGGGCCAGGCTGGCAACGTCGGTTGGCTCGGCATCGCTCATGGGCTCACCTCGACTGAATAGTGAAAGGGACATGGGCACATCTCCTTGGTGGTCATACCTGAAGACGTGCGGGCCACACCGATTCTTACAGCTGGCTTGCTGACGGGCACAAAAAAGGGCGCATCGCTGCGCCCTTCTGCGTTATTGCCTGATCAACCCTCTCCCGGCGAAGGGAGAGGGTCGGGAATCAGTAGCGGTAGTGCTCCGGCTTGTACGGACCTTCCTTCGGCACGCCGAGATAGGCGGCCTGTTCGGTGGTCAGCGTGGTCAGCTTCACGCCGATCTTCTCCAGATGCAGACGCGCGACTTCCTCGTCGAGCTTCTTCGGCAGGATGTAGACCTTTTTCTCGTACTTGTCCTTGTTGGTCCACAGCTCGATCTGCGCCAGGGTCTGGTTGGCAAACGAGTTGGACATCACGAAGCTCGGATGGCCGGTGGCGCAGCCGAGGTTGACCAGACGACCTTCGGCCAGCAGGAACATCGCGCGACCATCGGGGAACACGTACTTGTCCACCTGCGGCTTGATGTTGATCTTCGTTACGCCAGCCATCGTGTTCAGTGCGTCGACCTGGATCTCGTTGTCGAAGTGGCCGATATTGCAGACGATGGCCTGGTCCTTCATGGCCTTCAGGTGCTCCAGCGTCAGCACGTCCTTGTTGCCGGTGGTGGTGACGTAGATGTCACCGCGACCCAGCGTGCTCTCGACGGTGTTGACCTCGAAACCTTCCATCGACGCCTGCAGTGCATTGATCGGATCAATCTCGGTGACCACCACGCGCGAGCCGTAGGCACGCAGCGAGGCCGCGCAACCCTTGCCCACGTCACCGTAGCCGCAGACCACCGCGACCTTGCCGGCCAGCATCACGTCCATCGCGCGCTTCAGGCCATCGGCCAGCGATTCGCGGCAGCCGTAGAGATTGTCGAACTTGCTCTTGGTGACCGAGTCGTTGACGTTGATCGCCGGCACCAGCAGCTTGCCGGCCTCCAGCATCTGGTACAGGCGGTGCACGCCGGTGGTGGTCTCCTCGGAGACACCCTTCCAGTCCTTGACCACCGTATGCCAGTAACCCGGGCGTTCCTTATGCACGCGCTTGAGCAGGTTCTTGATCACCTGTTCCTCGTGCGAGGAAGCCTTTTCGTTGACCCAGTCCGAGCCGTTTTCCAGTTCATAACCCTTGTGGATCAGCAGGGTGACGTCACCGCCGTCGTCCACCACCAGTTGCGGGCCGAGGAAGCCGCCCTTGCCGTCGGGGAAGGACAGCGCATC
This sequence comes from Lysobacterales bacterium, assembly GCA_038215995.1. Taxonomy (GTDB): domain Bacteria; phylum Pseudomonadota; class Gammaproteobacteria; order Xanthomonadales; family Rhodanobacteraceae; genus Rhodanobacter. Next base: position 25,224 of record JBBQQL010000009.1, read on the forward strand.
CAGGGTGCAGTCCCAGTATTCCTCCAGCGTCTCGCCTTTCCAGGCGAATACCGGCGTGCCGGTGACAGCGATCGCGGCGGCGGCGTGGTCCTGGGTCGAGAAGATATTGCACGAGGCCCAGCGCACATCGGCGCCGATGTCCTTCAGGGTTTCGATCAGCACGGCGGTCTGCACCGTCATGTGCAACGAGCCGGTGACGCGAACGTTCTTGAGCGGCAGGCTGGGGGCGTACTTGCGGCGGATCGACATCAGGCCCGGCATCTCGGGCTCGGCGATGTCCAGTTCCTTGCGGCCGAACTCGGCAAGCGAGAGGTCGCGCACCTTGTAATCGTGGGTAGCAGCTTCTTTGCTGACAGCGTTCATGTGTATCTCCGGTTAGGTGAATCAACCGGGCGCCGTTGTGGAACGTGCCGCGCCGAGCCTGGCCGTTCTGGTGATGAGTGGATGGATTTCTCCATGCTCACGAACGGTCGCAGCGCCCCTCGGCGGGCAGTACAAGCTGACCATTGTAGCGGGAGAATCAATTTGACGCCTCTCCATACGCGGGACTTGGTAGGCTGGGGGCTTGCCCTTGAGATGGAGCCGATTGATGGAAAGCAACCGCGAACCCGAGTTCCCGCCACAGGACGAGCCGCTGCGTGAAAACGTGGGACGGCTCGGTGCCATGGTCGGGCGCATGCTGGCCGAGCAGGATGGTCAGGCCTTCCTTGATCGGGTCGAGCAGGTGCGTACCGCCGCCATCCGGCGCCGCCGCGAAGGGGCATCGGTTGCCGAACTGGCCGAATCGCTGGCCGGCCTCGATGCCGCCCACGCCGAGGCGCTGGCGCGGGCCTTCGCCACCTATTTCCAGGCCGTCAACACCGCGGAGCGGGTACACCGCATTCGCCGCCGGCGTGACTACCAGCGCGAGGGCCGGGCGCCACAGCCGGAATCCCTGCTTGATGTGCTGGGGCGGTTGAAGGCGCAGGGCGTGGGCGCCGACGAATTGCTGGGCTGGCTGGACAAACTCTGGATCGAGCCGGTATTTACCGCGCACCCGACCGAGGCGGTGCGCCGCTCGTTGCTGGAAAAAGAGCAGGCCATCGTGCGCTCCCTGGTCGACAACTTCGACCCCACCCGCACACCGCAGGAACGCAAGGAGGACGACGACCGCATCTACATGGCGCTGTCTTCCGGCTGGCAGACCGCCGAGGCCTCGCCGGTACGACCCACCGTGCAGGACGAACACCACCACGTCGGCTTCTATCTCGCCAACCCGCTCTACCGCATCGTGCCCGCGGTTTACGAATCACTGGCCGAGGCACTGCAGTCCGTTTACGGCGTGGCGCCGCCGCTGCCCCAACTGCTTGGTTTTGCCACCTGGGTGGGCGGCGACATGGATGGCAATCCGAATGTAGGCGCCGACACCATCGCCGCCAGCCTGGCCACCCAGCGCGCGCATGTGATCGAGCACTACCTCGCCGATGTGTCTGCCCTGGCGCGACTGCTCAGCCAGACCGAAGGGCGCGCGAAAACCTCTCCCGAACTGCAGCAGCGCCTGGACGCGTATCGCGAACGCTTCCCGCTGGCGGCGGCCAGGATTCGTCCGCGCCACGCCGACATGCCTTACCGCTGCCTGCTCACCCTGGTCGGCGCGCGGCTGGAGGCCAGCCTCGACGATGATCATGTGGAAGGCTACAGCTCGGCGGTCGAACTGCTCGCCGACCTGCAGCTGATGGTCGACAGCCTGGTGGAACATCGTGGCCTGCATGCCGGCGCCTATGCCGTGCAGCGTCTGATTCGCCGCGTGCGCACGTTCGGCCTGCATCTGGCGCGGCTGGACGTACGCCAGGACTCGCAGGTCCATGACGAGGCGTTGGCGGCGCTGTTCGACAACCCGGCGTGGCCGGAGCTCGCGCCAGACGCCCGCGTGGCGCAACTGCGCGCCTACGCCAGTGGCGTGGAGCGCTTTTCGATCGGCCACGCCGACGTCGTGAAATCCCTGTATGACGTATTTGCCACGCTTGGCGACTCACGCCGCCGTTACGGCCGTGAATCCGTCGGGCTGTACATCATCAGCATGGCGCGCTCGGCTGCTGACGTACTCGCGGTGCTGGCACTGGCACGCTATGGCGGTCTGATCGAAAGCAACCATGTGCCGCTCGATATCGCGCCCTTGTTCGAAACCGTCGACGATTTGCGGAACGCACCGGCCACCCTTCGCGCCTTGCTCGACGATCCGGTGTATCGCCAGCATCTGACCGCGCGTGGCGACCAGCAGTGGGTGATGCTCGGCTATTCCGACAGCGGCAAGGACGGCGGCACGCTGGCCTCGCGCTGGGGACTGCAGCGAGCCCAGGTGGAATTGCTTGAAGTGGCGCGCGAGGCGGGCATCCAGTTGGCCTTTTTCCATGGCCGCGGCGGTTCGGCCAGCCGCGGCGGCGCGCGTATTGCGCCCGCGCTGATGTCCTCGCCGCGCGGTTCCGTGGCCGGCGTGCTGCGGGTCACCGAGCAGGGCGAAGTGATTCATCGCAAGTACGGCATCCGCGCGCTGGCGCTGCGCAACCTGGAGCAGACTATCGGCGCCGTGCTCAGCGCCTCGCTGCGTCCTCGCGATGACGAGCCGCGCGAGGAGCGCTGGCGCAAGCAGATGGAGTCGCTTTCGGCGAGCAGCCGGCTGACCTACCGCGCCTTTGTCGACCATCCGCATTTTGTCAGTTACTTCCGCAGCGCCACGCCGATCGACGTGATCGAACGGATGACCCTGGGCTCGCGTCCCGCCAGCCGGCGCAGCATGCGCGGCGTGCAGGATCTGCGGGCGATCCCCTGGGTCTTCGCCTGGACCCAGTGCCGCACGATCCTGCCCGGCTGGTACGGATTGGGCAGTGCGCTGGAACAGGGTGTGCAGGAGTTCGGTGAGGCAGCGATGATCGAGATGGCCAACGACTGGCCGTTCTTCGAGAACATGCTGGACGACGTCGAAATGGTGCTGGCCAAGACGGATCTGGATATCGCCGAGGCGTTCTCGCGGCTGTCGGGTGACTTGCACGAAGAGATGTTCGGCATGATTCGCGACGAGTTTCAGCGCACGCGACAATGGCTGCTGCGACTGCAGAAGCATCAGTCGCTGTTGCAGGACAGCCCGCGTCTGGCCGCCTCGATCGGACTGCGCAACCCGTACGTCGATCCGATGAGTCTGCTGCAGGTCGATCTGCTGCAACGCTGGCGCGCCAGCGACTGCGACGACGACACCTTGCTGCAGGCGCTGGTGGCCTGCGTCAACGGCGTGTCGCAGGGGTTGCAGAACACCGGCTGATGCACCGGCGACCTTGCGGCTTGGCATGTCGCTGACAGCTCGGTAGGCTGCGGCTTCCCCTGTCAGACAAACTGCCATGCCAGACCGCAAGCCGCCCCCGCTCAATCCCATTGCCTTCCTGATTTTCGGTTCGCGCTGGCTGCAATTGCCGCTCTACCTCGGTCTGATCGTGGCGCAGTGTGTCTACGTGTTCCTGTTTGGCAAGGAGCTCTGGCACCTGATCCACGAGGCCTGGCACCTGGGCGAGCAGGAGATCATGTTGATCGTGCTGGGGCTGATCGACGTGGTGATGATCTCGAACCTGCTGATCATGGTGATCGTCGGTGGTTACGAGACCTTTGTTTCGCGTTTGCGGCTGGAGGATCACCCGGATCAGCCGGAGTGGCTCAGCCACGTCAATGCCTCGGTGCTGAAGGTGAAACTGGCGATGGCCATCATCGGCATTTCGTCGATTCACCTGCTCAAGACGTTCATCGAGGCCGGTTCACTGGGTGGCTTGCCGTACTGTTCGCCCGAGGTGCTGGCGAGCATGGCTCAGGCGGTGGAGGGGGCAGCGCAGCGCTGCTCCACGCTGACGCCGCAGGGAGTGATGTGGCAAACCATCATCCACGTGGTGTTTATCGCCTCGGCGATCGGCATTGCCTGGACCGACCGGATCATGCAGACCGGGCTGGGCCGCACGCGCGCAGCTCACTGAGCGCACGGCGGCCCGTCCACGCGAGGGTTCAGCCGTCCAGCTCCGACCAGCGTGCGTAGGCGGTTTCCAGCTCCGTCTGCTGTCTTGCGACCGCCTCGTTGGCCTTGTTGATCGTCACGCTGTCCTGCTTGAAAAAATCCGGGTGGGTCATCGCCGCGCCATGCGCCGCGATGGCGGCTTCCAGCTCTTCGATACGCTTGGGCAGCCCTTCCAGTTCGCGCTGATCCTTGAAGCTCAGCTTGCGCTTGGCCGGTGCGGTCACCGTTGCCGGCTCGCTGCGGGTGAGGCTGGGCTTTGCCGCTGCCGCGGCGACCGCAGCAGCGGCGACAGGGCGTTGGCGCAGCCAGTCCGTGTAGCCGCCCACGTATTCGCCGATCTGGCCGTTGCCCTCAAGCACCAGGGTGCTGGAGACGACGTTGTCGAGGAAGGCGCGATCGTGCGAGACCAGCAGCAAGGTGCCCTGGTAATCGGTCAGCAGTTCTTCCAGCAGTTCCAGCGTTTCGACGTCCAGATCGTTGGTCGGCTCATCCATCACCAGCAGGTTGGACGGCTGGGCGAACAGCTTGGCCAGCAGCAGGCGGTTGCGCTCGCCACCGGACAGGCGGGTGATCGGCGCACGGGCACGTTCGGGCGAGAACAGGAAATCCTGCAGGTAGCCGATGATGTGCTTGCGCTGGCCGTTGAGCTCGATGAACTCGCGGCCTTCGGCCACGTTGTCCAGCGCGTTCAGCGAGTCGTTGAGCTGCAGGCGGTGCTGGTCGAAGTAGGCCACCTGGATGCTGGTGCCCAGTTCCGCGGTGCCACGCTGGGGCACGAGTTCGCCCAGCATGATCTTCAGCAGGGTGCTCTTGCCGGCGCCATTGGGGCCGATGATGCCGATGCGTTCGCCGCGCATGATGGTGGTGGTGAGGTCGTCGATCAGTACGCGGCCGTCATACGCCTGGTGCACGTGCTCCAGGTCGATCACCTTCTTGCCCGAGGCCTGCGCATTGGCCGCGGTCATCTTGACGTTGCCGTTGAGATTGCGCCGCTCGGCGCGCTCGTTGCGCAGCTCCTTCAGCGCGCGCACGCGGCCTTCGTTGCGGGTGCGCCGGGCCTTGATGCCCTGGCGGATCCACACCTCTTCCTGTGCCAGCTTCTTGTCGAACAGGGAGTTGGCCTGCGACTCGGCGTGCAGGCGCTCCTCGCGGCGGCGCAGGTAGTTGTCGTAGTCGCCTGGCCAGTCGGTCAGGGCGCCGCGATCGATCTCGACGATGCGGGTGGCCAGCGCGCGCAGGAAGCTGCGGTCATGGGTGATGAAGATCAGGCTGCCGGCGAACTGTTTGAGGAAGTTTTCGAGCCAGCCGATGGCTTCGATGTCGAGGTGGTTGGTCGGCTCATCAAGAAGCAGTACATCCGGCTTGCGCACCAGCGCCTGCGCCAGCAGCACGCGCCGCTTCATGCCGCCGGAGAGGGCGTTGAAATCGGTGTCGGCTGGCAGCTCCAGCTTGGTGATCACTTCGGTGACGCGGCGGTCCAGATCCCAGCCGTGCTGCGCCTCGATTTCATGCTGAATGTCGCCAAGCGCATCGAAATCGGCCTGGGTATGCAGTTCATGCAGCAGATGGTGATAGCGCGCCAGCAGTCGGCCGAGATCGCCCAGACCCTCGGACACCACGTCGAACACGGTGCCGTTGGTGCCCTGGGGTACCTCCTGTGCCATGCGCGCGATGACCACGCCGCTTTGCACACGGATTTCGCCGTCGTCAGCATGCAGCTCGCCGGCGATCAGCTTCATCAGGGTGGATTTGCCTTCGCCGTTACGGCCGACAATACAGACGCGCTCGTTCGATTCGATCGACAGATCGACATGTTCGAGCAGGAGGGGGCCGCCGATGCTGAAGTCGACGCTTTGCAATTGGATAAGAGACATCCGCCCATTGTAGCTGCTGGCTTGCCGAAACCCGCGTCTGCGGTGGTCATTGAAAGTGCGGGCGTGCGGCTGGATTCTGGCCCGGCGCGACGTGGGCGCCGCTCGTTAACTTTCGGTAAAACAGTTATTTGGGGCCAGCTTGTGAAGCAGGATCTCTGGATATTGTCGCGTCCATGCACTATCGTCGCGCACACAGTTTTCACGTTGTTGCAGTCCGGTTGTGAGGAATAGACATTGGCAATCCAGTTCGCGATGCAACGGCCGCTGCTAGACCAGCTTAAAAGGATGTGGGCGGTGTTGCTTTGTGGTCTGGGTGTTTTTACCGGCGTGGCACACGCGGGCTACGCGTCGATCGTGATCGACGGGTCCAGCGGCAAGGTGTTGAACGAAGTCAACGCCGACGAGCAGAATTATCCGGCCTCGCTGACCAAGATGATGACGCTCTATCTCGCCTTCCAGGGTTTGAAGAACGGCACGCTGCAGGTCGACCAGCAACTGGCGGTGTCGCCATGGGCGGCCGGCAAGGCGCCGACCAAGCTCGGCTTGCGCCCGGGCGAGACGATCGCGGTATCCGACTGCATCCTGGCGATGGTGACCAAGTCGGCCAACGACGCAGCGACCGTGGTAGCTGAAGGCTTGGGCGGTACCGAGAGCCAGTTTGCCGACATGATGAATGCCCAGGCCGCCTTGCTCGGCATGAGAAGCACCCATTTCGACAACGCCTCCGGCCTGCCCGATCCGCAAAACAAGACCACGGCGCGGGATCTGGCCAAGCTGGCGATGGCGTTGTACCGCGACTTTCCGCAGTACGACCATTACTTCGCTACGAAGGAATTCATGTTCCGCGGCCAACTGGTGCGCGGGCACAATCACCTGATGGACCGTTATCCGGGCATGGATGGCCTGAAGACCGGTTTCACCGATGCCTCCGGCTTCAATCTTGCCTCGACCGCGGTTCGCGATGGTCATCGCCTGTTCGCCGTGGTGCTGGGCGGTCGCACCGCGTCAGCGCGTGACCAGTTGATGGCGCGCCTGCTCGACGACGGCTTTGATCATCGTGATACGCCGGCGATTCTGGTGGCTGAGGCCGCCGGTTCCAATAGTCGCGGCAGGATGGCGCACCGCGTGCTGGCCGCGTTGTCGCCGATCGGCACGGCGGAAGCAGAACCGGTGCTGGTATCAGGTCATCACCATCGTCGTGGCAAGCCGGTCGTCGCCACTACCGCGCCATGCGGCAGGCATCGGCACGCCAGTTGCCCGGCCACCCGCCATCTCGCCCATCGGTCGCGACACACGCGGGTCAAACTGGCTCGCCGCGCGGTCAAGAAGCCCGTGCTTGCGGTAGCGTCTACCCGCTGAAGCGGTCCTCGGCTTGCGCTTGGCGCGCATGAGGTGGCTGCGTTCGAGCCGGAAATGAAGGTATTGAGGCTTGCGATGAACCGTTGGGACGAGCGTTACAGCACGGAAGGCTTCCTGTTCGGCACCGCACCCAATGCCTTTCTGGCATCCCAGCGCAGCCACTTGCCCAAGGGCGGTTTTGCGCTGGCCATCGCCGATGGCGAAGGTCGCAACGGGGTCTGGTTGGCCGAACAGGGGCTTGAGGTGCTGGCGGTGGATGCCTCCGCGGTAGGCTTGGCCAAGGGCCAGCAGTTGGCTGGGGAGCGTGGCGTGACACTGCGGCAGGAATTGGCCGACCTGGCGTACTGGGACTTTGGCGTCGATCGTTTTGACGTGATTGCTGCCATCTTCATCCAGTTTGCGGACCCGTCGTTGCGTGAGCGACTGTTTGCCGGTATGCAGTCGGCGCTCAAGCCCGGTGGGCTGTTGCTGATCGAGGGCTACCGACCCGAACAGCTCGGATTCGGCACGGGCGGCCCATCCGAGGTCGCCAACCTTTACACTGAACAATTGCTGCGTGCGGCATTCAGCAATCTTGCGATCGAGCATCTGGCCGTCCATGACGCCGAGATCCACGAGGGGGCGGGGCATGATGGCATGTCGGCGCTGATCGATCTGGTCGCTCGAAAGCCCTCGATATAGAGGTCGTTGCCCAGGGGGTGGCTGTTGTCGCGGTAGACCTTTCGGGGGGAAGGCATGAGTCGGCATCTTACTGATCGTTACCTTGAAGCCAAGCGCATCGCGATGTTGGTGGCGGACCTTGATGCTGTCGGGCGGGAAGCCTTGCTGCAACGCGAGGCGGCGAGCGATGCCGAGTTGGCAGATGAAGTGCACTGGATGCTCGCCGCAATGGACGCAACCCATACGGCGCTTTTGCCCGTTGCCGAGCGTATCTCACCTGACCTGAGTGGACTGGACGCTCAGGCCACCGCGCCGCATCAGTACCGCATCGTTCGCCGTCTCGGTGAAGGTGGCATGGGTTCGGTTTATCTGGCCGAGCGTACCGATGGCGACTTCGTGCAACAGGTCGCGCTCAAGCTTCTCAACCCGGCTGCCGAAGGTTCGCCGGTATTGACCGAGCGCTTTGCCCAGGAGCGCAAGCTGCTGGCCCGGCTGGAGCATCCGGGCATAGCACGGCTGCTTGATGGCGGCGTACTTGCTGACGGCCGGCCGTTCCTGGCGATGGAGTACGTGGAAGGTGAGCGCATCGATGCATGGTGTGACCACCACGGTATCGACCTTGGCGCTCGCATCGAGCTGTTCCTCAAAGTCTGCGCGGCCGTGGACTATGCGCATCGCAACCTCGTCATCCACCGCGATATCAAGCCAGCCAACATTCTGGTGACCGAGGGCGGCACACCCAAATTGCTGGACTTCGGCATCGCCCGCATGCTCGATCAGCATGCCGAGGTCGAGGTGACGGCGACTGCCCAGCAAGTCATGACCCTCGCCTACGCGAGTCCCGAGCAAATTGAACGACTGCCGTTGACCACGGCGGCCGACGTCTACTCGCTGGGGGTGGTGTTGTACCAATTGGTGGCGGGCGAGCGGCCCTATCAGCATCTGGTCACCCCGCACCTGCTGTCCAACGCCATCGTCGGCGGCAATGTGGTGCCGCCGAGTCGGGCTGCACGCGCTGGCCGCCCGGGCAGCATGAGCAAGGGTGATCCTGTGCGACGGGTGCCGCGCGACATTGATGCGATCGTGCTCAAGGCACTGCGTCGCCAGGTGGATGACCGCTACAGCAGCGTGCCGGCGCTCGTTGCTGATCTACAGCGCTTCCTCAACCGTCGTCCGGTCCAGGCCCGCAGGGGGCGGCTGCTGTATCGGTTTCGTCGCTATTTGCAGCGAAACCGCTGGGTGCTGGCGGCATCTTCGGCCGTTCTGCTGGCTGTGGTCGCCGGATTGGTCAGCTCGTTGCTGGCCCTGCACAAGGCGAGTGTTGCCCGTGATCTGGCTGAACATCGCGAGCAGCAGCTTCAGCGCATGGTTGATTTTCAGCGGTCCACGCTGGACAGCGTGGACATCCAGGCGATGGGTCACGCGATCACCAGCGCGCAGCTTGAGCAACTGCGCAAGCAGATTGATCAATCGCCAGACGCGGCGCGGCTGGACGCGCTGCTGGCGAAGGCCTCCGGCACAGTGGGCTCCACCGACATCGCACGCAACGCGCTTGATATTTTCGTGGTCAGCCATGCACTGGACAGTCTTGATCGCGAATTTTCCAATTCGCCAGCACTGGCCTCCAATCTGCGCCAGTCGCTGGCCGAGGTACTGGTGCATATCGGCAGCTATGGTCACGCAGTCTCGCAGTTGCGCACAGTGCTCGCCGAGCGAATCGCGCAAAGGCCACTGAACACGGATGGGCTGCTGTCCGCGCGACTGGCGCTGGCCGATGCGCTGTACCGCGAAGGTGACCTCGATGCGGCTGGCGAGTTGTTCGAACGTTCGGTGGCGGATGCATCCGGACACTTGCCGACTGATCCTCTTCGCATAGCCGCCGAAGCCGGTGGGGCGCGCGTGCTTTCTGCGCAGGGTCATCTGCAGCGGGCACGCCAACTGCAGCAGGCGTTGTATGAGCGCTTGCGCCTGCGGCTGCCACCCACGAACGTGGCCATGATGCAGTTGCGCAGCGATCTGGTGATGACCTTGATCGGTCTGGGCCAGCGCGATGAGGCCATCGCGCTGGCCGAACCACTGGTGACACTGAACAAGGCCGCGTTCGGGCCGCAAAGCCCACAGGCCCTGGCGTCGATGATTACCCTGGCGCGGCTTCAGCACTATCGCAACAACTATGAAAAGTCGTTGGCGCTGGCACAGCAAGTGCTCGCCGTCAGGACGAAAAGACTGGGTTCAGATCACCCCGATACGCTTGATGCGCTGCACATGGTGGTCACCGATCAGGTCTATCTGGCCCAGGACGAGTCGGCGTTCAGGCAGGCGGACGCCGCGCTGGCGCATCTCATCGCCACGCGTGTGCGCGTGCTGGGGGTGAATCATGCCGACACCATCGCCTCCGAGACCCTGCTCGTGCGCCTGCTTTCCAAGGAAGGCAATGCCGCGACCGACCCGCAAGCGATGCATCGTTACATGGGCCGGGCGATCGCGCTGGAGCAGACTATTCTGGCCTCCCATCAGCGTGTGCTCGGCGAGGACAATCCCAAGACCCTGATGGCCCACGGCAGTCTGGCCAACCTGCTCAGCTACGACGGGCAGTATGCGCGGGCCCTGGCCGAGGCACGCCTGACGCTGGCGGGACAGACGCGGGTGCTTGGCGCGGATCACCCGATTGTTTTTGCCACCGACAACCTGCTCGGCGACATCGAGGTGGCCGCAGGTCACTGGGCGGCCGCCCGCACCGCCTACGAGAAAGCCCTGGCGGGTCGGGAGCGTCTGCTTGGTGTTGTCGATGCCCATACCATCGAGACTGCATCGCGGCTGTACGAAGTGTTGGGCAAGCTCAGGGATGTTGCCGCGGCTGCGGTTGTGCGCAAGCACTACCTCGATCCGGTCATCGCGATGGATCCAGCCAAACTCAACGCCGGCATGCGTGACGTGAGACAGAGCGCCATTGATCAGGTCAAGTCATTTTCGGTTGACCTGGTCGCACGCTCCCGGCCATGAACAAGCGGCCTGTGGAGTGACGCTGCCGCATTGCGGCACTTGATTGAAGTTGTGCTGATGCCGACGTTCCCATTGGCTGCCGGTGTGATCGTGTCCGGCCAGGCCAGAATCCCTGCGGCCTTTCGAGAAATTCATGAACCAACAACTTACCGACCGTTATCTGACCGCCAAGCGCATTGCGATGGCGGCGGCCGACCTCGAGCAGGGCGAGCGCGAACACTTCATTGCGGAGCAGGTTCTGGGTGATACGGCTGTCGGCGCCGAAGTGCACTGGATGCTTGCCGCGATGGAACAAAGCGGATCGCTGGATTCGCCGCTGCTGGCGCTGGCCACCGCCGACCTCACCGGCCGCGATGCCGAGGCGACCGCGCCGCGGCACTATCGCGTGCTGAGTTTGCTTGGCGAGGGTGGCATGGGCGTGGTGCACTTGGCCGAGCGCGACGACGGTGGCTACGTGCAGAAGGTGGCGCTGAAGATGCTGGGCGCTGCAGCGGAAAACTCGCCGATCCTGCATGAACGATTTGCGCGCGAACGTCAGCTGCTCGCGCGACTTGAGCATCCGGGCATTGCGCGGCTGCTTGATGGCGGGGTGCTGTCCAATGGCAAGCCGTTTCTGGCGATGGAATACGTTGATGGCATACGGATCGACACGTGGTGCGACCAGTGCGGAATGGATCTGCGGGCACGTATCACCCTCTTTCTCAAGGTGTGTGCGGCGGTGGAGTACGCGCATCGCAACCTGGTCCTCCATCGCGACCTGAAGCCAGCAAATATCCTCGTTACCTCGGACGGAGAGCCGAAGCTTCTCGACTTTGGCATTGGCCGCCTGATGGACGACGAGTCAATGGATGCGCTGACCCAGACTGGCCAGCACGCGATGTCGATGTCCTTTGCGAGCCCGGAGCAGATTGCCTGCAAGCCGCTGACCACCACGACGGACGTCTATTCGCTCGGCGCCGTGCTGTATCGACTGGTGAGTGGGCGCACGCCGTTTGCCGCCAAGGGCACTCCGGTGGAGTTGATGAACGCGATCCTGAATTCGGATGTGGTGCCGCCGGGCAGGCAGGCTGCCGGCGATGGCACGCGTTCGTGGCGCGTGCCGGCGGATATTGATGCGATCACGCTGAAGGCACTGCGCAAGAATCCCGGCGAGCGCTACGGGTCGGTTGCGGCACTGGCATTGGACCTGCGGCGCTATCTGGCTACCCGCGCAGTCGAGGCACGCCGGGGGCAGCGCCTCTATCGCCTGCGCCGCTTTGTCTGGCGCAACCGGTTGCCGATGCTGGCGGCGGGTGTACTGCTGGCGTTGGGGGCGGCATTCCTGCTCGATCGCACCAGTTATCTGCATCAGGTGGAGGATGAGCGCAACAAGGCGCAGGCGCTTTCCGGGTTCATGACCCAGCTGTTCGCCAACGCGGCACCGTCGGAGGCGCAGGGCGAAAAAGTGACGGTGCTCGAGGCGCTTGACCGGGGCGTCGCCAGCCTGATCAAGCGCAGCGACATCGATCCCGTCATCAAGGGCAACCTGCTGGTCACCATGGGAGACACCTATCTCAGCCTCCACCTGGTCAGAAATGCGCGGGTCCCGCTGCTGGCGGGAAGACAATTGCTGGACCGCGTGCATGCGCCGCTGAAAGATCGGGCCAAGGCGCTGGAGAAACTCGCGTTGGCAGCCGAGCTGTCGGGTGAGAATGCCGGTTGCATTGCTCTGAGTCGGCAAGGCCTGCAGCTGCTGGCCGCACACAGGGAGTCCATGTTCCCGCAATGGGCCTATTTTCGATGGCTGGAGCTTGACGGTGAGAACAGCCAGAGCGCCAAGGCGCCTGGCGCGCTGATCCCCGAGGTGCGCGAGTTGGCTCTTTCGGTCGAGCAGCGCAAGAATCCCGACTTGCGTGAGCTGCTTGGGAACATCTACACAACACTGTCCTCGCTTCAGGAGCGCCAGGGCGATCTGGCGGGGGCGCTGGTGAGCATGAAATTCGCCGTGCTTCAAATTGATCAAGACGGCACGGTGCCGGAGAGCCGACTGACCGCACGCCAGAACCTGGCTCAGCTACTCATCCTGCACGGTGACCTGGAAGAGGGGGTGGCCGAACTCGAGAAGGTAGATCGTGACTACGTCAGGCTGGTTGGTCCCGGCACGCTTCAGCGGGCGGTGCTGCTCAACGATGTCGCCGTGGCGCTGGACAAGCTTGAACGCAAGACGCAAGGCATTGATATCGGGGCACAGGCGCTCGCGATCGCGCGCCAAGCGGATGGCCCGAACAATCGGTTCTATCTCCAGCTGGCAGTCACCCAGGTGATGCGCATGGTCGATGCCAAACACTATGCGGATGCCAAGGTGCTTCTGGCAGATGTGCTTCCCCGGCTCAAGGCGCAGGCTGGGCCCGGCAATGGCGACATCAATTATGCCTACGCCCTCAATGTGCTGGGCATGATCCAGATGAAAGGCGATCACGACCTTCTGGCGGGGATCCGGACGCTGAAGCAGTCGGAGCAGGTGCTCGGCAAACAAGCAAGCGAAGTTCTCGGCATATACGTCAACATCCCGTACTACTCGGCGTGGGCCTACATGACCCTGCACAAGCCTGCCGAGGTGGCCAGGACACTGGCCCGCTACCAGGCGGTACTCGATGAGAGTCATGCGCCAGCAGACTCGAAGTGGCGGAAGAAATTGGTCGCCTTGCGCAAGGCACTCGCCGGAGCCGCAGACAAGGAGCACGCAGGCTGAACTGTGGCATGCCATCTGCCACGAGCTGGAAAAGCAAGAAGGGCGCCCCGAAAGGCGCCCTTCTTGTGTGCCGATGGCGGAAGCGAGTTACTTCAGCTTGGCGTCGGCGCGAAGCGCGTCGGCACGGTCGGTCTGCTCCCACGAGAACGTGGTGTAGGCATTGCCGTTGGCGTCCTTGACCTTGTGCGGCGTGCGGCCGAAGTGACCGTAGCTCGCGGTCTGCTGGTACATCGGGTGGATCAGGTCGAGCATCTTGATGATGCCGTACGGGCGCAGGTCGAAATGCTTGCGAATCAGCTTCTCGATCTTCTCGTCGCTGATCTTGCCGGTGCCGAAGGTGGTGACCGAGATCGACGTCGGATGCGCCACGCCGATCGCGTAGCTGACCTGCACTTCGCAGCGGTCGGCGATGCCGGCAGCGACGATGTTCTTGGCCACGTAGCGGGCCGCGTAAGCAGCGGAACGGTCAACCTTGGACGGATCCTTGCCCGAGAACGCGCCACCGCCATGGCGGGCCCAGCCACCGTAGGTGTCGACGATGATCTTGCGGCCGGTCAGGCCGCAGTCGCCCACCGGCCCGCCGATGACGAACTTGCCGGTCGGGTTGATGTGGAACTTGGTGGCCTTGTGCAGCAGCTTGGCAGGCAGCACCGGCTTGAGGATGTATTCGCGTACGGCCTCGATCAGATCTTTCTGCTTGACGTCCGGATCATGCTGGGTCGACAGCACCACGGCATCGATCGCCACCGCCTTGTCATTCTCGTAGCGCAGGGTGACCTGGCTCTTGGCATCCGGGCGCAGCCACGGCAGCGGTGAGTTCTTCCGCTTGCGGATCTTCGCCTGCTGCTCGACCAGCCGATGCGAGTAGTAGATCGCCGCCGGCATGAAGTCCTTGGTTTCATTGGTGGCGTAGCCGAACATCAGGCCCTGGTCGCCGGCACCCTGATCTTCCGGGTTCTTGCGGTCCACGCCCTGGTTGATGTCGGGCGACTGCTTGCCGATCAGGTTAAGCACACCGCAGGTCTCGCCGTCGAACCCGACTTCGCTGGAGTTGTAGCCGATGTCGACGATGACCTTGCGGGTCAGCGCCTCGAGATCGATCCACGCGCTGGTGGTGACTTCGCCCGCGACGATGGCCACGCCGGTCTTCACCATCGTCTCGCAGGCCACGCGAGCGCGCGGATCCTGCGCGAGGATCGCGTCGAGTACGGCGTCGGAGATCTGGTCGGCTACTTTGTCCGGATGGCCTTCGGAGACCGACTCGGAGGTGAAGAGGTGGTTGCTCATCGGGGTATATATCCTTCCTTTCGGATGAAGAGATCAATTGAGGCCGGGGATGATACAACGGGTCGGCCGGGTTTGCAGCGATACAGGCTGAACGCGAGTGTTGGCGTTCAGCCGTCTGGAAGGCCGCTCACCCGGCGGTCACAGCATCTCACATCGATTGCGACCGCCACCCTTGGCTCGGTAGAGCGCGCGATCGGCCCGCTCGAATGCCCCTTGCGGGTCATCATCTGCGCGCAACTGGGTGACCCCGCATGACATGGTGATGCTCACCGGCTGCTGCTGGCCGCGAAAACTCAGGCTTTCGATGCATGTGCGCAGGGTCTCCGCCACGCGCAGGCCGGCTTCACCATTGGTGCCGGAGAGCACCACCACGAATTCCTCGCCGCCATAGCGGGCCAGCAAGTCGTCGGCGCGCAGCCGTGCTTTCAACTGATCGGCCACGATGCGCAGCGCACGGTCCCCCGCCGCATGTCCGAAGCGGTCGTTGATTTGCTTGAAGTGGTCAATATCGAGCATGAGCAGGCATGATTCGGCCGCTTCGTCGCGCACGCGCTGGCAAATCTGCACCATGTGCTCTTCATAGATCATGCGGTTGGCAATGCCGGTCAGCGGATCGGTCGAAGCCTGCTGCTGCTTCTGGCTCAGGCTCGCCTCCATGGTCTGCGCCGCGCTCTCGAGTTCGCGAATGCGTTTGTTCATCTGCTCGGCGCGCGCCTGCCAATCACGTTCGCGTGTTTCCTCGCGCTCACGGAAGGCTTTCATGTGCGTGCTGATCGCGCCGATGCGCGACTCGACCTCCGCCTGCAGGGTCTCAAGGTCGCTGGCCTGACGCATCTGCGTGCCCAGCGCATGGATTTCCTTGATCAGGTGCTGGTCAAGCTGCTTGCGTGAACCGCTGCCTTCGCGCTGCTCGACGTCTTCCTTGCTGAGGTAGCGGGTCAGTTCGAGCAACTGCTCGGTGACATGGTTGAGCAGGGTCTCGGCAGCGTCCTTCTGTTCGCCCAGTCGCCGGATCTGCCGGTTGACCGAGATCGCCAGGGCCTCGGCCTGCTGCGCCAGCGCCGCGGGTTCGTTGGCCGCGGTGATGCTGGTGCGCAACGTGTCGAACTGGGCGAGCATGGTTTCATCGGGTTGCAGTCGCTCCAAAACTGCCAGCAGCACGGCACGGGCGGCACTGTTGTCGGCGATCAGCGGCGCCGGCGCCGGAGATTGCGCTGCCGCGGCGTGCTTGTTGGTGGTGTTGGCGGCAGGGAGATCATCGAGGAAGCGCACGGCTTCCGTCAGCTCATTCAGCAACGGCTCGATCAGTCGCTCGTCAGGCGACTCCTTCATCAGCGTCCGGATCTTGCCGAGGGTATGATCCAGCGGCGTGGTGCGCCCATCGGCAGCATAGGTCAGGCGGGTGATCAGTCGGCGCAGCAGGGAATCAATGGCAGACCAGCGCGCCTGAGCGCTTTCCAGCTCGTCGATGATTTCCTGTGGGGTGCCGGAGGCCGGGCGTCTATTCATGGACGGTAGCTGCAATTCGCTGATGGGGCATGGTAGATCGCGCTGGCAAGGAACGCACGCGGGCGCGGACGCTGGCTGTCGACAGGGGTGGTGGTTCGGATTCGTGCGCGCGGCGCGGGTCAGGCTGCCGCGCAGGCATCGTTCTGCAGCGTGTCAAAATAGCTGCGGGTGAGACGCCACTGCTCCTGGGCGCTTTCCGCCCGGTTGACCACGTGGCGGAAGGCGGCGTTTTCGGTGCGGTTCTTCGCATACCAGCCGAGGTGCTTGCGCGCGATGCGCACGCCGGCCTGCTCGCCGTAAAACGCGTACAGCTGTTCGAGGTGGCCCAACAGGATGTCCGCGACCTCGGCCGGCGCCGGCTCGGGCAGCAACTCGCCGGTGCTGAGGAAGTGGCTGATCTCGCGAAAGATCCATGGCCGCCCCTGGGCGCCGCGGCCGATCATCACCGCGTCCGCGCCGGTCACGTCCAGCACGTGGCGTGCCTGCTGTGGCGTGCAGACGTCGCCATTGGCCAGCACCGGGATGCGCACCGCGGCTTTCACCGCGGTGATGGTCGCGTACTCGGCCTCACCTTCGTACTTGTCGGCGCGCGTGCGGCCGTGCACGGCCAGCGCGGCGATGCCGCTGTCCTCGGCAATGCGTGCGATGTTGAGCGCGTTGCGGTTCTGCCGATCCCAGCCGGTACGGATCTTCAGTGTCACCGGCACCTCGACCGCATCGACCACCGCCTTGACGATGCGCGCGACCAGCGGCTCATCCTGCAGCAGGGCTGAGCCCGACCACACATTGCAGACCTTCTTCGCCGGACAGCCCATGTTGATGTCGATGATCTGCGCGCCATTGGCGACGTTGAAGCGCGCCGCCTCCGCCAGCATCGCCGGGTCGTAACCGGCGATCTGTACGCTCACCGGTTCGGGTTCACCGACGTGGTCCATCCGCTGCAACGACTTGCGCGTATGCCAAAGCCGCGGGTCGGCATGGGTCATCTCGGACACGGCCAAGCCCGCGCCCAGTCGCTTGCACAGCAGCCGGAACGGCTTGTCGGTAACGCCGGCCATGGGGGCCAGCACCACGCGAGGGTCGATCAGGTAGGGGCCGATATGCATCCGGCCATTGTAGTGAATCCCGCAAACCGCCGTGGCGGCGGTTTGCGGTTTCAGCGGCTAAAGCGCGCCGCGCAGGGTCAGGCCGTAGGTTCGCGGTGCGCCAAGGAAGGCATTGATCGAGCCGGTCTGCAGGGGCGCGTCATAGCCCACCTGCTTGTAGGTACGGTCAGTCAGGTTGTTGCCCCATAACTCCACCTGCCAACGTTTGCTGACGGCGCCCACCACGAGGCGGGCGTTGAGCAGGGTGTAAGCGGGCTGCATCTTGCTCGGGTTCAGGTCGGAGCCGGTGTTGTACTCGGTCATGTGCTTGGCGCCGACATTGAAGCGGCCCATCAGATAGTCGCTGAAATTCCATTGATAGGTGACGCCTCCAGTGAGCGCCCATTTAGGCGCGAAACCGGCGGTGTTGCCTGGTACGAGAGCAAGCGCCGCATCGGGCAACAGGTCGTTGCCGTATTTTGCGTCGGTATAGGTGGCGCCGGCCTGCAGTGACAGCCCCGTTATCGATGTCTGCCACAGCAGGTCCGCATCCATGCCCTTGGTGATCAGCTCGGGTATCGAGCGCACCACATAGCTGGTTCCCAGGAAACTGTTGAGCTGGAAGTCTGTGTACTCGGCGTGGAACAGCGCCGCATTGAGCAGCAGGTTGCCGCCCAGCCAGCTGGTCTTGGTGCCGAGTTCGTAGCTGTCCACGAATTCGCCGGGAAACGATGTGTTGTTCACCGGCATGATGCCTGGCGGGCCGTCACTGATGCCATTACCCGACTGCACGCGGTCCAGGTTGAAGCCGCCGGCCTTGTAACCGCGCGCGGCCGAGGCGTAGGTCATCACCCCCTCGTTCCAGCGGTATGTCGCTTTCAGGGTGCCGGTCCATTCGTTGGCGCTGAAATCCTGCACGGTATTGCGGTTGTTGAACAGAGTGTTTGCCCATGGCAGGCACATGTAGCCGATCACCGTGGGCACCAGCGCGGAAAGATAAGCTGCCGGTACGCCGCGTGCGGCCAGCGCCCCGCCGACCCGGGCCGGGTTGGTCAGCGCGGCGCCACAGGCGAGGCCGCCATTCGGATTGCTGTAGAACGAGTCGACCGATTTGTTCTCGTGGGTGTAGCGCAGGCCAGCGGTCAGCGCGAGTTTGTCGGTGGCGTGGAAGGTGACGTTGCCGAACGCGGCGGTACTCTTCGCGTCCTGGTTCCAGCGATCTCGCGATGCCGCGCCCGCAAAGGCCGTGCCGTACGGCATGCCGGCGGCCTGTGACAGAAACGTCGCCGCGCCCGCGGTGTTGACCAGGCCGGCGGGGAACGACGCGGCGATATTGTTGAGCAGGGCCGTCGACAGATATGGCTCGTACGCTGCGCCCAGACTGATGGCATCGTGGCGCTGCAGCTTTTCGTTGTCGTAGTAGATACCAGCCATCCAGTCGACGCGGTCGGCACTCCCGGACAGGCGCAGTTCCTGGCTGAAGGTCTTGAAGTGCACCGAATTTTCGTTGTCGCCGTAGGGCCGGTACCAGATATCGGCGCCGCTATAGTCGATATCGGCAGCGCTGATGGCATTCCATTCCCGTAGCGCGCTGAGCGAGGTGAGCGTGGCGTTGCCAAGCCAGGGCGTGTTCCAGTTGAGCTCGGCGGAGAGTCCCTTGTCGGTGATCTTCTGGGTAGTGTCGCGGTTGGCGTAGGCGAGCCGACGGTTGATCTCCACCGCCGGGATCACCCCGTTGCCGCCGGCCAGCGCATTGACGATGGCTGCGGTTGGACCACGTACTACGGTTACGCCAACGCAGCAATTCTCGTTGCGTTGGGTGTAGTCACCGATGATGTTGATGTCGAGGTTCTTGCTCGGCGTGAGCAGAAGTTGCGCGCGTAGCGAATGGAAATCCTGGTCGCCATCGCTGGTCAGCGTGCGCGGGCCCACGCCCGTGTTCACCTGATTGAAGCCGTCACGCTTGCGATCCGCCGCGTAGATGCGAAACGCGGCGTAGTCATTCAGTTTGTTGTTGTACGAACCGGCCACGCCCGCGGCGCCGTAATTGCCGACGGTGAACTCCAGGCTGCCTTCCTCCTTGAACGTGGGTCGTTTGGTGATCACGTTGATCAGGCCGGCCGAGGTGTTTTTGCCGAACACTGTGCCCTGCGGGCCTTTCAGCACTTCGACCTGTTCCAGTTCACCGAGGTCGCCAAACGCTACGCCGTTGCGCGCGCGCGGCACGCCGTCGATCACGATGCCGACCGAGGATTCCAGACCGGGGTTGTCGCCGACCGTACCGACGCCGCGAATTCGCGCCGTGGTCTGTGTCTCCGAGGTTGTGCTGGTGACGAACAGCGTCGGCACCAGGGTCTGCAGATCCTTGATGTCGCGCACGCCGGTATCCTGCAGCAATTGCTCCGGCAGCGTGGCCATGGTGATTGGCACGTCCTGCAGCAGTTCCACGCGCTTCTGCGCCTGGACCGTGATCTGACTGAGCGTGGTTGCCTTGTCCACTTTCTGCCCTCTGGCTTCCTGCCCATCGCTGGCAGCGGCATCTTGCGCCTGAGCCAGTGGCCCCTGCGTGGCAGCGAGTGCGGCGATGATCGAAAAGGCCAGACATTGGCGACGCTGATGGAATGTGTGCATCGATTGCTCCCCCCGTGATGGATCCTGACGCGCGGCAGCGACGCCTCCCGACGACGACATGCCGCGCGCATCGTTTGTTGCTGAGATCGACCGGGCGCATGGCGCCATGAGTTGACGTCACTTCATGGGCGGCTGGAGGGCACGGCGGATATCACTTGCCAAATCGCAAGTTCTTGCGACAAGCCCATCCTATCTACTGCTTTTGGCTAAAGCAACATACTGAATTACAGGCATTTTTTGTGCTATGCGGCAAATTTGGCAGAGCCGTCAAGTCGGCATGGAAAGCGGCTGCGGCGGGCCCGGCGGCGGCGGTTTCGTCTGCTCAAACGAGAAGGGCCTCCGATGTTCGGAGGCCCTTGGGGGTTGCTGGTTCCGCCCCGCCCTTGCGGGTGGGTGGATGGGCACGTTCAGACGTGCAGCGGGGTGCTGGTCGAGTCCTGCACGTGCTTGTGTTTGAAGAAGATCGCAAACAGCACGGCAACCACCAGCGAGTAGGCGGCGAAAGTGATCCAGATGCCGTGCCAGTCTTTGCTGCCATCGGTCTCGGTGAACCAGGCATCGATGATCACACCGCTGATCGAACTGCCGAGGATCGCACCCACGCCATTGGTCATCAGCATGAACAGGCCCTGTGCGCTGGCGCGGATCGCCGGGTCGCTCTGGCCCTCGACAAACAGCGAGCCGGAAATGTTGAAGAAGTCGAACGCCATACCGTAGACGATGCACGAGGCGATGATCATCCACAGGCCGGCACCCGGGTCGCCGTAGGCGAACAGGCCGAAGCGCAGGGTCCACGCCAGCATGCTGATCAGCATCACCGTCTTGATGCCGAAGCGCATGAGAAAGAACGGGATGGCCAGGATGAACAGCGTTTCGGACACCTGCGAAATCGACATGATGATCGCGGGGTAGCGCACCGCGAGCAGGCCCTTGTAGGCATCAACGGTGGCGAAATCGTGCAGGAAGGTGTCGCCGTAGGCATTGGTCAATTGCAGGGCGGCGCCGAGCAACATCGCGAAGATGAAGAAGATCGCCATCTTGCCGTCGCGGAACAGCTTGAACGAGGTCAGCCCCAGCGTGTCCAGCAGAGACTTGTCCGGCAGCCGACCCAGCTTGGGTGGGCACGGTGGCAGGGTGAAGGAGTAGATGCCCAGCACCAGCGCGGCGGCGGACGCCACGTAGAACTGGCCGCTGGAGGTTTCCAGGTGCAGCAGGCTCACCGTCCACAGCGCGGCGATAAAGCCGATCGTGCCCCAGACCCGGATCGGCGGATAGTTGATCACCACATCCTTGCCGTCGCCCTTCAAGGCCGAGTAAGCCACCGCGATCGACAGCGAGATCGTAGGCATGTAGCACATCATGTTGAGCAGCATCACCCAGAACAGGATGCCCGGATTGTCGATGTCGGGCACGATGAACAGTACCGCCGCGCCGGCGATATGCAGCAAGCCGTAGAGCTTCTCCGCATTGACCCATTTGTCCGCGATCACGCCCATCAGCGAGGGCATGAACAGCGAAGCGATGCCCATGGTGGAGAAGATCGCGCCGAACTGCGCACCGGACCAGTGCATATGCTGGAACCAGTAGGCGCCGATGGTGATCAGCCATGAACCCCACACGAAAAACTGCAGAAAGTTCATCGCGATCAGGCGCAGCTTGATGCTCATGCGTGGTTTTCCGGCACGTGTATTCCCCTAGACGCGGCCGCGGGACGATCCCGGGGCCACAGAAGCTCGAAGCAGGTTAGACAACCGGCGCGCGCGCGGCAAGGCTCACTGCAACTTGACTCAGTGGGTCCGATCCGCTTCTGTGCCAAGGGCCAGCACGATGCGCTCACGCAGCACGGGCAGCAGTTCCTCCTCGAACCAGGGATTGCGCACCAGCCACAGCTGGTTGCGCGGACTGGGGTGGGGCAGTGGCAGTCGTCCGCAGGCGAGATGATCGCGCCATGCCTGCACCGTGTCGGTGAGCCGCGCGCCACGCGGCACATCAAGCAGGCCCGCCTGTGCATACTGGCCAACCAGCAGGGTCAGCCGAACCTGCTTCAACAACGGCAGCAAGCGGGGATGCCATGCCGGTGCACACTCCGGCCGTGGCGGCAGGTCACCGCTGCGCCCCGTGCCGGGGAAACAGAACCCCATCGGCACGATCGCCACCCGGCTCGCGTCGTA
>JBBQQL010000010.1:0-46972 GCA_038215995.1 Lysobacterales bacterium
CTTTCGTGCGCCTGCGGCGCGCGAGTGGCTTTCTCTTGAATGGCCAAGAGAAAGCCAAAGAGAAGGCCACCCTCCTCAACGCTTGCCGGGCTGCGCCCGGCAAGTCCGTGAGTCGCGGCCGGGCTTTTCGACAGGGCATCCTGCCTTGGCGAAAAGGAGTCGACATCCATGTCGACTCCCCTGCGGGCCTTTCGTCCACGACTCACCGCCTCACAAGGGGTTGAAGATCAACGGCAACGGCAACGGCAACGGCAACGGTAAAAGCGAGCAGCAGCAGTCAGAGTGCACTTTTTCATGGAGCGCGGTCAGCTTCACCTGATCAAGCCGGGGAAGTGAATCTGATCCCGTTACGGAGTGGGCTGGTTCATCAATCCAGGCGCGGTGACCGAACCTGTGGATAACGGGTTCAGGTTCACTTACGGTCGTTTGAATTTAGCAAACCGGCGGGCGCAGTTGCGTCGGCTGAGGTTCCACTGCCCCAACGCACGATGGCGGCCAGACCAATAACGGGGTCAGGTTCACTTACGGTCGTTTGAATCTCTGAGAAAATGGATCCGGTTCAAAAAAAGGGGCCCGGTTCATTAGTCCGGCTCATTAATCGCAGCGCGGTAAATGGTGACCTCATGTTTTCCCATATTTCGCACTTGTCACAAGCTCGGTCACGTTCGCACTGATTTTTCCCCTGGCACCAGACGCCCGCAATGCAGATCAGCAAAGGGTTTGTCGTTGATATCCTCGCTGACCGACGCGCTCCTGGTTCGGCTCGTTTTTCTTGCCATGGCGCATGCGCAAGGTCGCAGCTATCGAGCGAGAGGGGGCAGGCTCACTGCCTTTCTCAAGGCAACGGAATGTGCCTTGTAGGAAGCTGTTCCGCATAGCCACCTCACTCATCGCGCAGTTGCATCGCCCATGCATCCCGATGGGCATCTGGCTCGTATGTTGAGGCATGCCTCAACATGCCCTCATCTGGCTCAAGCGCGACCTGCGCCTGCGCGACCACGCGCCCCTGGCGGCAGCGGCTGACTTCGATGCCGCCGCCGCGCTTTATGTGATCGAGCCGGCGTGGCTGGCCAGCCCGGAATGCGACGGCGCGCACGTGGCGTTTGTGCTGGACGGACTGGCCGAGCTACGGAAGGTGCTGGCCGAGCGTGGCCTGCCGCTGCTGGTGCGCGTGGGCGAGGCGCGCGAGGTGTTCGATGCCTTGCGTGCGCACTTTCCGTTTACCGACCTGCTCAGTCACGAGGAAACCGGCCCGGGCTGGAGCTTTGCCCGCGACCGTGCGGTGGCGGCATGGTGCCGTGAGCGCAGCGTGCGCTGGCGCGAGTGGCCGCAGAACGGCGTGGTGCGGCGACTGCGCAGCCGTGATGGCTGGGCGCGCCAATGGCATGCCCGGATGTCTGTCGCGCCGTTGTCGCCGCCGGCTGGCTTTCGCGGCGCGAGTGGCCTGCAGGTCGAGGCACTACCCGAGCTGGCCTCGCTCGGACTGATGCCCCATGGCAAGACACTGCAGCCGGCAGGCGAGCGTGCTGCGCGGGCCACCCTGCGAAGCTTTCTGGATCATCGCGGTCACAGTTACCTCAAGGCGATTTCCAGCCCACTCAGCGCCGAGACCGGCGGCAGCCGGCTGAGCCCGTATCTGGCCTTCGGTATGCTATCGATGCGCACGGCGCACCAGGCCACCGCGACATGGATCGCACGCAGCGACAACGACTTCGCCAGGCGTGCGCTGCGTGGTTTTTCCGGGCGCCTGCACTGGCACTGTCACTTCATGCAGAAGCTGGAGAGCCAGCCGTCGATGGAGTTTCGCAATCTGGCGCGCAGCGTCGATGGCCTGCGCGAAGGCGAATTCAACCGTGGCCATTTCGAGGCCTGGTGCGCTGGCCAAACCGGCTACCCGATGGTCGACGCCTGCATGCGCTCGCTGCACGCGACGGGATGGCTCAACTTCCGCATGCGGGCGATGCTGGTGAGTTTCGCCTCGTATCACCTGTGGCTGCACTGGCGCGAGCCGGGGCTGTTCCTGGCGCGCCAGTTCCTCGATTTCGAGCCCGGCATCCACTGGAGCCAGTTGCAGATGCAGAGCGGCACCACCGGGATCAATGCGCTGCGCATGTACTCGCCGACCAAGCAGGCACGCGAGCACGATCCGCGCGGCATCTTCATCCGGCGCTGGCTACCCGAGCTGACCCGGGTGCCGCTGCCGTTGCTGGCGGAACCGTGGCGGCTCACCACCGGTCAGCAGCGCGTCGCCGGTTGCATGATCGGTGAGCACTATCCGGCGCCGTTGATCGAGGAGCGCAGCGCCCTCGCGCACGCGAGGGCGCGGATGTACGACGCCCGGCGCGAGCTGGACGCGCGACGCGAGGCCGCCGCGATCCAGCGGCAGCATGGCTCGCGGCGTGGTGCCGTGACCCGGTCGCCAGGCAAGCCACGCGGGAACCGCGGCGACACCAAAACCCCACACCCTCAGGGCGACCTGTTCGGGCCATGACCCTCCCGCTGTTTCCACCGCACCGCGACGCCGCACTCGCCCGCCTGGTCGCGGTGCATCCGGCCGACTACGCGCGCAGTCGCAACGCACTTGAGGGTGCGGTGACCCGCCTGTCGCCGTATCTGAGCCACGGTGTACTGACGCTGCCGGAAGCGCATGAGGTGATCGCCGCGCGCCATCGCATCGATCCGAGGCACAAGCTGGTGTACGAGTTTGGCTGGCGCGAGTTCTTCCACCATGTGTGGTCGCACCGCGGCGCGGATATCTTCCAGTCGCTGCATGCCGGCCCGCTGGCGGAGGAGGCTTACTCAGCCGAACTGCCGCTGGATATCCGCCAGGGCCGTACCGGTGTGCCGGTGATCGACCGCGCGGTGGCCGAGTTGTATGCCTGTGGCTACCTGCACAACCATGCGCGCATGTGGCTGGCCAGCTACGTGGTGCACTTGCGCAAGGTGCACTGGCGCGCGGGCGCGGACTGGCTTTACGCACACCTGCTCGACGGCGACCTGGCCAGCAACCACCTGAGCTGGCAATGGATCGCCGGCACCGCCAGCACCAAGCCGTACCTGTTCAATGCCGACAATGTCGCCCGCTTCGCACCGCGCGACTGGCACAGCCCCGGCAGCACGATTGATCGCAGCTACGAGGCGCTGGATGCCGTGGCGCGCCGCGCCGGGGCCGTCGTCATGGCGGACACCCGCCTGGCGACACCGCCGCTGGCCGAGCCGCCGCTGCTGGATCGGCCCGCGACCACCTTCGGCTTTGTCGCACCCGACGCGGCCGCGGTGGCCGGCCGCGACGTCTGGCTGGTGCATCCCTGGGCGCTGCGGTTGCCACCAGCCGATCTCCCGGCGGGGATACAGGTCGTCGCCATCGGCCTTGCCGACTGGCATGCTGCCCGCCCCTGGTCCGCGGCACGCTGGCACTTTGTCGGTACGCAGCAGGCGGCACTGGCGGAACAGCGCTGGTTCGGAACGACCGAGGCCATGCGGACGGCGCTCGCCAGCGCCCGCAGCGTGCAGACCACGGACGACCCGCATATCGGCAGCGAGCTTGGGCAACTGCATGCAGACATCGCACTGCGCCCGATCCCGCGCCTGTTCACGCCCGTGCCCACGGTGTGCGGCAGCTTCACGCAGTGGTGGCATCGCACGTCACTGGCGGGATAGGGCCACGCTCGCTCGGAGGGGCTTCCGCACAGCCTCGTCAGCTGCATAATCGGAAGATAGACCCCGTATTTTCAGACCCTGCACGCAAGAAAAAAATGTCATGGACAACGTGGCTTCTTCGATCGTCCGCCATCGGTCATCAGGCACTGCCTGCGCTGTTCCCGGAATTCTAGCCCAGTGCCTTGTACAGGATGAAAACCCGAACCGGCAACGAAAGCGATGGCGGAAGAATCAGCGCACGCCCGTCGTTGTAACTGCTGCTGCCGAGGGCAAACATCTGTCCCATCGGCTGGCTGTTCTGCAGAATCGCCAGCGGCTTGGGTTTCCACGACTGACTCCAGCCCCGGCGAATGTGCAGGACGCTGGCGTCGGGCAGCGTGTAATACGCGACCGGACTCGCCCAGCCGCGACGCTCAAAGGTGCACAGCGGGGTCGATTCGCCGCTGCGATCATTACCGCGCATCAGGGCCGCCGATTCGTTCCATCCCGAGGTCACCACGACCGCGTAGTTTTCCTCGCCCAGCGTGATGATGGCGCCGGCGACGCGATGCACCACGCGGGCGACTTCGGTGTCGTTGCCATCGCGCACATGCAGGATGACCTCGCCCAGGGTCGTCTGCCAGATGCCGTACAACAGCGCCGCGCGGTTGCTGTTGCTGAGCCCGGCGCTGGCCAATACACCGGACGCGCTGGTATTGCGCAAGGTCAGCGCCTGTCTGCGCGTGGCGAAGCGCACGCTGAACAGAATGACCACGGTGAACAGCAAGACGACACCCATCAACAGTCCGAGAAACATGTGCCCGTTGCTGCTGAACATCGCGATGTCCTGGTCGGTGGGGTGTCGCACGGAAACAGCAGTCAGAGGCAACCTGCCGATGCCCCTGCGCGGCACAGTATATTCTGGTTACCGCTTTGGACGGCGCAAAGCCACGCTATATGAGGTCCATCAAAGGAGACGCGCCCAACTAAATCTTCTCCTGGATGCCTGCTTGAACCCAGGGTCAAAGTGCACCGTTTCTGAACTGCCAAGGAAATCAACGTGAACAAGTTTTTACTTCTCGCAGGCACCGCGCTTGCCGCCATGGCGGCAAGCGCGGCGGTGGCTCTTGGCGCGGAGACGAGTGCCGCTTCAGCGGATGCGCTGACCAGGACGGTTTCCGCTCTGGATACCGGATTGTTTGATGCCTTCAATCATTGCGACATGCCCGGGGAGCTGCAGAAGCACGCGGATTACCTGGCGAAGAATCTTGAGTTTTATCACGACAAGGGTGGCGTGACCTGGACGCGGGCCGCCTACCTCGCCAACACGAAAAAGAACGTGTGCGGACATTTTCGGCGCGAACTCGTCCCCGGCAGCCTCGAGGTCTTCCCGATCAAGGATTTCGGCGCGATCGAGCAAGGCTGGCACAAGTTCTGCGACCTGAAGACCAACCCATGTTTCGGCGAAGCCCAGTTCCTGATCGCCTGGCGGCACCGCGCCGGAAAATGGGAAGCGACCCGCATCTTCAGTTACGGACACCGCGCTATCGTGTCCGGTAAGCGGGATGGCGGAAATTAGGGAGCCACGGCGACGGCCAACTGTCGATCAATCGTCGTGTGATGTCTCGTTGAAGCAAAGCTGTCGTGCGCTTGCGGCGCCCGAGTGGGGTATCCCTTGCCTGGCCAGGAGATACCTGACCAGCAGAAATGGCCACCCCGGCTATTCGTCAGGACCTCGACAACTGCTTCTGCGTCGCTCTACTGGGGGCTTCCCTGTCGACTCCTTTGCGGGCCTGTCGACCTCGACTCACCGCGGCGCAGAGTGCCCGGGTAGAGCTCGAGCCATCGTGGCCCGCACTCGGTGCGCTGCCACGGCGCGGCTGCCATGCGGCAAGGGCCACAAAGGCCAAGGGCCGAAGAGATGTCGAAACCAGGGGCGTCGGACGCACAGCACGCCAACGAGATACTTGCACCAGCGCACGCCGTTCGGTGGTGCATTCAGACTAAAATGCGCCGGCCTGCGAATTTGTGCGGGCGGATCGCATATGGCCGGGGGGCATATGAAAAATTGTTCGGTAGTTCGTCGCCACAGCGGGTTCACGCTGATCGAGTTGATGATTGTGGTGGCAATCATCGCGATTCTCGCCGCGATCGCCATTCCGGCTTATCAGGACTATCTGATCCGCGCGCAGGTGTCGGAAGGGTTGAGTCTTGCCGATGGTTCCAAAGTCGCGTTGGTCGAGTTCTATGCCAGCCATGGGGCATTTCCCACGACCCAGGATGAAGCAGGGTTGCCGAACGATTCTGCTATCTCTGGCAAGTACGTCGGCCACGTCAATGCGACCACGAATCCCGGCCAGATTCTCGTCCACTTTGACAATACCGGTGCGCAATCGGCCAACCCGAAAATTGCCGGGCTGCAGCTTGGCCTCTCGGCCGTGACCAGCGCCGGCTCAATAAGCTGGTCGTGCACCAACCCCAACATCACGGATGCCTCGATACTGAGAAAATATCTGCCCTCCAGTTGTCGAGCGTAGCGGGGGCCAGGAGGGTGCGGGTAGAAGCCACCCAAGCCGGAGCGGAGGACGTTCAGGGGCCCCGGGGGGCGCTGAACGATCGATCAATCATGGTGCGATGCCTCGCGGAAGCAAGGGCTTTCGTGCACCTGGGTTGCTTCACTTCGGACATCCATGTCCTCGCCTGTCCTGGTGAAAAAGAGTCGGCACCCTTGTCGACTCCCCTGTGGGCCGTCGACCGCGGCTCATGCCGCGATCACTCGGTAGCGATCACCTTGCCGGTGCTGGCATCGACCGTGAGCTTGACGTGGTGGCCCGCGGGATTTTTTGCCTTGGCCTTCCACAGGCCGTCCTCGAAATCGAGATCGTGGACGTGCGTGTAGCCCTGGCTTCCCAGCGCGGCGGCGACATCCTGCTTGCTCAGATGCGACACCTGCTCGTCAGGGTAGACGTGGCCGGACCTGGCGTCGATGCGAAGGTCTACCCGCTTGCCATTGGCGCTCTTCGCTTCCGCGTGCCACATGCCGTCCTTGAACTCCAGATCATGCACCTTGGTGTAGCCCTGCTCGGTAAGCTTGCTGTGCACCTGCGGTTCGGTCATTGCCTGTTGGGCAATGGCGATACCGGAGGCCCCCAACGAAAGCGCGCCTGCAGCCAGGGCGAAAGTCAGCGTTGCGATCCTGTTCTTCATGGGCCGTGCCTCGTTGATTGCATGAAGCCGCAGTCTCGAGCGGGCGGTGAAAAAAGGGAGTGAATGCGGCGACCACACCGTGGTGTTCGTTCATGAAGGGCATGGCGGCATCCGATGCATGGCGTCAGCAACGAACGGCGCCGACATCAGCCCGTCATCCTCGTGAGGCGTCAATTACGTGCCGTTCCGGTCAGCGTCACTTCTTCGCGTGTAACAGCTCATCCCGGTCAGCGGCGTTATGATCAGGCCCATGTGACTTCCCCGGGAGCCGTCCATTCGGTTGGCGACGTGCTGGAACGCATCGCAGAGGCGGCAGCCCATGGAATCGATCGGCCACGATTTGCGCGTGATGCAACGCACCCCGCTGGCGCCCGCGCACGTGGCGGCGTTGCGCGAGGCGGGTACGGAGGTGGTCTACGCGGCCGGCAGCTATCTCGCGCGGCCGGGGCAACTGGCCGATCGCTTCGTCTATGTCGTGGATGGCGAGATCGAGGTCGTCAACGCCTATACCGAGGAGCGCCATCTGCCCTCGACGCTGGGGCCGACCCAGTTCATGGGCGAGATATCGTTCCTCAACGGCGGCACCTTCTCCATGCCGATGCGCGCCGTGCGGGAGACGACCGTGATCGAGGTGCCACGTGCCGCGATGCTGACCCTGATGTCGCAGATTCCCGAGATGTCGGACATCATCATCACCGTGTTCTCCGCGCGCCGACGTCGGCAGATCGAGCAACGCGACAGTGCATTGGTCCTGATCGGAGAGGAGCTCGACCGCGATGTCCGTTGCATCGCCGAATTCGCCTCGCGCAATCGCATTCCCTACAGCTCGTTCGAGCTGGGCAGCGCCGAGGCGACCGCCGTGGCCGCCACGTGTGCGCTGGCGGCTGGTCGTGCCGCGGTCATTTTCGGCCGGGACACGATCGTCGTCGATCCGACGCCGGACAAGGTCGCGCGTCTGCTCGGGCTCAACCTGGATCTGGTCGATGACGAGGATTTCGACGTACTGATCGTCGGCGGTGGCCCGGCGGGCGTGGCGGCCGGGGTCTATGCCGGTGCCGAGGGTCTTTGCGCGCTGGTGACCGAGGACATCGCGATTGGCGGTCAGGCGGGCACGTCGAGCCGGATCGAGAACTACATGGGTTTTCCGACCGGCATTTCCGGCGCCGACCTGGTGTGGCGCGGCGAAATCCAGGCGATGAAGTTCGGCACGCGTTTCGCCATGCCGCGCCGCGTTGCGCAGCTCGAGGCGCTGGCGGATGGCAGCTTCTGCGCCACCTTCGACAACGGCAAGCGGATTCGGGCGAAGGCCGTCGTGGTAGCGACCGGCGTGCAATATCGCCGGCTGCCGATCGAGCGGCTGGTCGAGTTCGAGGGTGCCGGCGTTTATTACGCCGCCACCGAAATCGAGGCGCGCTACAGCAGGGGCACGGAGGCGATGATCATCGGCGGCGGCAATTCGGCCGGCCAGGCGGCGATGTTCCTCAGCCGCACGGCGAGCCGGGTACGCCTGCTGGTGCGCGGTGCATCGTTGGCGGCATCGATGTCGAGCTACCTGTCGAGCCGGCTCGAAGCCGAGCCGACCATCACGATCGAATACGGCGCCGAAGTCAGCGCGCTGCATGGCAGCGACCACCTGGAGGCGGTGACGATCCGCCACACCGCTGACGGGAGCGAAGAGACGGTGCCGACCCGCGCGCTTTTCATCATGGTCGGTGCCGCCCCCAATACCGAGTGGCTGACGGATCTGGTCAAGCTGGACGACAAGGGTTTCGTGCTCACCGGCGCGGCCGTGGGCGCCAGCTCGCCCTTCGCCGCCTCGCTGCCGGGCATTTTTGCCGTGGGCGACGTACGCAGCGGCTCGGTCAAGCGTGTGGCGTCAGCCGTCGGCGAGGGCTCGGTGGTGATATCCAGGGTCTGGGAGTTCGTCGATCGCGGCGGCCGCCTCTGAGCGGACACGAGAGCTGGACGACGAAGCCGGCTGGTTCCGCCATGGGCGCCTGACACGTTTCATTTCGTTGAGCCACGTCGACGCGCCGGCATGATTCGCGGCAATGCTTGACGCGCGAGTGCGCTTGTTGAGCGGCGTGACTGCAGCGCCAGCCGCCGCATGCTCGTAGCCCGCGGCAGGTGCCGTCGAGCGCATCGGGTGGCCGCGCACGCCCTGGCTTGATCGGTACGTGGGACACGTGCGACGCAGTGACAGCGGCAGCGCGCGGTCGGTGAAAGACAGCCCTGGAGCTGCCGTGCCGGTGCGCGGCTCATGCCCGTGTGCGGCTGCCGCGGGCTCGCTTCCGACAGCAGGAAGCTTGCCAGGAAAGCGCAAGTTATTGCGCAAAATCAAGCAGTTGTTTGTCCTCGAAAGTTCATGTTCGGGTGTTTGAATTGCGTGGTCTCGGGAGCGCGCGGTGCCGCCTCCGATTCGGCTTCGGGGGAATCCGCTGACTTTCGGTCCGTTCACGGACTGCACCTTCGCCTCTCTATCAGGAGATTTTTCAATGCCAAGCCTTTCCCTGTTTCGCAAGGCACTCCTGCCGGCATCCATTGCCGTCATGAGTTTTGCCTTTGCCGTCTCGGCCCACGTCAGCGCGACTCCCGGCCAGGGCAACTCCGCGACATCGTTCGGCGCGGATCCGTCCGACGGCGGCGTCCATACCGCCACGCCGATCAAGCATCTGGTGGTGATCTTCGACGAGAACCGCTCGTTCGATCACTACTTCGCCACCTATCCGCACGCCGCCAACCCCGCCGGTGAGCCGGCGTTCCACGCGCGGCCGTTCACGCCGCCAGTCGACGGCCTGGATGCCCGCCTGCTCAACGCGAACCCGAACAAGCTCAACGCCGCCAACGGCGTCAATGCGGTCAATCCGTTTCGCCTGGATCGCACGCAGGCCAACACCGAAGGTCAGAACCACGGTTACACGGCCGAACAGAAGGCCTACGACAACGGCAAGGCTGACCTCTTCCCGCTGTACACCGGCAACAACACGGTCAGCAGCACCGGCACTTTCGGCACGCCGGGTCTGGTGATGGGCTACTACGATGGCAACACGGTGACCGCGCTGTGGAACTACGCCCAGCGCTTCGCCATGAATGACAACACCTACACCGACACCTTCGGACCGTCGACGCCGGGTGCGCTGCACGTCGTCTCCGGCACCATTGCCGGCGCGGTCATTCCGAACGGCTCCACGCCGGGCGGCGTGACGCCCGACGGCCAGGGTGGCTACACCGTGACCGGTGATCCCGATCCGGCCTTCGATGTCTGTTCCAACGCGAAGAACGTCGTGGCGATGACGTCAAAGAACATCGGCAATCTGCTCAATGCCAGCCACATCAGCTGGGGCAGTTTCATGGGCGGCTTCGACCTCGGCGCGGTGAACGACAACGGCAGCACCGGTTGCGCCCGCAGCACCTATTCCGACGTGCTCGGCGGCAACAAGACCGACTTCATCCCGCACCATGCGTGGTTCCAGTACTAAGCGTCCACGGCCAATCCGACCCATGTGCGCCCGACCTCGCTGGCCGACGTCGGTCATGCCGATCCGAAGGACAGCACCGATGCACCGGTGAACCACGCGTACGACCTGGAAGACTTCTACAACGCGGTGAAGGGCGGCAACTTCCCGGCGGTGAGCTACATCAAGTCACCGGCCGTCGGTGATGCGCATCCGGGCAATTCGGATCCGCTCGACGAGCAGGCCTATCTGGTGCAACTGGTGAACTTCATCCAGAGCCAGCCGGAGTGGAAGGACACCGCGATCATCATCACCTATGACGATTCCGATGGCTGGTACGACCATCGCTACACCGCCCCGACTACGTCGTCGTCGGATCCGGCCGCCGACCAGCTCAACGGCGCGGGCCTCTGCACCAGCACCCGCGCCAGGCCCGGCGTTGGCGTCGATGGCAAGGTGGTCAACGGCCGTTGTGGTCCGGGTACGCGCGTGCCGTTTCTGGTCCTCTCGCCCTATGCGCGAAGCAACTATGTGGCCAGCAACCGTTTGACCCAGTCGTCGGTGGTCCGCTTCATCGAAGACAACTGGCTGCACGGCGAGCGTCTCGGTGATGGCTCGAACGACGCCGCGGCCGGCAGCATCATGGACATGTTCGACTTCCGCCATGGCCGCGCCTTTGCCACCCGGCCGCTGTTCCTTGACCCGAATACCGGCACGGAAATCTCGTCCTCCGAGCCGGGTCATGGCCACGACCATGACCATGACCATGGACGCGGTGACGAGCACGGTCGTAGTCATTGGCCCCGGCCCTGGCGCTACTGAGCAAGCGGTGATCCATCGGCTCAGGCGCAGGCCGGCGAGCCTGTACGTGGCTCGGTGATTCGGCATCACCACCTTCGCTTCGCCGGGCTTGCCCGGCGGAGCTTCCGTCGTTGAGGGCACCTGCGATCATCATGGCTTTTCAACTCAAGTCTGCTACCGCTGCGCGGCATGCATCCGTGCCGAGCGATGTCCAACCCCGATCCGGGCGCGTATTCGGCTGGGTGCTCTGTGTTGCGGCCGTGGCCAGCGCAACGACTGGCCTGGCCTGGGTCAATCACGCGCAAGCCTCGACGGCCGTCTCGACCACCGCCACAGCGGAGCGCGGCATCAACCCGAATCCGGTCGAGCTGCGATTGCCGCCGCAGCGACCGCTGAGCGCGGTGGCGAGGCTGGGCCGGCTGATGTTTTTCGATGCGACGCTGTCGGCCTCGGGCCAGCAGTCCTGCGCCTCATGTCACGCCCCGGCGCTCGGCTACAACCCACCCAACGGCCGGACCCTGCAGCCCGGTGGCGCGCACATGGGGCAGGTTGGCTTCCGTCCGCCGCCGTCGCTGGCTTACCTGTATCGGCAACAGCCCTTCAGTATCGGCCCGGATACCGCCGAGCTCGAAGCGCCGGCCAACCTCGCTGCGCTCGCCAGCGCTGCCAACAAGACCACCCGCGCGCAGAAATCGGCAGGCAGCACGCCGGCCAATGTGCCGATGGTGCCGATGGGTGGGCTGTTCTGGGATGGCCGCGCCGCCTCGTTCCAGCGCCAGGCGCTGGTGCCGATGCTCAATCCGGTGGAGATGGCCAACCGCAGCATCGGCCAGGTCGCCGTCAAGCTGGCAGCGAGCCCGTATCGTGAGCAGTTCCAGCAACTGTTCGGCCAGGACATTCTGAAGCAGCCCGATCAGTTGGTGTCCGAGGCGATGTTCGCGATCAGCCGCTTCGAAACCGAAGACGCGTCGTTCCACCGGTTCACCAGCAAATACGACGCCTGGCTGCAGGGCACGGCGCGGCTCAGCGCGGCGGAAATGCGTGGGCTGGCGTTGTTCAACGATCCGCACAAGGGCAACTGCGCCGCCTGCCACCTGAGCAAGGTCAGCTCCGACCGCCTGCCACCGCTGTTCACCGATACCCAGTACGAGGCGCTGGGCGTGCCGCGCAATACCGCGCTGCCAATGAACAAGGATCCGCACTTCCACGACCTGGGCTTGTGCGGGCCGTTCCGCACGGATCTGGCCAAACAGACTCCGTACTGCGGCATGTTCATCACGCCGACCCTGCGCAATGTCGACCGCCGTCAGGTGTTCTTCCACAACGGCATCTATCACACGCTCAAGCAGGTGCTGGCGTTCTACAATCTGCGTGCGGTGGCGCCGGAAAAGATCTATCCGCGCGGCGCCGATGGCAAGCCGGCGCTGTACAACGATCTCCCCGCGGCCTACCACGCCAACGTCGACACCATCGACGCACCGTTCGATCGCCACCTTGGCGACCCGCCGGCGCTGAGCGGCCAGGACATTCAGGACATCATCACCTTCCTGCACACTCTGGATGACGGCTTCACCCCGGCAGACGACAAGCCCACGGCCGCGGCTGCGCAGGCGCGATAGGCGGAAACCGGCTCAGGGGACATCAGGCAGCGCAAGAAGAATCCGCTCAATCTGACCCCGGGCTCTTGTGGGCTTGGTCGAGGGTCGTGAATCAGGTTCCCAGGCGTCGGCACGGCCACCTGCGTTTTCTCATCCGCGTTGCGCGCTGACGATCCAGGCCCCGCTCGACAGCACCACGCCGTCGCGAGTCAGCCGTGAGGCGAAGGCCTCGCGCACATCGCGGCACACGGCGTGGCGGACAGGCTCGGGCTGGTCAGTCAGCAGTCGACGCAGGGGGCCGAGATGGAATGCCATCTGCACCGCGTCGTCGAGTGCCTCGTCACGCGTGTCGCCGCGTCCGAACAGCAGGGCGGCGTCGAAGGGCGTGATCTCGATGTGGGTAAATCCGGCTTCGCCCAGCAGGCGCGCGATCCGCTCTCGATCCCCCAACGAAAAAGGCCCCGGTGCATCGGGCGATACTCTTGCGGGAGCGGACAAGGTTCTCAGTGCGGCCTGCATCGGCACGCTCGCACCCTCGTTTTCCGACGCGCCGCGCCAGCTGAGGAAAAGCAGTCTGCCAGAAGGTCGCAGTGCTTCCCGCAGGCGGCCGAACGCACTGACCGGATCGTCGAAGAACATCACGCCCAGTCGCGAGGCCAGCAGATCGAAGACCCGTGGCGGGAACGGATGGCGACCCGCATCGGCGAGCACAAGATCGATCGGCAGATGCGCCTCTTGTGCACGCGCCCGGGCTCGTTGCAGCAGGCCTTGCGAGATGTCCACGCCAACGACGCGCCCGCTGGGCCCGACAGCGGCCGCCAGGGCCAGCGAGGTGGCCCCGGCGCCGCAGCCGACGTCGACTACGGACTCACCCGATTGCGGCGCAGCGGCCTGTATCAGCGCCACGGCATGTGCCGCGAGCATGCTGTCGAATCGCGCCTGGTGCGCGAGCCAGCTTTGGCCGGAAGAGCCATTCCAGTCCAGCATCTGCTTCAGGTTTGGCGATGACATGAAGCGCTCTCCAGTCGAAGCAGGGAATGGGTTTTCTGCGGCGGACCGGCCGACGGGGCGAAGGACAGGGGGCGCTGTCAGCGGCAACGTCGGATCGTAGCGCAGGTAGCGGACCGGCGAGTTTGCCCGGGTTGCCGGCGCGACCACGCAGCGACGCTGCACGTGCGCAGCGCGGTCAACCGGGCTATCGTGCCGCCCTGATCACGAAGAAACGCCATGACGAAAACCTACGACCCACCGCTGACCAGCAACCCGCATGGTCCCCTCTACCGCGTCGACAAAGCGATCAGGTTCGCCCAGCTGCGGCTGGATGCTGCCATCGATGCGAAGCGGCATCACACCAGCCAGAATCTGGCACACGAAGTGATCAAGGAGGCGCGCGAAGGCCTCAAGAAGTCTGAGCTGGCGCGTGTGCTCAGGATCAAGGAGCTCGCGCAGAAGGCGGCGGAATCCGAAAGCGGGACGAAGTAAGTCCAGCGAAGCTCGAATCAGCGCGCACTGTTCAAGGTGGGTGGGCAGCCGGTTCGGCCCCCAGTACGTTCGCCATGGTGCAGATACCAGCACTCATCCGGAGAAGGTCATGAAGTCGACGTCCATGCTGCTTGGCCTCTTGTTGCTGAATACGGCGGTGCCGACGCTGGCGGCGCAGGTGTCCGACCCGCGTCTGCACGAGATCACCGATCCCGATACGCGCGCCTGGTGGCAGGCTGCCGAGGCGTTGTCGAACGATGCAATGGCCGGGCGCGACATCGGTTCAGCCGGCTACGATCGCGCGGCCAGGCTGGTGGCCAGGCGATTCGCCTCCGCGGGGCTGAAGCCGGCGGGCGTGGGCGGCACATGGTTCCAGCCGATCCGGTTCGACGACTGGCAGATCACCAGCCAGGGCACGCATATCGCGGTGGGCAAGCACTCGCTGCGTTTGCTGTACGACATCTTTCCGCGCACGTCGCCGGGCATGCCGGGCACGCTCGAAGCGCCGATGATGTTCGGCGGCTATTGCGCACCGGGCACGCTGGCTGAGGCGCGCGGCAAGGTCGTGCTTTGCTTTGGCTGGAGCCGGGCGGGTCTGACCCGTCGGGCCGATCGTCTGAAGGCGGCGCAGCAGGCCGGTGCCGTCGGCATGCTGGATATCGCCGACCCCGGATACGACGTGGAACCCACCCGCTGGCCGATGGCCTATGCACGGATGGTTGCACCCGTGGGTGCGCCGCCAGCGGCGGCTGATCACCTGCTCACGGCGCTGCTCAATGCGCAGGCCCTGGCGCCGGCCATCGCGGGCTCGGGGCATGATGCCGCGCAGTTGATTGCCTGGGGCAGCGCCGGCAAACCGCTGCCGCACTTTGACGTGCCGGGTCACTTTCGGGCCCATTTCCAGTTGCAGCATCGGGTGATCACCTCGGCCAACGTGCTGGGCCTGTTGCCGGGCACCGACGCAGCCCTGCACGACCAGACCGTGGTGGTCTCGGCCCATCTGGACGGCTACGGCCACGGCGAGCCGGTGCAGGGGGACGCGATCTACAACGGCACGCTGGACGACGCCGCCTATGTGGCGCTGCTGCAGCGGCTGGCTGAACGTCGCGATGGCAAGGGGTTTCGCCGCCCGGTGCTGTTTGCCGCGTTCACCGGCGAGGAAAAAGGCCTGCTGGGCAGCCGCTGGTTTGTGGCCCATCCCACGTTGCCGATCGGCTCGATCGTGGCCGACATCAACCTCGATCAGGTTCGCCCGATCTTTCCGCTGGACCTGCTCACCGTGCATGGGCTCAACGACAGCACGCTCGGTGACGCGGTTCGCACGGTGGCCTCGGGGCTTGGCATCCAGGTGCAACTGGACCCCGAGCCCGAGCGCAACCTGTTGCGTCGTGCGGATCACTGGCCCTTCATGCAGGCGGGCATTCCCGCTACCGGTTTCGTTTTCGGCTATCGCCCGGGCACTGACGCGGAGCAGCGCTATCGCCACTGGTATCAGGTGCAGTACCACCGCCCGCAGGATGATCTGACCCAGCCAATGGACTGGGCCGCGGCAGGCAAGTTCAACCGCTTTTTCTACGGCCTGGTGGCGGCCGTTGCGAACGGCGACTCACCACCGCAGTGGAAGCCCGGCACCGCGCTGGCGCCGCGTGCCGCGAAAGAGTGAGAGCTGCCTGAGTCAGAGCCCGCTATCGGCATGGAGACGGGCAGCCGTGTCGGCAGTGGCATGGCGGAGCTGGATCACGCCTGTGTCGGGAGTCGACCGGCTCGGCGGTGGTGGCAGCAAGCCGGTCAGGGCCGGCTTGTCGTTGATTCGTACCGCAGAAACTGGCTGATCGCGTCGACGGCCGGTGCCGTCTGGTAGTGGTCCGAGGCCGGACCGATCTGGATTTCGGCCATCGCATGTCCGGCCAGTGGTGCTTCGGAGAACCCGTCGAACAACCAGAACTTCTGCTCGGCAGCAAACCGGCGCTGGCGTTCGGTCAGCGCGGACGGGGTGCCCGGCAACCACAGCTGGAACCCGTTGGTATGCGGCCGCTCAGGTTGCACGATCAAACCCGGCAGCTCGGTCAATGCCGCGGCCAGCGCGCGGGCACGGGTGACGAACTCGCCCAGGCGCGGCGCCAGCCGTTCAAGGCCGTCCAGCGCGGAGATGGCATAGGGGTAGGCGGTGAACAGATCGCCGCCGTAGCGGGTTTTCCACACGCGCAACGAGTTGACGAATGTGGCGGAGCCGGCCACCAACGCGCCACCGAGCCCACCCAGGCCCTTGTAGTACGACACGTAGACGCTGTCCGCGAGGGCCGTCAGTTCGGCCACGGACAGGCCATAACCGGCGGCGGCTTCCCAGATGCGCGCGCCGTCGAAATGCAGCGGCACGGAGTGTTCTCGGCACCACGCCGAGATCGCGCGCAAGACATCGAGGTCGGGCAGCAGAAAGCCGGCCCTGCGCAGCGGCAGCTCGACCACGACCGCGGCCAGTGGTTCGGTCAGGGCCTGCAGCATCGCAGCGGTGAACGGCTCGAACCGACCCAGGCGGATCGCCTTGAGATCGGTCACCCGCTCGAGCGCACCGGCCTCGTCGATGTCCATGTGGCTCATCGGATGGATCACCACGTTGCCGCAGCCGCGCGCCTGCGCATACGCGCGCAGCACGCACAGTTGGGCGGTAACGCCCTTGATGAAGAACAGCCCCGCATCCTTGCCCAGCCGTTGCGTCGTGGCTTGCTCCAGCCGTGCGACGGCGCCGCCAGCGCCATATTCGTCGATGGCCTCAACCGCGGCAGGGTGCGCAGCCAGACGCGCCAGCGTCTCGGCCGCGGGGGGCGGCAGCGGCCGTGAGAGTACGAAGCGACAGGCCTGCTTCAGCTCGCGATCTTGTTTGTGCATGAGTTACCTGTGGTCACGGGTGAGGGACGTGGGACGGGGCAGGTCAAGCGCAGTTGACTCCATACCCGGCTCCGGCAGCTGATCGCGGTCCGGGCGTTCGTTGAGCCGGAAGCGCCTGGCCAGAGCGGCCGCCACGGCCTCCCCACTGGTATGGGCACATTCGACACGGGCACCGAGGCACCAGTCGCCAGCGGCATAGAGACTGCCATCGTCGTTGGCGAGGAAGGGTTGCCCCAGCGGCAGCGTGGTGAGTGCATGGCGCCAGCGATGAGCGGCGGCGTAGCTGACCGGCGGTAACGGGGTAGCCAGCAAGCCCGCCAGTTCCTGCTGCAGTTGTGCCAGGACATGCTCGGCGGACTCGTGCAGATGGGCTTCGCTCCACTCGGCACGGGCATGCAGCACCCAGCTGTCAGGCTGGCCTGAGTAGCCTGGCCGCGATGCCTGGCGCGCGAGCCAGCCGACCGCGCCTGTCTGGTAGCGGCGGGCATCGAACGACACCGGCAGTGCCTCGGTGTAGTGCAACATCACCGCCCAGCACGGCGCCATGCGCACCCGTGCCAGCGCCGCCTGCATGGCCGGGAAATCCGCGAAAAAGGCATGGCATTGCACCGCGGGCGCCGTGCAGACGACGGCGTCGAACGGCCCCGGCGCGGCCTGCGTGTCGGTATGCAGATACCAGCCTTCGACGCCGCGACTCAGCGCCGTGACCGTGGTTTGGGTGTGCAACTGCAGTGTGGCGGCCAGCGGTTTGAGCAGGGCGCTCATGCCAGGGGTGCCGACCATCCACCGCTGCGGCGGCGGCGTGGTGCGGGCCGGGTCGAGCGGTGCCCATGTGGCCGCCGACTGCTGCCGCTCAAGCATTTGCAGCATGTTCTGAAAAGACGGCTCTTGCGCGGTGACATATTGGGCACCGTGGTCAAACTGGTGTCCCTCGGCGCTGCGTCGGGTGGCAAGGCGACCACCCACGCCCCGACTTTTCTCCAGCAGCACCGGTGACCAGCCCATACCCTGCAGTGCGCGCGCGCAGGTGATGCCGGCCATGCCGGCTCCGATGATGGCGATACGCGGTGCGGTGGGATGACGCATGGCAGTGCTCCTGGAGGCGTCAGTGCGTCACCGTGCAAGCGCGGCGTCGCGCACCAAAAGGCCGACTTGCCTGGCGGGAAACGGCACCGGATACGCGCTATGGCTGCGGCAAAGTCTACCGTTGCCGCACCGCCCGCGCAGCATGGCCGGTGAAAGTGACGCAGCTCACAGCTCGCCAGTGAGGAACTGGGCGCGGCCCTGGCCGAAGCTCCAGTCTTCGTCGCTATTGCTGACGATGGAGACCATCACGTCGCTGGGGGCGATGCCGCAACTGGCCCCCAGCTCGCGGCACAGCTCGGCGTAGAAGGTCTGCTTTTCCTCGCGGCTGCGAGGTCGGCTGGTGACGCTGACCACTACCACATCGGCGGTGCGCGGAATATCCAGCCCGGTGTCCTGCACGATGAAGTGGCTGGGCGCATGCTCGTGCACGATCTGATAGCGGTCGCGCGGGGGCACCTTGAACGCGGTGAGCACCGCGCGGTGCGCGGCGTCGAGCAGGGTGGTGAGCTGATCTGGGCTGCGGCCCTGGACAACATCGAAGCGCATCAACGGCATGTAAATCTCCGGTAGGGTGGCGGCGGCGATTCCAGGGATCGCTGCCCTGTGTTGGATAAAACAGGGTATCCGGCACCGGGTGAGGGCCACGTAATCTTCGCCGGTGCTCGCCAACGACACAGGGTGCTACGGGATCACGGTTGGCCCGGGTTGACCATCGCCAATCGCTACTCCGCTCGCTGCATCGTCCTGCCGATTTCGCTTGTTCACCAGGCTGGCCTCGCAGCAAGATCGGTGGAGGTTTTGCTGCATCCGTGCCAAGCCTCCATGATGAAAATGGCTACGCTGACTTTCCTGCCTTTGCGGGCCGTTGCCGGCGCCGCCGATGCAGCAGGTGGGTCTGATATTTATTCGTGCACGAAGCTTCTCGGGGAAAATGGTCGAGTGACACGCGCGTCTGGCAGCGCACGCTACAGCGGCGCTCCCTCCGGGCTCGCGGCACTGAAGCCCGAAAACGCTGATACAGACATGCCGGTCCAGCTTTGTGGGCCATGGGACCCTCCGGGTACGGCTATTGGGTGGTCTGCAGCGATGACGGTACTGAGGCTATCCGTGCGTTCAAGTCGCCGAGAAGTGCTTGTTCCTGCTGCTCAAACATCGGGCAAGGCCTGGTTCGGGACAAACTGAAATGCCAATGGATTGCTCGACGCAGGGGCCGGAGGAAGTCGAGTCAGATCAAATACCACCCGCTTGCTTCGCGCCGTCAGCCAGGCTGGGCTTCGTGGCAGGAGTCCGATTGCGGCCAACCTGATACCGTTCGCCTCGTTCGATCCCACGCCAACAGGAGACACACCATGGACCCTGATTTCTGGCACCAGCGCTGGCGCGATGGCCGCATCGGTTTCCACCAAGAGCGACCGACGCCGTTGCTACTCGAGTACTGGCCGACGCTGGCGCTGTCGCCGGGCAGTCAGGTGTTCGTGCCGCTGGCCGGCAAGTCGCTGGATATGGCTTGGCTGGCGGCACAGGGACACCGCGTGTTGGGGGTGGAACTGTCGCCGCTGGCGGTGGCGCAGTTCTTTGACGAATACGGCCTGACGCCGCAGGTGCACGACTCGCGCCATGGCCGCCATTATCGTGCCGGCGACATCGAGCTGATCTGCGGCGACGTGTTTGGTCTTGATGCCGAGATGCTGGCCGGCTGTGCGGCGGTATACGACCGTGCCGCCCTGATTGCGTTACCGCCGCCGCTGCGCCAGCGCTACGTGCACGAGTTGCATGCGCTGCTTCCCGAGCGCTGCCGCGGGCTGCTGATCACGCTGGAGTATCCGCAGCACGAAAAACAGGGCCCACCGTTCGCCGTGTTCGAAGCCGAGGTGCGCGAGCTCTACAGCCGCGACTGGGACGTCGTGATGCTGGAACGCCGCGACGTCCTCTTGCAAGAACCCGGCTTCATCGCCGCGGAGGTGAATGCGCTGGACACGGTGGTATACCGGCTGTCACGCAAAGACTGAAGCCCGACGCGCCAGCCGCTGCGTGGCAACGGTGTTACAGGCGCGGCCGCTGCCTGAGCGCGGATCGAACGTCCTGCGCGGGATTGCGTGGCGGAGCGCAATCCGCTCAGCGCCACGTGCAAGTGCCCATCCGTGCGCCATGCGCCACGCCCCTTTGTTCGCGGCGTCGCTGGTGCGGCTGATGCGAGCGAGTTCGTCCGGTGGCCCTTTCCGTACGCCATGGCAGGTGACGGCCGCTGTTACCCTGAGAGCATGTTCAGCGCATGGAATGCCACGATGGCTCGACCTCTCGGCCTCGCCCTGCTGGTAGCGGGCCTGCTCACCCTGGCGGGCTGCGCCACGGCGCCGCCGCGCAACAGTCACGACATCTGCCAGATCTTCGATCAGTACCCGAGCTGGTACCACGATGCCCGCGCGGCGCAGAAGCGTTGGGGTACGCCCGCCCAGGTGCTGATGGCGTTCGTGCAGCGGGAGTCCGGTTTCCGCGAGAAGGCTCGCCCGGCGCGGCCGCGGTTCCTGTTTATCCCGCTGCCGCGCCGCTCCAGTGCTTATGGCTACGCGCAGGCGCAGGATCCGGTGTGGCAGGAGTATCGCAAAGCGAATGGTCGCTGGTTCAAGAGCCGCAAGGACATGGACGACTCGCTCGATTTTCTCGGCTGGTACACCGACCGCATCCATCGCGAACTGGGCATCTCCAAGTGGGACCCCCGGCATCTTTACCTGGCCTATCACGAAGGCATCGGTGGCTACCGCAGCGGCCAGTGGCGGCACGATCGTCACCTGCTCGAAACCGCCGACGCTGTCGACCACCTTGCTCGCGAGTACGGTGCCCAGCTCAAGCACTGCAGATAGCGACAAGCGTGGCGGCTTGATGCAGGACGCGCTGTGGCCATGCCGCATGCTGCGCCATGCCGCATGCGCCGCGCCTTGTCACCCGCGTCAGCGAGGCGAGTACACGCCGCTCGGCTCGATGGCCGGGAGATTCCAGGCCCTCGGGGCATGGCCGGCACCGCTTTCCTCTCCAGCCACCACCTCGCTGTAGTGATGGAGAAAGAGTGTGGCCAGGTCGGGGTCGAATTGCGTGCCCGCATGAGCCTCGATGTACGCGCGCACATCGGTATCGCTCCAGG
The DNA here is from genome assembly GCA_038215995.1 of Lysobacterales bacterium. Taxonomy (GTDB): domain Bacteria; phylum Pseudomonadota; class Gammaproteobacteria; order Xanthomonadales; family Rhodanobacteraceae; genus Rhodanobacter. The sequence goes on from JBBQQL010000010.1 coordinate 21,294, forward strand.
CCTTCTTGTAGACACGGCCATGAATCAGCGCATCCCATACGTCGACTACGCTGAACAGCCGCGCCGCATAGGGGATCTGCTCGCCGCGCAGCCCGCGCGGGTAACCGCTGCCATCCCGGCACTCATGGTGACAGCAGGCAATTTCCGCGCAGGGCCTCAGAAGATCGATTTGATCGAGCAGTGCGTTTCCAAAATCAGGATGGCAGCGAACATGTGCCATCTCGTCCGCATCGAGCGGCCCGGCCTTGAGCAAGGTCGCGTCGGCCAGTCGGATCTTGCCGATGTCGTGCAGCGCACGCGCTAACCTCGTGCGCTGCTTTCCAGGGTTCTTGCCATGTCCATCGTTCTCACACCCTTCGCCCGCACCCGGTTGTTTCCGCGCGAGTCGCGTCGCAACACCATCCAGGACTGCAGCGCCGAGGCATTCGAGCGGCGCCTGAATGAGGAGGAGCCGCTAAAGGTGTTGCCGGGCTACGCATCGTTCTGCCGACTGCATGCGCACGCCAACTGGACCTCCACCCGCTGCATGGCGGTAGCCATCACCGACGCCAACCGGCACCTGCTGCGCTCGGGCTACGAGGCCCGCTCGAAGGAGGAGCTGCCGGTGCTGGTCCGCTGGTTCGAGGGGGTCGACGCGCCGGTCGCGCGCTACCTGCTGCCGATCCTGTACAGCCGTGAGCAGCTAGCGAAGGAAGGGGCGCCGATCAATGCCGACTGGGGCGTCGTCGGATGCCTTTACACCAGCGAGCCGGAGGAGATTCCGATGGTGCCGATCACCATGCTGCGCAACGCGCTGGGCGTGGCCGAGGGAGGCTCTGGTGTGGCGCTGGATCGCGAAGCCTGCAGGCGCAGTGCGGCGTTCTGGGATGCGCACGCGAACTGGCGCGGTTGAATGGCAGCGTGGTTCATGCCGCTCGCCGGAATGCCGGCAAGGAAGCGCGCCGGCATTCCGCTGGCGCACGGTGGGAATCGGGGTGGCATAACGCCTGAGGCGGCCGGGATCGCGTGGCGGATGCTGCGGCAGGTTGGGGCGTGGATCGACTATTCTCGGGAACCACGCGGCTCTTGCAGAGTCGATGAATCGCATGAACTTCAACTCTACGGGACCACATCTCATGAACCTGCTTCGCTCCTCGCTTGTCGCTTCCCTCGTCGTCATGACTGGCCTGTGCGCCATTCCGGCATCATCCGCCCGGGCTGCCGATGCAGCCAACGAGCTCGGCGGCAGCCCGGTGACCGGCATATGCCTGCTCTCGCGCGAAGCAATTTTTGCGCAGGCCAAAGTGGGCAAGGTTGCCACTCAGCGGCTGCAGCAACTGGCCGAGCAGGCACGCAGTCAGGTAGCCGACCAGCGCAAGCCGCTGGATGCGGAGATCCAGAGCTTTCAGCAAAAGTCGGCGTCACTGAGCGAAGCGCAGCGTCAGCAACAGGGTGCTGCCCTGCAGCAGCGTGTGCAGGCGTTCCAGGCCCAGTCGCGCGACCTTGGTCAACGCATGGAGCTGACCCGCAACAAGGTCATGCAGCGGATCGGCGAGACGGCTCAGCCGATTCTTTCCGCCAGCTACAAATCCCACCAGTGCGGACTGCTGCTGAATCGTGATTCGGTGCTCGGCGGCAACATGACCAACGACCTCACCAGCGAAGTCGTGCAGGGCCTGGATCGCAAGATCACCACGATCAGCTTCGACCTGGAGCCGCTGCCGAACAGCAGCGGAAAGTAGGGCCAACAGGCAACGCCTTTGCCCTCAAGAAGAAACGGCGCCGCATCGCTGCAACGCCGTTTCTGCCAGACCCTTCGGCCGGTGTCTCATGTTTGCCGTCGTCGGCTTTCAGCGTCAGACCTTCTTTCTGTCGGGCGCTGGCCTTGCCTCACCTGCGCATGCAATCCATCTCCCCGACACCTGACGCCGCATGGACTGATGCCATGTGAAAAACCGCGTGGCCCTGCCGATGGCGTGCAGTAGTAAAGACTGTCGTGACATGCATCGGCGCAGCAAGACTGGCGGTACGCCAAACTGGGTCCAATCGCAAAAAAAAACGTGATTCGAGCGCCGCCTGCGAGACAAGGCCAGATGGAAGTTCCTGCTGCCAATTGACCCTCGTCGACCCATGGCGAAAGAGGCGATGCTGATCGAAGGCGCACGCCACTGCGGCGCGGTGCACCAGTGGTTTGACGGCGCCTGCACGGTCTGCCGCCGGTACGCTGTGTTCCGGGCACATGATTTAAGAGAACGAAGGCATCCACGTCGTCGGATGCACGCAGGCCTTTGCCGAAGCAAGGCGATCGAGTGCCACCTTTGTCCGCTGTGTGAGTGCGTGGCGTGCTGGCGCGTTCGTGAAACGGGTCAACTGGGGCGTCGGCGGATGGTCGTGAAGCTGCGGCTGGCCGGCCCCGATGCGATGGCTGGAGTTCCGGTCGCTCGCTTTGGCGGGCTGGACACTTCTGAAGACCTTCCGCGCGACGGCCGCTGCATGGCGGACTGCAGGTTCTGAGGGGGTCGAGCAGCAAGCTCTGCTTTCGAGCAGGGTGCTTGCACGGCGCAGCGGGCGGGCCGTGCAAGCGGTATTCAGCTGGCCAATTTGGCTGCCGTACGGGCGATCAGTTCGCCCTGGTGACGGGCACCGTTCAACTCGATCTCGCTGGGCTGGCGCGAACCATCGCCGCCGGCCACGGTGGTGGCGCCGTAGGGCGCGCCGCCGACGATTTCGTCCAGCGTCATCTGGCCCTGGTGGCTGTACGGCAGGCCCACGATCACCATGCCGAAATGCAGCAGGTTGGTGATGATCGAGAACAGGGTGGTTTCCTGGCCGCCGTGCTGGGTTGCCGTGCTGGTGAAGGCGCCGCCGACCTTGCCGTGCAGGGCGCCGCGCGCCCACAAGCCGCCAGCCTGATCCAGGAACGCCGCCATCTGGGACGAGATGCGGCCGAAGCGCGTACCGGTGCCGACGATGATGGCGTCATAGTTCACCAGCTCCTCGATGCTTGCCACCGGCGCGGCCTGGTCGAGCTTGAAGTGGCCGTTGCGTGCGATCTCCTCAGGTACCGTTTCCGGCACACGGCGAATGTCGACCTCGGCGCCCGCCGAGCGGGCGCCCTCGGCGACCGCTTGGGCCATGGTTTCGATATGCCCGTAGGTTGAATAGTAGAGAACCAGCACTTTGCTCATGGGATGCTCCAATCAATGGTGGGGTAGTGCCGCCGACCACCGCACAAGGTGGTCGGCGAGGGGCCGCTACGACTCGCCCAACCAAGAAAATAGGGGGCGGGAGCGATCATGTCTTGTACGAGACGAACATGATGAAAGTGGTGTCTGCAAGATTTGGCATCGGTGTGTGAGCGATGCTGCCGCCGTCAAAGCTGGCCGTGTGAGCGCTACGGCATGGGCCGTATAGTTCGCGTACCGGACCAGGACGTCCCCCCAAGGCTGATCACGCTGGCGATTCCAATTACTGTTCACTGCGCTCGCTGCTGCCGTCGCTGGACCAGATCAACCGGGTGACGGGTGCCAATGGCAGCGGCAAATCCAACCTCGCGCGCTGCGGCTGCTGGCCGAGACGGTGCAGGGCGGCGTGGTGAATGCGCTGGCACGTGACGGTGGTTTGGCGCCCGTGCTGCGGGGGCCGGAGAAGCTCACTTCGGCGATGCGGCGCGGCGGGCTGCTTCGTGGCGTTCTCTGAAACATCGGTCTACTTGCCGATGCCATTGGTTTGCGGTTTATCTTCTCCGTCACCATCTACGGTTTGCAGTAGGGCAGAATGCCACGCGTCTCATCCCTCTTCCACAGGACCGTGCTCGCATGCGATGGAGCAAGCAGAATATATGTCGCGGTGCCCCCGGCATGCTCGTCATGACCGTGCGGATGGGTATGCCGGGCGCGAGGATGATCTCGTGCAACTGAGCATGACGGTCGTGCTGGTGAGCCTGGCGACGTTCGTGTCGACCCTCTTGGGCGGCTTGTTTGCCCTGCGCTTTCGCGATCGCCTGCACCTGATTCTGGGGTTCAGCGGCGGCGCGGTACTGGGTGTCGTGCTGTTCAACCTGATCCCGGAATCCATCGCGCTGACCGCAGGTCGCTTTGACATGCCGAGCACGATGGCTGCGCTGGCGCTGGGCTTTCTTGTCTACATGGTGTTGGACCGTGCCGTGGCGTTGCACGGCGGTGCCGATGGCGCGGATCGGCATACGCCGCGACGAGGCGCGTTGGGCGCCGCGATTCTGTCTGTGCACAGTTTCCTCGATGGCTTCTTCATCGGCCTCGCGTTCAAGGTCTCCATCAGCGTGGGTACCGTGGTCGCCGTCGCCGTGCTGGTGCACGATTTTTCCGACGGCATCAACACGGTCGGCCTGATTCTCAAGAACAAGGGCAGCACCGGCAAGGCCTTTCGGTGGCTGTTGATGGATGCGATTGCCCCGGTTCTGGGCGCCGCCTCCACCTTGCTGTTCACGCTGCAGCGGCCGATGCTGGGTCTGGGTCTGGCAGGTTTCGCCGGGTTCTTTCTCTACATTGGCGCCAGCGACCTGGTACCCGAGAGTTACCATGGACACGCCAAGGGGCTGACCACTGTCATGACCGTGCTGGGTGCAGCGGTGATGTTCGTGGCTATCCGACTGGCTGGTGGCTGATCAGCCAAACCGCGACCAGCACGGCGCGCTTGCTGCCCCGCCGGCCCGCGGTCGGCGATACCCGTGATGCCGCTGGTGGCGCCAGGGTCCGCGCACCGCCTGGAGCACCTTGCCGCTGAGCGCTCAGGCCCTGCCTCGGCTACTCGTTCGCTTTCAGGATCTTCTCGATCTCTTCCAGCGTCGAATTGGTCAGCGTCTTGGTCAACTCACCGGTGAGGCGCTTGCTGGTTTCGCTGTGCAGCTGCGGTCGGATCTCACCCATCGTCTTCGGGTCGGCGATCAGGAACAGGTGATCAAACGCCTGGGTCAGCGCAGCCGCGTTGAGCCGATGGGCGAGCAGCTTCGTGAAAGTGGCCTCGTCGGTCTGTTCGTGACTTGACTCGATCGGGCGATGGCCGGCGGGCCCCTGGCCTTGTGCATCCATCATGTCGGGCTTGATCAGCTCTTCCTGCTTCAGGTGCAGCGTGTCGTGCTTGCCGACGTTGAGAAAAAAACGTGCTTGCGTGCCATCGGCCACCACGACCCAGCTACCAGTAGGAATCTTGTGCATCTGTCTCTCCTTCGAATGGTCCACAACGTACCGAGGCATTGCCTTGACCACCCGATGGTAACCATCGCTTTGTGACGGGTCCGATAAGGGCGACGGCCCATCGGGAGGGCGGCACGCGGCCGTCTGGTGGTTGTCGTCAGATGGCATCGGCTTTTGCAGACGCCAAAGGCCTATGCTGCAAGGCGATGACGCGCAAGGAGTTCCGCCATGGCCGACATAACCGGCAAGACCAGCAACGGGTTCACCTACGAGGGGGACTACCAGCTGCCAAGCGCGGGCCGCGTCCACTGGTCGGTGACTTTTCGTCACGACAACGATTTTGCCGGCATGCGGCACGGCTGCGTGCATGGCATGCAGGACGTGCCTGCAGCCGGGCTGGAGGCGGCCGTGAAGCTCGATATCGAGCAGGTGTGGACGCAATCGCGTTGATCCGCCCTGCACCGTGAAACACCGGTCAGGTTGTGCGTTTCGCCCGACGGGCCATGTTCCCGACGGGCACTTCCGCTAGCCCGGGCGGTTGCTGGGCGAGTCGGCCGGGGCAGTGCCGGGCGACAGTCCGGACAGCACGACGGCGTGCGCGTGCGCCGCCAGCGTCTTGCGATCGACCCCGGCGGCGATGGCGATGGGCGGATGGAACACCACTCGTACCATCGCGCCCGACGAACGCAGGAATCGGCCCACGTGCGCACCGGCGAGCATGCCGCCGTGGAAGGCGTAGCCATCGCGATCACCGCCGCTTGCCAGTGGGCGGCCGTCGACGCTGCGCAGGTCCAGGGTGAAGGGTTGCAGCATCCACGCCGGGTCGCTATCCGGTCGGCCCAGCAACAGCGAAAACAGGCTCGACTTGAACGGCGCGACGCTTTCGCCGGACGAGGTCGTGCCCTCGGCGAACAGCACCATGTCCTGGTCCGGCCGCATCTGTGCAGCCAGCGCGGCGGCGACGCTGGCCGCATCACGACTGCGACGGCTGATGTACAGCGTTTGCGCCAGCTCGCCCACCAGACGCATGCCGGGCCAGCTTTCCATCTCGTTCTTGGCTATGAAGCGCGCGTGCAGCAGGCTGCCCAGCAGCACGATGTCGAAGTGCGAAACGTGGTTGCCCACAAAGACCGTGCCGCCACCGGCACGCGGCGCGCCGATCACCTCGACCCGGATACCCAGCGCCTGGCGCAGGCAGCCAAACCATAGCCGCGGCAGCACAAAGGATGCCTGCCCGCGCGTGAAGCGCATCAGCAGCCATTGCGGTGGCATCAGCAGCAGGCTCACCAGCAGCATCAGCGCGACCTTGCTGGTCGCTCGAAGCGAGCTGAACATCGAGTCCGGTGATGGTTTGATGCTCATGTTGGAGATGGCTGCTCGCTGATGCTGGTGGGTGCGGGGCGCTGGCACGGGCTGGGGCAGTGATGGACAAGTTCACACTGGCCGCTGCAGCCGTACTTTACGGCTCCAGGCCTGACTTTGTATTCATCCCGTTTGCCTGACGCCACGACGGCGCGCGCTTTCTCGGCATTTTCCACCGGTGCTACAGTGACCTGCTTACCTGATGCCACGGCAAGCGAGCGCTACGATGACGAGTGAAGCACCTTATCCGATCGGTACCCCCGGACAGCCCTGGGGCGAGCAGGAAGTCGCGCAATGGCGTTCGCGCCAGAGCGTCAAGCGCAGCTACAAGCACGACGTGCTGAGCGCGATCGAAGCGTTGCGCTCGCGTTTCGATGTGACGGAATACGGTCGCCTCGATGTCGCGCCCGCAAGCTATCCGCTGTTTGCACTGAAGAGTCATGCGTGGCGTGACGAGCTTCCCGTGGTGCTGGTTACCGGCGGTGTGCACGGGTATGAAACCAGCGGCGTGCACGGGGCGCTGCAGTTTCTCGAGCAGCATGCCGAAGCCTATGCGGGTCGGGCCAACCTGATCGTGGCGCCGTGCGTGAGCCCGTGGGCTTATGAGCGGATTCATCGCTGGAATGCAAACGCGGTGGACCCGAATCGCTCCTTCCGCGAGAACAGCCCGGCGCAGGAATCCGCGGCGCTCATCAGCCTGGTCGCGCCGTTTCGCGAGCGGGTACTGGTGCACGTCGATTTGCACGAAACCACCGATAGCGACGAATCCGAATTCCGCCCCGCGCTGGCCGCCCGCGACGGCGTGGCGCAGGAGCCGGGCGAGATCCCCGACGGCTTCTATCTGGTTGACGACAGCGTGCATCCGCAGCCTGCCTTTCAGCAGGCGGTGATCGCCGCGGTGGCCCGGGTCACGCACATTGCGCCGGCCGATGCGCGGGGCGAAATCATCGGCTCGCCGATGGTCGCGCCCGGCGTCATCGAGTACCCATTGACGCAGCTCAGCCTCTGCGCGGGCATCACCGACGCGCCTTACAGGACCACCACCGAGGTCTATCCCGACAGCCCCCGCGCGACCAGCGAGCAGTGCAATGAGGCGCAGGTAGCGGCGGTATGTGCGGCGATCGATTACGCGCTGGCTCACCCCGTAGCACGATCCTTCTGAGCCTGGTTGGCGCGCTCAGACAAGCGCCTGGAGTCGCCGCCGGATCAGTTGCTTTCGATACTTGCGGCGCGTCGTGCAGGCATCAGCGAGAACAGCACTTCGTTGGCGCTGACCGCCGAGGCGCTGGCGATGGCGCTCGGCGTTTCACTGATGGAAGTGGCCTTGTAGCCGCGTTGCCGAAGGTGTTGCAGCAGTGTTTCCGGTGTCGACTGGAACACCGGCGCGAGGTCGATCAGGCTGGCCCTGGTCATCAGCGACACGGTCTGGAATGCCGGGTTGCCGGCGCGGCCACCTTTGCCCGCCGTCAGCGCAAACGGCACGGCGACCACCACCGAGAGCAGCAGCGGAACCAGCAGCGTCCTGCGTTTCGCGTACGCCAGTAGCGGCTTCCAGTTCTTCCACATATGCAGGGCGAATGGCGCCAGCAACAGCATGCTGAGCCACTCATGCATGGAGTGGAAGGAGGCCGAGGTCCAGTGAAAGAACAGCGCCACGCCCGAGACCGCCGAGACCAGGAAAAGACCTGCGGTCAATGGCGTGCCGTAGCGATGAATGAAATGGTTCAAGGGGGATGCTCCGACGATGGCAAGGGATGGGTCAGGATGTACTTTACGCAAATGATAGCCATTCGCATTAAAGTCGGCAAGAACGCTTCGAACTGCCACCGCAACAAGGCGGGCAGCCGCGAGCTTCCAGCCGTTCGCGGGATCAGCTTGTTGCGGCGGGTGATCGGCCGCACGAGAGAGCGGGCGCGCCGATAACAACGAAGGCTAGGATGAGTGCGCTGGAGCAACGGCTTCGTGCGATCGAGTTCGGTGTCAGCGCTGGTCGCTCTGACGCGTAATTACTGCAGGGCAGGATGTGCGACCTCGACAGCACCTTCCCGGCTGAGCGAGTGGACGCAATATCCTGCGACAGGACGCATGAAATGGCGCGTTTTTCGCTTCTCGCTTTTGATTGCCGTCTCGGGTACGTTTTGTCTCGCCGCAGGGGATCCAGGCGGCTATTCGTTCCTCCACGGAAATCAGGCATCGCAGGGAAGCAGTGCGGAAAATTGCATGTATTCCTGCGTCAGGTGACTGCTCCGCGGGGCAACTTTCCAAAAAAAATCAGGGGGAAACATGTTCAAGAAGATAGTGATGCTTTCAGCAATGCTTGGCGTCATGGTCATGACCGGTTGCGCAAGCGTACCGATGGCCAACAAGAGTGCCGATGCCCAAGCCAAGACATTCACGCCCGCAGCAGACAAGGCCACGGTCTATATCTATCGCAATGAAGTGTTCGGCGCTGCGATCAAGATGCCGGTGCTGATCGACAAAGTCTCGGTGGGAGACACGGCGTCGAAGACCTTCATCGAAAAACAGCTGCCGCCCGGGCCGCACACCATCACCTCCAAGACGGAGAAGGACTCCTCGGTCACGATCGACATGTTCGCGGGGCAGATCTACTACGTGTGGCAGGAGGTGAAGATGGGCATGTGGGCCGCCGGATCGGCCCTGCACGTTGTGGATGCCAAGAAAGGCCAGGCGGGCGTGCAGGAATCGACGCTTATCCAGTAAGCGAAGCGTTGTCTTGAGCAAGCCGGGGGCGGAGTAAACCGCCCCTTCTGCTTTTGGTGGCAGTGCCCGACGAATCCGTTGCAAACGTCGTTGCGCTGGCCCCGGAGGCGAGGATGCACGATCGCTCAGCAGCCCTGCTTGCAGGCTGCCGAAGGATTCTGGCTGAGGATGCGTACCAGCAGGGCGCCGGGCTCGCGCAAGGGGTCGTCACCGATCGACAGGACGCGACCGTCGAGCGGGGCCAGATACACCTGAATCACGTCACCGAAGGGGTTGCGCTGCAGCGCAATCCGCTCGCCCTTGTGCACGTCCTGGTCGAGTTTGACCAGGATCTGCGCAAACCCACCGACGGTGGCTCGCACCGACGTCATGTCGTTGCCCCAGTAGGTATGCGCCTGCGCCGCGGTCATGCCGAGCTTGCCCGGCTGCATGCCGTTGGCGATCATCACGTTGCGCACGCCGATCACGCTTCTATCGATATACGGCCACTGGTACAGCTTGGCGCTGCCAATTTCCATGGTGATGGCAGGGATCTGGTTTTCATCGAAGGTGGTCTCGGCTGACCCGTGCTGGCCCGGGTCCATCTTGATCTGATCCGCCGGAATCAGGCGCGCCATGGCGAGTACTTGCGGGTTGCGGACATCGGCGTAGACGAAGAGCGGGTAGGCCGTGCCGCGGCTCTGCGTATGCATATCGATCATCATGTCGACATTGCCGCCCCAGAGCTTGTTCCACAGCTTCCAGATGTGCACTTCCGCCGCGCTTCCATGCTCCTTGCCGGGCCAGACCCGGTTCGGATCCTCGTAGCCGCCGCCGTCGCTTTCTTCCTGGTAGTTGCGGTTGCTGGCCAGCATGCCGGTGGGGTTCACGCCGATGGCTCCGATGACTGCGCCTTTCAGAGTCTTCACGTCGATGCCGTCAAAGACCAGCTGGATCGAGCGGGTGCCATTGAGTTCGTCACCGTGCAGGCCCGACTGCAAGCCGAGCCGTGGGCCTGCCTCACAGCCCTTGGCTACCAGCACCGGCACATACTCGTGTTGACCGATGGCATTGTCTGCGCCCTGAAACCAGAAGCGATACTTGGCGCCGCAGGCCAGGTCGTTGACGGCAAGCTGGCTGATCACCGGCGCGCCGTCGATTTTGTCGCCGGTGTAGATGGTGCCGGCAAGCGCGGGGCTTGCGGGTGCCATGATGCAGCTCAGTCCAATCGCTGTCAGTAAAGCGCGCATCCAGTCATCTCCCATCGGGGGCAGGCAGGTGCGGCTTACTTTACCCGGGGCAAGGCAGGCCCGCGTCACGCGTTGATCGAGCTCGTGCGAAACGGGTAGGCTCGGCCACGCCGGTCGCGCGGTCCTCGCGTCGTCGCGGCGTCAAGCCATCGCAACGCACGTATCACCTTCGAGCCAGGCCCACGAGATGTCGTTCAGCATTCCCCATGCGTACCTGATCTCGGACCTGCACCTGGACGAGAGTCGGCCAGGGTTGACCGGCATCCTGCTCGACTTTCTGCGGACCACGGCCGCGCAAGCGCCGGCGTTGTTTCTGCTCGGCGATATCTTCGAGGCGTGGGTCGGCGACGATGACGACCAGCCGCTGGTCGTGCTGGTGGCGGATGCGCTGCGCGGCGTCACCGAGCGCGGTACGGCCGTCTATTTCATGCATGGCAATCGCGACTTTCTACTGGGTGAGGCGTATGCGCGCCAGGCCGGGATGCACGTGCTGCGTGATCCGCTGCGACTGACGCTGGGCGGGGTAGCCACCGTGCTCAGCCACGGCGATGCCTTGTGTACCGACGACGTGGCCTATCAGGCGTTCCGTGCACAATCGCGCTCACCCGCATGGCAGGCCAGCGTCATGGCGATGCCGTTGGCCGAGCGTCGCGCGATGGCGCGCCAGTTGCGCCAGGAAAGTATCGATGGGCAGCGCCAGATGATGACGGACGGGATGCCGCTGAGCGACGTGAACGCGCAGGCGGTGATGACGCTGATGCAGGCGCAGCGCGTCGGCCGGTTGATCCACGGCCATACCCATCGACCTGGCCACCATCGCTTCACGCTGCCGGCCGGCGAACCGGCCGAGCGCATCGTGCTGAGCGACTGGCGCGACCAAGGTGAGGCGCTGGAGGTACGTGCCGACGGCACGCTGCAGCGGCATCTGCTCAGGGCTTGAGGAATTCCGGCTGCGCGGCGAGGTAGGCACGCGTTCCAGCGACTTCGGCGCGCAGCCGGTTCAGTGCATTGGTCGACTCGCCACCTGCCGTCCATACACGGTGCAGCCGGCTGCAGGCGGTGACGCCGCTCTGCCGGCCGATGGCGAGAAACACGTTTTTCAGGTCGTGGATGCATGAGCTTCGCGTTTCCGCGTCGCTGGCTTTGCACAGTTGTGCCCAACTGCGCGCGAGCCCGGCATCGCTCATGTGCAGGTAGCGGGTGACCTCGTCCGCGCTGCACATGCGTCGAAACAGGTCGATGGAAAGTGGTCCATCGAGCGCCCCGGGGGACTTCGCGAAGTGGGTGACGATGCGCTGGGCGGTCTGCCCGGCGACTTGTTCGAGCAGACCCAGCAGGCGTGGAATCATGATCGGCTTGGTCAAGTAGGCGACCGCGCCCAGCCCAATCGCCCGCTCGACCACTTCCGGGTCGGAATCCGCGCTGATCATGGCGACGGCCGGGTTGCAGGCAACCGGTTCGTCGCGGAGTTCGCCCAGCACCTGCATACCCGATTTGCCCGGCATATGCATGTCCAGCAACACCAGGTCGATGTGCTGGCCGCCGCGCAGCAAGGTCAGCGCCAGCCTGCCGTCGGCAGCGAACAAAACCTCGTGTCCGGCGCGCCGCAGCAACTGGCCGCTAATCTCGCGATTGGGCTCGTTGTCGTCCACCACCAGGCAGATCAGGGGCCGAACTTGCTGGCGGTGGCTGTCCAGCGAGCTGACGGTTTCGGTGTCGGCCAGCGATCGCGCGTGCGGATTGGCCAGGATCAGCGGCAACTCCATGCTGAAGATGGTGCCACCACCGGGTCGATCGCGTACCTCGATCCCGCCACCGGAGAGGTCGCAAAAGCTCTTCACGATGTGCAGCCCGAGTCCGACGCCGCGGTGTGCATTGCTGTGTGCCGATTTGACGCCGGCCTGGAAAAACGGCTCGAACACGCTCTGCTTGTCGCTATCGGAGATGCCGATGCCGGTATCGCTGACCACGCAGCGCAGCGACTGCGCGGTGGTGGTCACCTCCAGGCTCACGATACCGCCCGACGGGGTGAACTTGATGGCATTGGTGAGCAGGTTGGTAAGCGACTGCTCCAGTCGGGTCGCATCGCCGATCAGCTGCAGCTCGACGTTGCTGCTCTCGCTTACCCGCAGCAGCACGCCCTTGGTCTGGGCGGGCTGGATCATCATGTCGCGCACCTGCCGCAGCACGCCATGCAGCAGGTAGGGCTGGCGCAGGATGTGCAGCCCGCCGGCGGCGATCGCGGTGACATCCAGTACTTCGTTCACCCGTTGCAGCAGCGCGTTCGCGTTGACCTGCACGGCGCGCAGCAGGGCAAGGTCCTCGCCGGAAAGGTGGTGAGTGTCTATCAGCGCGGAGGAATGGATCACCGTGTTCAACGGCGTACGCAATTCGTGGCTCATGATCGCCAGAAAGCGCTCCTGCGCATTGCGCGACTGGATGGCGGCATTCGAAAGCTCGGTCAGCGTGGCCAGCAGGCGGTTCACCGTCAGCGGCAGGCCACAAAGCAGCAGCAAGGCAAACGGAATGAAGGCGGGACGGCTGACCCAATAGTCTCGCGGCGCGGCCAGGCCGACGGCCGCCACCGTGCACAGCATGGCGACGAGGAACGCGCGCCGACCCAACCGCGCACCGACCAGAATGGTGGTGAAGGGCATCACCACGATCATGGCGATGCAGATGTTCCAGGCCACGTGCAGCATCAGGCCGATGCCGAGGATGTTGGCCGCCGCGCCGTACCCGTCCGACAGATCGTTTCGTGGCACCAGCTTGAACCGAATGGCGAGCATCCAGGCCAGTGCCAGCCCCAGCGCCAGCGGTATCCAGGGCAGCAGCAGTGATGCTTCAAACGGCAGGGTGTTGCGCGCAGACCCCGGGCCGGCGAACCTGGCCCAGTAGAGGGTCCAGGCCGAAACGATCATCAGGAAAATGACGCGCCGCTGTGACGCGATGTATTCGCCATAGGTGGCAACCAGCGTGTTCAGCTGCTTGTTGCCCAATTGCTCGGCGATCCGCCGCAGTGAAAGCGGGGTGTTGCCGAGGGTACGATCCTTCATGGTCGAAAAGCTCTGTGATTCCCTGGTTGTGCCGAGGCTGGCCCGCGCATCGGCCATGTCGGCAGGCAGGGCAGCATGGCTGATTCGCCATCCATCGGCGTTCCGCGCCACGGTCCCCGTGTCGATATCAGCACATCTGCCCATGCTGCAGCAAACCGCATGGTCGGCGAACCGGGGTGGATGGCGCCGGGCGCGCTGCCCTCGACGCGAGGCCAACGGTCAGGCGGCCAGGCCTGCAGGGGCGGCCACGACATGAAGGCGGCGGCCGCGGCGATGCCGGCCCATCGGCACGGCCAGCGGGACGAGCGCCGCGGTCATCGCCCACTGGCCGTCGGGGTGCCCCGCCTCGAAGGCGGCAGCAGGTGACGAGCTACCCATGGCCGGGTTTTCTTGGGCGGAGCGAACGGAAAAGCGCCGCTAGTCGAAGTGTTTCCGGGTCAGTGATCTTGCGTGTCGGCGACGGGTTCGTGCTGCCCGTGTTCCTGTGCCACCGTCAGCAGCGACAGTGCAGAGCCGTCGGACAGGCGCAGGCTGAGCTGCTGTTGCAACTGGTCGAGTGCGACCAGGCGCGGGCACAGCGCATCCGCTCGCTCACCGAGTCGCCGGGCCGGTACCTCGACCGCACGGTCGATACTCTTGTCCAGCGAGTCGGCGCGTGCCTCCAGTGCAGCGACCTGGCTCTGGTCACCGCTGAGTGCGGCTTTCACGGCACGCGCCGCGACCGTGCTGACCAGGGTCGACACGGCGTCGCCCATGCCCTCATCCATTAACTGATCCAGACTGTGCTGGCGCCACCGCCCACTACCTATGCCCTGGTCGATCTGCGCCAGCACCCGCTGGCGTTGCGCGGTGAGTTTGCGGATCACCTCGCTGCGCTCATCCGGATGTTCGGCAAAAGTCGCGGCGACCGTGGTCAACGCATCGAAACCGATGCCGACGCCTTCCCGAGCAATCCCTGCCGCCTCTGGCAGCAGGGCGCGCACCTGCGCTTCGTACCGGCGCAGTCGCACGGCATCCGCCTGGTCTACTGCCAGCGTGCGGCCATCCACCTGCAGCGTGCCGTCATGCATGCGTACCGTGTGCGGCGAGCCGTCAGCGCGGCTGAACAGGATGGCGTTGTGCTGCACGTCGATGTCGTAGTCGGTATCGACCGAACACGACGCATGCACATGCATGTCGTGCGCATGGATGGGCGCGGCGAAGACGCCGGCAGTGAGTACGGCGAATGCGAGGGAGAACTGGCGCATGGGTGACCTCCAGCGAGTGCGATGAACAGCGACGATCCAGCTTGTGCCCGACAGCGACCCACGGCATGGGCTGGGAGTCATGCCCTGCCATCGGTCATGGGCGTGACCGGCTGGTGGTCGCCCGCATATGCCGGGCGGCTTCCCATGGCAGTATTGGTCGCGTCAGTGCGCCCCTTTGCCCCCGCCTGCGTCGTCAGGTAACGTCGCGCTTGGCGATGGATGCGTGCATCGCGTGGCGGAACGCATCGGGCTCTCGTATGGAACAGCTGGTGGCAGTGGCATATCAGAGCGTGGCGGTGACGCCGCTGGACACGCGTGAGCTGGATGAACTGCTGATGGACGCGCGTGCCTTCAACGCCAAAGCACAGATCAGCGGCGCCCTGCTGCATCACAACGGGCTGTTCCTGCAGTATTTCGAGGGTCCGCCGGTAGCGGTGGCCGCGGTCTATTTCCGGATCAGGCAGTCGCGTCGGCATGGCCAGCTCACCGAACTGTTGCATGAACCGATCCTGGTGCGTGAGTTCGCCCGTTGGCAGATGGCTTTCGCCGAGGCGCCGCGCAGCGTGCTCGAGCAGATTTCCAACGAAGCGTGGGTTTCGGGCCTGCCTTCCCTGCGTGACCGGCAGGTACGCTCGCCGGGTCTTCAGTTGTTGCTGGATTTCTGGGATGTCGCCCGCCGGTCGGCACCTTCGCAGCAAGGGCCGAACTGAGATAATCGACCGTTGCTACCGATGAGGCTGCCCACCATGAGGGCGCCGCAGCGACTACCGACCAAGAAGGCCCATGCAAACGTTTCTTGTCTCATTCACCTACCACACGGCTCGGGACTGGGCGCTGGCGGAGATAACCCGGCAGCCGCTGCAACCCACCACGACATCGTTGTTCGTGCAGGCGGCGTTCGCCGCGGAAGCGCTGGCATGGGTCGAGGACGTGGCCACGCGCTTCATGGCGTCGCTCAACCACGGTGACGACAAGAGCTGGCGCGACTGGAACCACCGCTGCTGGATCGAAAGCGACCCGGTTACCGCCGGGCTGATCGGCGATCTTTCATACCTGCAGGCGATTCGCGTGGGAGAGACCCCGGTATTCGAGCGCATGACCGTGGAAGCCTACCTGGACTGGCTGGAGCTTTACGGCGTCGTCGACGAGGCGGAGGGCTGAGCGCAACACCCACAAGAAAAAACCCGCAGAGGGGAGTCTGCGGGTTGGGGGATCCATCTTGGTGTGTGGAAGAGGAGGGGGACCTCGCCACACGGTGGGAGTGATGTCTCACGACATGGCATTAATGTACCTACTGGTTCGTTAATGAATCGTGACTGGAATCGATTGTTTTCAAAAATAACGGGCCGCAACCGTGGACATCGCCGCCCGTTCATGGTTGAAGCCGCCTGCCGGTCCCAGCCGTGACACGGTAGTCTGACCTGATCCAGTCGCCGCCGAACCACACCATGCCCATCGACACGATCGCCGCCAACCGCCGCATGAAGGTCTTCGACCACCAAGACGAGGTCTGGCTGTTTGGTTACGGTTCGCTGATCTACAAGGTCGATTTTCCTTATATCGAACGGCGTCCGGCCTGGATCAGGCATTGGGTGCGCCGCTTGTGGCAGGGGTCGCATGATCATCGCGGCACGCCGCAGGCACCGGGCCGCGTCGTCACGCTGATACCGCAAGCGGAAGCCACCTGCGTGGGCATGGCTTATCTGATTGAACCGCGCACGTTTGCACAATTGGACGTACGCGAGAAGAACGGTTACCTGCGTTTCGCCACCGCGCTGCATTTTGGCGAAGAGCGCACGGCCGAGGGCCTGGTCTACATCGCCACCGAAGAGAACGCGGCGTTTCTTGGCCCGGCCGCGGAAGCCGACATCGCCCGACATATCGCGGCATCTTCCGGCCCCAGTGGTCCCAATCGCGACTACCTGCTGCAACTGGCCGATGCCTTGCGCGAGCTTGATGCGGATGACCCACACGTCTTCGATATCGAGCGGCATCTGGTTGACCTGATCGGCCAGGAAGGCGGCGTTGGCTGAATCCTGGCCGGTACCTGCAGGGACCGATGATCGCTGAGGCCAACGCGCAAGCCGTTCCCCCGCACGCGTGCGAGGCTGGCTAAAGTTTCCCCGAGCGGGCGTCGATAAGCGAATAGCAGCGCAGCTCCCTCTGCGCTGTCCCTTCTCGCCGTGAGGCGCAGCTTCCCACTCTCCCTCTTTCTGCAGATGGACGAGCCCGCTTCGGCGGGCTCTTTTTTTTCGCGCGACCCGGCACGCTGCGTGGGCGTGGATCGTGCGGTGCGAATGTTCTAGGCTGCAGTTCGGTTTTTGCAGGATTACTTCATGTCCGCCTCGTCGCCACGTTTTTCCGCGCCCGCCTGCCGCCTGGCATGCATCGTTCTGGCCTTCGGTCTCATGCTTACCTCGCTCAGCGCCGCGTTCGCCGCCGAGGCGGCGCCTGCCTCTCCTCGGGTGGTGCTGCCGAGCGGCACGCTCGAAGGCAAGCCGGCCACCGTCGATGGGGTGGCGCTCAATGAATTTCAGGGCATTCCGTACGCGGCGCCGCCAGTGGGTGACCTGCGCTGGAAACCACCGCAGGCGCTGTCGCCGTGGCAGGGCGTACGCCAGGCGCAGCAGTTCGGGCCACGCTGCATGCAGCTGCCCTTGTTCAGTGACATGGTGTTCCGCGCCGACGGCATGAGCGAGGACTGCCTGTACCTCAATGTGTGGGCGCCCGGTTCGACGAGGCATGCCCGCGGGCAGACGAAGTTGCCGGTGCTGGTGTACTTCTACGGCGGTGGTTTTGTCGGCGGCGATGGGTCGGAGCTGCGTTACGACGGTGCCAGCCTCGCCAGCAAGGGCATCATCACGGTGACGGTGAACTACCGCCTCGGCGTGTTCGGCTTCTTCGCCGTACCGGGGCTGGTGACGGAGTCGCCACAGCATGCCGCCGGCAACTACGGCCTGCTCGACCAGGTCGCCGCGCTGCGCTGGGTGCGCGCCAACATCGCCCGCTTCGGCGGTGATCCGGCCCAGGTCACCATCGCCGGCGAGTCGGCTGGCTCGATCGCGGTCAGCGCGCTGATGACCTCACCGTTGTCGAAACATCTGTTCGCGCGGGCGATCGGTGAGAGCGGTGCGCTGATTGCGCCGATCGCCCCGGTAAGCCTGGCGACCATGCAGCAACATGGTCAGGCTTTCGCCGACGAGCTTGGCGCCGATTCTCTGAGCGCGTTGCGCGCGTTGCCGGCGGATACCTTGCTGCAGGCCACCCGCGAGCAAAGCGGCGATGCCGACGTGGATATCGATGGCCTGTTCCTGCGCGAGCCGCCCGCCATCACGTTCGCACGTGGCGCGCAGGCGCAGGTGCCACTGTTGCTGGGTTCCAATTCGCAGGAAGGGTTCTACCCCGCCATCCTGAAAGGAAAGCCGCCCACGCCGGCAAACTACCGTGCCGCGCTGCAGGGTTTGTTCGGCAAGCAGGTCGATCGTGCGCTGGCGCTTTACCCCGGTGCCGACGAGGCCGAGGTCAAGCAATCGGCCACCGCGCTGGCCAGTGATTTTTTCATCGCCCATACCACCTGGCGCTGGATGGATCTGCAACGGCGCAGCAGCAAGGCGCCGGTGTTCTTCTACTACTTCGCCCAGCCGCGCCCGGCCAAGCGTCATCCGTTGCCGGGCGAGCAGCCCGATGTTGGCGCGGTGCACAGCGGCGAGATCGAGTACGCACTGGGCAATCTGGATACCAACCAGGTCTATGCATGGACCCCGGCCGACCATGAAACATCGCGGACGATGGAAGGCTATTTCGCGCAGTTCATTAAAACCGGCAACCCCAATCGCGCCGGCCTGCCGACATGGCCGGCGGTGAGCAAGTCCGACGGCGGCCTGTTGCGTCAGACCATCGCGCCGCATACGCACACCGAGGTCGATCGCGGCGCCGCGCGGCAGGCGTTCCTGCAGGAGTACTTCAAGACGCATGCCGATCCTCTTTAGTCCCGCGGCAGTATCCGTCCGACCTGCTCGTCAACCATTCCACCAGCCGTTTCAGCAGCACAGGCCGTAGAGCATGAAAGTCCACGCATGGTCTGCACTCGTCCTCTTCTCACTGGGGTCGGTCACCGCCGCGACAGCGGCCGTCCCTGATCCAGTGGCGACGCGGGCCTACATTGATCATGCATGGTCGACGCTGACCCGTTCGATGGATGATTGCTCGGCGCTGGCGGACAGCAAGATGGATAGCCGACCGGTGCTGTACCTGCCGGCGGATATGGCCACGCCGGCGGGGTTCGATGCCATCGCGGCGCACTGCCACGTCGATGTGCAGGTGCTGCCGCGGGTGATCCAGCAGCTGGGCGATTTGTCGCCAACACAGTTGCCGAAGCAGGGCCTGCTCTACCTGCCCAATCCCTACGTGGTGCCTGGCGGCTTTTTCAACGAGATGTACGGCTGGGACAGCTATTTCATCGTGCTCGGTCTGGTTGCCGATCAGCACGAGGCGATGGCGCGCGGGATGGTCGACAACGCGCTGTTCGAGGTGGCGCACTACGGTGCCGTGCTCAACGCCAACCGCAGCTACTACCTGACCCGTTCGCAGCCACCGTTTCTGTCCTCGATGATCCGCGCCGTACTGGACGACCCGGCCAGCTTCCCCGACAAGGCTGCGGCGACCGCATGGTTGCGCCGGGCCTATCCGCTGGCAGTGCGCGACCACTCGACCTGGACCCGTCCGGAACACCGTGCCGGCGATACCGGGCTGGCACGCTACTTCGGCTATGGCGGCACCAGCCCGGTGCTGGAGATGCAGGACAGCAGCTACCTGCGCGGTGTGATCGACTGGCTGCTGGCGCATCCGGCGCAGAACCCGGGCTATCTGCTCAAGGCATCGCAGCATCCGGACGCGGCCGAGATGGCAACGCTGAAAGTTGCCAGTTGCGACGTGCAGGCCTCGAAAGTGTGTGCAGGCGCCTGGTCGAAGGGCTATCGACTGCGCGCCGACTATTTCCTCGGTGATCGTGCCATGCGCGAATCCGGTTTCGACACCACCTTCCGCATGGGGCCGTTCGGCGGCTCGACTCATCACTACGCGCCGGTCGATCTGAACAGCCTGCTGTACCGCTACGAGCTCGACCTGCATGACTTCGCCAAACGCCTGGGGCTGAAGGCGGACGCCCAGCGCTGGGCCGCCGCTGCTGCTGCTCGCCGCGTAGCCATCAACAAGTACCTGTGGCGGCCTGATCGGGGCATGTACATGGACTACGACTTCATCGCTGGCAAGCCGTCGACCTACCACTTCGTCAGCAGCTACTACCCGTTGTGGGCCGGTGCGGCCTCGCCGGCACAAGCGGCTTCCATGCGCGGCAAGCTCACCTTGTTCGAGCGCAAGGGCGGCCTGCAGATGAGTGACCACGACAGCGGTGCGCAATGGGATGCGCCGTTCGGCTGGGCGCCGACCAACTGGCTGGCAATCAAGGGGCTCGATGCCTGTGGCTTCCACGACGACGCGCGTCGGTTGGCGCACAAGTTCACCGGCACGATTGATCGCAGCCTCGCCGCCGACGGCACCATCCGCGAGAAATACAACATGGCCAGCGGCAATGCCGACGTCAGGATCAGTGCTGGCTACAAGGCCAACGTGATCGGCTTCGGCTGGACCAACGGGGTCTACCTGAAGTTGCAGGCGTTGCAGCAACGTCCCTGGCTGCCGGCCCGGTGCTGTCCATCTTGTGTGCCGGTGATCAACGCGATGCGCATCCGCCGCGAGATCATAAATAAGCGCGCGTCAGCAAGACTGGACTCGTCGCAGCAGGTTGGCTTTCCCTGATGTAGTGAACGAAATAGCTGAGTAGCTGATCATGCTCGGAGCCGGTCAAGCTGACCTTGCTCAGTGAATAGCTGGTGGACGAGGCGATGATGCCGCCTGGGGCAACACAGGTCAGCGGATGCGCCGGCGACGCTGCCCGGGACCGCGCCGCGTCGATGGCGATATCTCGGCAGGTGGATTCCGCGATGGCGCCCGAGAACGACAGCTCTGTACCCTCGGCGGTCCCGGGCATGGCGGCCATGCAGCCGAGGCACGAGGCAAGGATGAAGATCAGCGAAACAGTCATGGGAATCGGCCTGCGGCACGACGGTCGAAGTTCGACCATCACAACAGCATCCGGCGAAACGCCGCGATGTCACGCTGACAGTGTTTGACTCTCGCTGTGATGCGAAGGTGACATAACAATGAAAATCAACGGTTTGTGACGTGACGGTGAAAGTCGTTCGGGTATCGCGTTAGGTGTGTTGTGAAGTCCGATGAAGCGGCGTGGCCGGCAGCGGTGCTCCTGACGTATTCGCTGAGGCAAGCCGTCATGCGAAGTTTCCCCGCTCAGCGCGTTCGAGACACCTGGGGCACGCCGCATGAGGGGCGCCGCTGTGGTCTGGCACAATGATGGCGTTGATGCAGACCTTGCAGACACGTCGTCTGCACTCACCTCACGTCCAGGCAACAAGATGCTCCGCGATGCAACGCCTGCCGATTTTGCGCAGATCCTCGAGCTCAACGAAGCCTTCGTGGCTGTGCTCAGCCCGCTCGATCATGCCCGCCTTGCTACGCTGCACGCGGCGGCGGCATTCCATCGCGTGATCGAACACGACGGCCACGTCGAAGCCTTCCTGCTTGCGTTCCGCGAAGGAGCCGACTATGACGGCGCCAACTATCACTGGTTCGCCCGGCGCTACCCGCGTTTCCTGTATGTCGATCGCATCGTGGTGTCAGCCACGGCCCAGGCCGGTGGCTGCGGCCGCCGGCTTTACGACGATATCGGCGCAGGTGCAGGGCGCGACGGCGTGCCCTTGATCACCTGCGAATACGACATCGAACCACCCAACCCGTCATCCGCGCGTTTCCATGACCGACTCGGCTTCCGCGAAGTCGGCCGCCGCCAGCTCGACGGCAGCTCCAAGATGGTGTCGATGCAGGTGCTGGAGATTGCCTTCGATCGCTCGCCCGGCGGTGAGACGGGCGCAGCCTGAAGAGACCGCTCGTTTCGTGCGGCATGCGTGCCTGGCGCCGCGTGATGGGCCGTTTGCCGAGTGGTTCAATGGCCCTTTGGTCATGGGTGCGCAGCGGCCATCTTTGCTAGGGTCTCGGGTTCCCTCCTGCCGAGTCTCGTGCCGATGAAGCCCTCACTTTCGCTGGCCATGGCCATTGCATTGTCCGGTTCGGTATCTGCTTTCGCCGATACGGTTTCCGACAAGAAAGGCGCTGAATCCTCCCCATCGCCGACCGATTCGGTGGTTGTCGATGCGCGCAATCCATTCTTTGTGGAGAGCACGCTGCCGCTGCATTACCCCGCGTTCGACAAGATCAGCGATGCCGATTTTGCGCCGGCTTTCGATCGCGGCATGGCCGATCATCTGAAGGAAGTGGTGGCGATCGCCGACAGCGCGCAGCCGCCCACGTTCGACAACACCCTCATCGCGCTGGAGAAGTCGGGCCAGATTCTCGAGCGCACCTCGACCGTATTCTTCAGCCTGGTCGGGGTCGACACCAATGATGCGCGCAAAGCGATCCAGGCCCGTTATGCACCGAAGCTGGCCGCGCACCGCGATGCCGTCACGCTCAACCCGAAACTGTTCGCGCGTATCGAAAAGTTGTACGACACGCGGGACGGTCTTGGCCTGGATGCACAGGCTGTGCGGCTGATCGAGCGTTATCACACGGATTTCGTGCGAGCTGGCGCCAAGCTTTCGGATGCCGACAAGACGCGTCTGAAGCAGATCAATGGCGAGCTGGCCACACTGGGCACACGCTTCAGCCAGAACGTGCTGGCCGAGGTCAACGATTCCGCCGTGGTGGTCGACACGCGCGAGGAGCTGGCTGGGCTCACTGAGGCGCAGATCGATGCGGCGGCGGCAGCGGCCAAGGCGCGTGGGCAGGCTGGCAAGTTCGCCATCGCCCTGCTCAACACCACCGGCCAGCCGCCCGAGGCCCAATTGCAGCATCGCGCCGTGCGCGAGCGGCTGTATCGCGCCTCGGTGGCGCGCGGCAGTCGCGGCAACCCGTACGACAACACGGCGATCGTGTCGCAGGTGCTGAAGCTGCGCGCCGAGAAGGCGCAGATGCTCGGCTATCCCACCTACGCGGCCTACGTGCTCGCCGACGAAACCGCCAAGACCCCGGCGGCGGTGAACGCGATGCTGGGCAAGCTGGCGCCGCCGGCGGTGGCCAACGCCCGGCGCGAAGGCGCGGCGCTGCAGGCCATGATCGACAAGGAACAAGCCGCGCGGGGCGAGCCGAGCTTCGCGCTGCAGGCCTGGGACTGGTCGTATTACACCGAGAAGCTGCGCGCGGAAAAGTACAACTTCGACGAGGCCCAGCTCAAGCCCTACCTGGAAATGAAGAACGTGCTGGAGAACGGCGTGTTCTACGCCGCCGGCCAGCTCTACGGGCTGAGCTTCAAGCAGCGCACCGACCTGCCGGTGTATCAGCAAGACGTGCTGGTGTATGACGTCTACGATGCCGATGGCAAACAGCTGGGGATCTTCCTGGCCGACATGTACGCGCGGCCGTCCAAACGCGGCGGCGCCTGGATGAATGCCTACGTCAACCAGTCGGCCTTGACCGGCTATCTGCCGGTGGTGGCCAACCACCTCAACATCACCAAGCCGCAGAGTGGTCCGACCCTGCTCAGCTGGGACGAAGTCACCACCATGTTCCACGAGTTCGGCCACGCCCTGCATGGCATGTTCTCCCAGGTGGAGTACCCGTATTTCAGCGGTACCAGCGTGCCGCGAGACTTTGTCGAGTTCCCCTCGCAGGTCAACGAAATGTGGGCCGACTGGCCGAGCGTGCTGGCCAACTATGCGAGGCATCACCAGACCGGCGCAGCGATGCCGAAGGCGCTGCTGGATAAGGTGCTGGCCACGGCGAAGTTCAACCAGGGCTTTGCCACCACCGAGTACCTCGGCTCGGCCATGCTCGACCAGAGCTGGCACCAGGCCGCGGCCGACCAGATCCCCGCCGCCAGCGGTGTGATGGCATTCGAGGCGGCGGCCCTGACAGCCAACGGCACCGACTACGCCGCCGTACCGCCGCGTTACCGCACGCCGTACTTCAGCCACATCATGGGTGGCTACGCGGCCGGCTATTACGCCTACATCTGGTCCGAGGTGCTGGACGCGGACACGGTGCAATGGTTCAAGAAAAACGGCGGGCTGACCCGTGGCAATGGCGATCGCTTTCGCCAGACCCTGCTCTCGCGCGGCGGCAGCAAGGACGCGATGGCGCTGTTTCACGACTTCACCGGCGAGGCGCCGACGATCGAACCGCTGCTGCAGCGGCGCGGCCTCGATGGCTCGTCGGTCGACTGAGTCGAGCGGGCCGTGCGGATCCGCGAAGCCGTCCGGAGCGATCCGGGCGGCTTCGTGCTGAAGAGCCCCATCGTGGTGTCTAGCCCGCGCAGGAGCCCGCTCGCGGGCGATGCTTTCAGCGCCCGAATCCAACCCTCGTTGTCCGCCTGCCAGGGCAGCTGTATAAGCGCAGCAGCCACGCTCGTTCGGGCGTGGCTCCACACAGAGGATCACGCCCATGATTTTCGATCGACGCCTGCTCGCCATCGCCGTGCTGGCCAGCCTGCTGCCAGCCGTGTCACTGGCCGCCAGCACGCCTTCATCCAGCGCCAGCGCGCACGCACAGTTCTACGCGTCGCCTGATCCGGCCATCAAGGCGCTGCCGTTCTCCGAGGCCGTGCGCGCCGGCGACTTCCTGCTGCTGTCGGGCCAGATCGGTTCGCCGCCGGGCAAGCTGGCGTTGGTGCCGGGTGGCATGCCGGCGCAGGCGAAGCGGGCGATCGAGAACGTGCGCGGCGTGTTGCAGCGTCACGGGGCGAGCCTGGCGGATGTGGTCAGGTGCACGGTGATGCTGGCGGACATGGAGGACTGGCCCGCGTTCAACGCGGTCTACCAGCAGTATTTCAAACCGCCGTTTCCCGCGCGCAGCGCCTTCGGCACGACGGGCCTCGCGCTGGGCGCGCGGGTCGAGCTGGAGTGCATGGCCTATGCGCCGGCGTCACGTGACTAGTTGAAAAGTGGCCGGCGCGGCAGCTCAGTCCGTGGCGGCCAGCGCCGCGACGGCGAGCCCGGAGACGACGCCCAGGGACGGGTCGCCATGGACCAGCGGAATCCCGGCAAAGCACGCTGCCACGCAGGCGCGGATCGCTGGCGAGCGTGAGCTGCCGCCGGTGAGAAAGATGCTGGCTGGCGGCTCGGGCAGATCCTGGCGCACCTTGTCGAGGGTGCGTTCGAGCTGACCCAGAAAGCCTTCGATGGCGGCCTGGAAATCCGCGCTGGCGGCGTCGACGCCCAGACCCTCCTCGATAAAACCCAGCTCGGCGCGATGCCGCTCGGCGCCGCTCAAGGTGATCTTGGTTCGTTCGGCGGTCTGGTTCAGTCGGGTGGTGGCGCCGGGTTGCTGCAGCGCGCGCAGACGCGCGCCCCAGGGTTCATCGATCAGCCGGTAGTCGTGCTGCTGAAACTCGCGCTGGCGGGGCAGGTTGTGCACGCTGGCAGCATCGACAAAATGATGCGCGGGCAGGCGAATCACTTCCTTGCCGAGGTGCGGCATGAAGGTGTGCAGGCTGATGCTCACGTCGAGGTCGGTACCGCCCTTGGGCAGGCCCCAGCTGCGCGCGATCTGTGGCGTGATGCCGCCGCCAAGCCGGGCATGCGCAACGTCGGTGGTACCACCGCCGATGTCCACGATCAGCGCGTCCTGGCGAATGGTCAGGCTCTGGTGGTAGTGCATCGCGGCGGCGGCCGGCTCCACCAGAAAAAAGATCCCGTCGAAGCCGGCCCCCCCCGCCGCGTCCAGCAGAAAAAAGATCACCAACAGCCAGCCCAGCCCCCCCCACCAACAACGAAAATACACCCG